>NZ_LGHL01000182.1 GCF_001908205.1 Bradyrhizobium sp. NAS80.1
GCCCCGTTCGGGCGTAAGCCACTGATTTTGCTGTGGAGCTCGAACGACTACGAACAGAGGAGAACAACATACTGGCGGAAGGGGTGTCAGATCAACCTTTTTGATACAATTCATCTTTTCAGCGCTCATCGCCCGCGATCTACGGTCCTAGCAACGGTGACTTTTTGCGCCTCCTGACCGTAGTTTTACCGCAGCTCCAAGCGGTCATCCAAGCCCTCTGCTCTCCGGTTCACGCTCGCGACCTCCGACCGAGGTATCAGCACGGAGGGATGATTCACTCCGAGTACATGACTTTTAATCACGGGGTCCTGGGTTCGAGCCCCAGCGCGCTCACCAAAAAGTCCCTCTAAAACAAGCGCTTCGTGAATGTTCGGAAGTGTTTATTGGCTGCATCACAACCAAAGGCAGCGACTAATCAGCAATTAATCAGCACCCACACGGCTCGTACAAAACAGCGAAGCCCGCTGGCGTTCGGCGCAGTGGCCAATGTCTCACAGCCGGGAGGCTCTGGAAACGTACCATCGGGCCGCGTTGGCGAGCGCTGCACGCGAATCGCCTATGGTGACCTGATGGCTGAAGAACAACCGTACTTTGCCGAGAAGCAGGTCCACGCGATTGAACCGGAAGCGTTCATCCTCGACCTTTACCGGCTCGTTTGCATGGTCTCGGCATCTCGCGACGTGGCGAGCCATGACCTCACCTCGCCCCCCCATCGCAATGATGCAGGGAGGCTTCTTCAAGCCCGAGGTGACACGGATTTTGATCTCCTGTGCGGCTGGCCTGCGAATCCAGTTTGATCAGTTGGGACCAAAAGACGAGCAAAGCTCAGACTGCGGAAAACTGTTTCCAAACTGGGCGACCGATCCGGACAAGGTCGAGGTGCTCAGCCTGCGCGAGGCCTGCAACAAGATCATTCACGCAACCGACATCAGGTTCGATGTCGTGGTCCCCGATGCAGCTATCAACCCGGATGAGGAAGGCGCTTACTACCAACCGCACCTTTACCTGTATGGAAGCAAGGGGGCAACGATTGGCGCGCCGAGCTGTCGTTAATCGACTTCGCGCGGTGGGGCGCGGTGGCGTTTAAATGGTTTGCCGTCCTGACGTAGCTCGGCCGATGTTCGGTGGCGCGGAGCTAGAAGCCCTATCGACCGAGAGCGGGTCTCAGTTTGACGAGCCAAGCCGGTGCTCGGTCATCGATAAGGCCGTCTTTCAAAATCACTCATACTGACCCGCACGGACTGGGTACCCAACGAGATCGACTCGAATTCCAAACATCCCGTTGACGGTTCGAAACGAGCGATAACCTCTGGATAAAACAGTTCTAGTCGAGTCTGGGAAGCCCGATGTCGTCGGGTTGGCTCATAGTCATGAGGGCCGTAGCCGTGGTGGCCCTCGATTTCAATTTCAATGTCGAGCGAAATCTCTACCTCGATTTCCGGTTCGCAAGTGAATGTCCCGGCCTGCTCCTCCAAGACGTTTAGCGAGATAACGTTGATGGAGTGCACGTCATCAATTCGTGCAGCCACGATGGCAACTCCTTCACTTCTGTCGTAGCTGCTAAATTCGACGTCGAGATCATGCTTGATCTTATCAGCTAGTCTGTCACTAAGGTATTCGCTTTCGCGAAGAGCCTTTTCGAGCGCGTCGTGCACCTCTTGTGAAACGGTTGCTTGAGAAATTATCTCTGCAATCGACTCCGCATGGAAAAGTGGCCCCGCCTCGGAACAACACTCCCGTAAATCCGGATCATCGGAAACGATGTAGACTGTCGAATTGTGTTGACGGCACCAGCTACGAATAGACGCGATTGAGATCGCGTCGGGGAATTCAGACTTCTTCTTCGTGCTGAACGGAGGCCGCTTAGCGAAATAGTCCTCAAGGACGCCCTTCACATCAGAAATCAAAGGCACATTCACTGATTTGGTGTGTTTCAAAAATTCGTCGAAGGCCGTTTCCAATGTCTCTAGTGCGGTGGCTTGATCCCTTACGTTTTCGATGACCGCCGAAGCGCCGAGCTGATCCATAATGCCGCCGTGCTTGATTAAAGAGGAGCTTGCCTCAGCGAGCAGTTCTCGAAGCTGAGACTTAACCTCTCCAACCGTTATGTCAGTGACTAAGAGGCGTAGCTGCCCCTGCTTCGCAAACTCGGCAAGTTTCGATAGGGAGCGCCCGTTCCAATCGAAGCGCGCCTTCCGCAGGGCCTGCGTATCTACAAAAATGTACTTTGTCCGAAGATGGGGGCGGCGATTTTCGCTCTCCGTCATTAAAACCTTACCCCCGTTGGCATGCCTTGCAGCTTTCAAGATTTGCGATGCTGCGCTGTCTGAAGTCGTTATCGTAAGTGCCCATCCAATGCCTCTAGACCTGCATCGCCTTTCTCTTTTGTTTCCGCTTCCTGCGCTGCGCAGAATTCCAAATCATCACTTTCCGTCCGACTTGGCTCCCGATACCGAGCGAAATAAATGGAATCGGATACCACCACCATTTCACACGCCACGTGGGCATTTGGTCGGTCGGCAGCTCTGGAGGCCTCGACGTTTGCGGGCTCAACTCCGGTACGTCGCCAGCCCTGACCCATCCGGTGAAGCCGTGCCGCCAAACCAGCACGTTCTCAGGTTCCGACGATCGCGCGAGCGCGGTCTTCAATGCCTCAAGAGTGGTCGGCCCGACCTGTCCATTGTAGTCCGCGTAGTACCAAGCCTCAGACACCAGCCAGCCCCTTTCAACGCGGTGCGCGGCGCGCATTGGGGCTTGCCGGGACCGGCTACGCAACCGATGGATGCCGTTATCCCCGGAATTGATCACCGCGCGCGCAGCGCCTGTCCCCGCGTCTGGCGTTGAAGCGCCTCCTGCAGCCACCGGACCAGAAACCGAACAGCTTCTAAGCGGAGTGCCCTCGCGCCTCCACCACCTGCAGCAAGGCCTCGCGAACCTCGCGGCACCGATACCAATCGTCGCGCGCCACATAGCCCGGCGGATGGCAAGGACCCTCGCTGCGATCGTTGACGTGATTGCAGGTCCACCATTCTTCGACGAGACCCAGCATGCGGGCCAGCTCGTGCGAGCCCTGCTTGAACTCCTCGCTGTGCTGGTCCATGCCTTCCAGCTCGACGAACAGCGCCAGCGCTTCCGGGGCGACTCCGACCGAGCGCTCCGGTGGCCTCATCAGAAGCCACCGGACTTCGGCGGCCGGCCCGGCTTCTCGCGCTTCGGCTCGTCGAACAGGCCGAGCTGCTTCAGGAACGCCGCGACGCGCTTCTGGGCCGCGCCCTCGCAGGCGATCAGCGGATTGGCCTGCGGCTGTCCAGTCGAGCCGGGGACGGTCTGGCCCATCTTCTCGATCTCAAGACGCAGAGCTTCAGCGCGATCGGAGGCCAGACAGGCGAGCTTCAAAACTTCGGCCTGCGTCTCGTCCAGGGCGTAGCGGGCCATGACGGTGCGCCAGAGCCGAGAACCGGCAGAAGCCAGTTCCGAGGGTGGTTCCGGGATGGTTGCCGGCCGAAAAACGACGATTTCAGGCGTTTTGACCATGGTTGAGACGACCTCAAAACGGGAACGCGCAGTTAAATTCGCGCCAGTTGGGGTGCATCCGCGCTCCGATGCGCAGGGAGGCTCTCTTTTTCGGAAGTGCCCCCCGGCCCCTTTGAACGTGTCTCCTATGCCCTCAATAGCGGCGTCAAGGCGGACATCGCACGAGGTCGCAGATGGGCGCGCCTCAACCTCTTCGAGCTAACATTTGCAATTTGCGCACGGACTTTCCGTAACGCGGTGCGCGAAAGTCCAAGAAACTTATGCCGTCCGCCTCCTAGTCTCACTCATCGTGATCGACGCCGCGATGTGCCGAGTATTTTTCCGTGCGGGTGAAATATTTTGGACTTTGAGGGAATACAGCGATCAGGCCCACGATCATAACCGTATCACTCGGCGCTGCGGTGGACTTTAAGGGCTGCGCAATGCCTCCACTCGCTGCTTGGACCTCACGCCATAAGGAGCGGGAATATGTCTGAAGCTCCGAAATTATCGTACGCCTCTCCGATTGACAAATATTTAGATCAGATTGGGCACTGGTTGGTCGTGACAACAGCCCAAATGGGTCGCGGTGGAAGCAAACCGAGGCCACCCTGGCAACAATTCGACGATACCCATCACTGGGATTCAACCGCTGAGGAATGGATCCCCAACGATCTGGGGCGCTGAAGCGGCCTCGCCGTTCGATCTCAGCAACCTCGATGACAACGTCGTCAGGTCTATCTTGGAATTTCCCAAGATGCATGGGCTGCCTCAGTTCACGCGCGGCAGGGGCGGCAGGTCGAGCAGCTTGCTGCGATCGGCGCTGCTCTCAATGGTCTGGAGCTTCAGCTTGGCGATCTCGGCTTCCAGTTGCGCGGCCTTCGCTTCGGATTCGGACGCCGTCAGCCGCAGTTCCTGCAGCTCGCGCTCGACGGCCTCGGCGAGCTGGTTTGTGGCGTGCATGCCGTCGAACAGCATTTGCTCAAGTGCGGTGGTCTGCTTCGATCGCGCTGCGGATGGCGGATGCACTGGTCGCGCTGGCCGTCGAGGCGTTCATTTGCCTCGTTCTGCGCACCTCGTAGCGGCTTCACTTCGACGCAAGACGAGACCGCTTCTGCTCTTCATCCTGCTTCAAGAAGTCCTCTGCAGTGCGGCCCGGCTCTGGCTTGAAGACATCGTCGAGAACGGTGAATGCAGTGATCCTGTCGAGCCGGAAGACCCTGAAACCGCCCCGAAGCTCGCACCACGCTGCCAGCAGCCAGACCGGGCCGTAGAACGCCATGATCAGCGGACGCACCACGCGCTCGCTCGACTGCCCTCCGAGGTCTTCGTAGGTGAACTTGACCTTCTGCTGCCTTCGGATCGCGTGACGCAAGGCGGCTTGATCGAAGCCGATGGCCTTGCCTGTGTGATCAGCCGGTGCCCACAGTCCCGCGAGGTCGAGGTGATGCCGCAGCCCCTCGGGCAGCACGTCGCCGACCTTGTGGATCACCTTAGCAGCCGCCGCCGCTAGTTCAGGGTCCGCCCACGACTGCACGATACGGGCACCTAGAAGCAGCGCCTCGATCTCGTCTTCATCGAACATGAGCGGTGGCAAGTCGAAACCGGGCCGCAGGATGTAGCCGACCCCCGCCTCACCGTCGATGGGCACACCTCGTGCGATCATGTCCCGGATGTCCCGGTAGACGGTGCGCTCGGACACTTCCAAGATCACGGCAAGGTCGCTCGCCCGCGTCGCCTTCTTCTTGCGGCGCAGTATCTGGATGATCTCGAAGAGACGGTCGGCGCGGCGCATGGAGCTGCCATCCTGATGGTGTCAGGCTGGGCCTAACACGGACTGCGCAGCAGTGTCTGCGATAGTCGTAGCCCTCGGTCATTCCTGACACCACCCTGTCAGGAGCGGTGTCGTATGCCCCCCGCCACGATGACAAACGCAGCAAGTGAAGAGGACCGCATGACCGACAGCAAGATCACATCGAAGTCGGCACTGCAGAGCACACGGCGTGGTGTCATGATGACGCTTGGCATGACACTGCTCCACGGCTTCAACATGTCGATCTACGCTTGCAGCGACATCCACCGAGCCTAACACAACGAGGAGTTCAACTGTGTCCGAAGACAACCAAATGCGTGATCTGTTCGACTGTTGGGAGGAAGTGTGGCACGGCGGCAAGTTCGAGCTGGTGCCTAGCTGCATCGAAGACAACTACATCAGGCACAACGAGAAGGGCACGAGAGTTGTGACGCGCGATGAGTATGCCGCCGAAGTCGCGACGATCCGGAAGGAGAAGCCTGACTTCCGAACGGTGGTCTATGACCACTGGTTCGTCGGCAACCGGGCTTGGTTCCGGTTCTCGTAAAAGTGGACAGACCCGGAGACTGGCAAGCCTCAGTCGCAGTCGGGCATCCAGACCTACCGAGCCGTGAACGGCAGGCTTGCTGAAACGTGGCAGGCCATGCACCCCGTCGGGTCCGACTGGAATGACACCGTAGCGCAAGACCGCTGGACCTCGCCGTCGCCCATCAAGTAGCGGTTGCCACCGTTGGCCTGATCACATCACCCGTGATCAAGCCAGCACGGCACGTCCCGCCGCGGTGGTGGTCTGCGCCAGTCGCATCGGCTGCGCCTAACGACTATGCTGCCCAAGCCGCAAGCACAGCCTCTGCTCCTGACGGCCCTCGCGCCCTAGACAATCGCCTCGATGTCTTCCGGTTACTGGTTCAAGCTGGTCCCGATGGGATGCCTGCCGGAGCAGTCGCAGAAGCGTTGAGCATCGCCCCGAACACGCTGACATTCCACTTCGATCGGTTGCGCATGGCCGGGCTCATCACCGTCCGACGAGATTGGCGCTCGATGATTTACGCTGCGCAGTTCGACACGATGAACGGGCTCCTCGCATTCCTCACTGAGAATTGCTGCGGCGGCGCAGCCTCGCGACCGTAGTTTTCAGCCATCTGCCGCCGCGCATCGGCTTCACCTGGCACCCTGCTCTGCTCAGCAAGCTCTAGGCAGAGCCGTTCGAACATTCTGAGCTCGTCGAGGATGCGCTGATCCTGCCCCATGGGCGCCGATCAGACTCCGGCGCCCATGCAGTAGGTCTCAGTTCAATTTCTTTGGTTTGTTGTCCGCGATCGGCTTAGGCAGGTATCCTTCATCGCCCATCCGAATTGCCTTACCGTTGCTCTTTCTCAATAGCGCGGAGCTAGTCCAGAAGCTCGGCCTCTATCTGTCGCATGTGCTTCGCGGTGGGGCCATCCGGGAAGCCCTTGAGGAGCTGGCGCCAACGTTCCAGTCGCTCCTCCAGTATCCGCTTGTCCCGGTCTCGACGTGCCTTTGGCTTTAAAACCGATGGCACTTTTAAGAATCAGCGATCCCAAAGAAACAGCTTGCGGCGTTGAGGCAGCCTTACTGCTCCATCCTCTCAACTTGGAAATTGAATCTGACCTCCATCGAGGCCGGGTTCGTCGCGCACTTCGATAGCCATGTACCGTTTAGCGCCGTTGGTTGAGCCATGCATCGCGTCTCGCGCCATGTCAGCCAAGGACTTGGCGGCATCAGCCTGCACGGCCTGAAGGTTCGAAAGCTCCATTCCCTCTTCGTCGATGGCGAGCACACCTTCATCGAGCAGATCGAAATAGTAGCGAGCCATGACTTTAAGCTCCCGGCCTACGCACTAACCCAAGTTAATCGGAGGGGGCTCGTTCCTAGCAACGGTGGCCCTAGTTTTGCAGTTCCATGAGGATGCGGTCGCGGTCTGCGATATGAATCGCCTGCGTTTCCCGCATTGTAGTGAGCACTGCCTGAGCGCCGGTCGTGTCGTGATTATGGTGGGCAAGCTCATCGATAAGCTCTTGCTGCCTCGCAAGATGCTCCGCGCCCTCCGATATGTGACGCTGGGCTATAGCCAAGTGTTTTTCGAGCATGGCGCGATCCATTCCGCACCCTACAGTGAATTCGAACGCTTCCAAATTCGACTTAGGATACTTGGCGCGCAGGTGACAAACCTCTGGCACGACCATTCCACCCGTTGGTTGTTCCGCCCTCAATATGACCATTGCTGCGATGCGAATTAACTCGCTCTTGAGGTCGCTGCGGAGCATACTCGGCGTATCACCGTTCCGCATCCTGGCATTTGCCGGTGACTGAGAGTGTTGCGCTCCCGCCTATGCATAGGGAGGCATGATGGCCCAATCTCAGCGCCCGTCGCCCGCCATTCCACCGATCGCATTTCAGCGCCCCGCCTGTCCGAGGTGCGAAGCTTCGATGATGCTCGTCAGCATCGAGCCAGAGAGCCCGGGCGTGGACTTGCACAGGTATCAGTGCGCTGTCTGCAACTACGTGCTTACGACCCTTGCCGCCTACGAAGATCCTTTGCATTCGAAGGCCCTTGGCCGCTGGCTTCAAGGCGATTTGCACCCACCGAAGTAAGGCACGCCATGAGCAAAGCCCGCGCGATCCGATATCGCCGACTAGCGCTCGCCTCTAGCGACAGGGCCAACGTGGACCTGCTTCTTAGGCTTGCGGACGAATGCGATCGGGGAATTCTCTGCACCGCTGAATGGCGATCGGCCGGACCAGATCGCAAGAATGAGCAGCCACCAACGGCAGGAGAGGACAGGTTACGGTTTGCGTGGGACCCGTCAAATGACGACCCAAACCGGGACCGCCCCAGATGAGTCGAAGCGGCCCCGTTTTCTGCTACCGCCTCAGTCGGCGGCGGTGTGCCGCGAGCCGCGCGCGCTCACTTTGACGCTGGGCGATATATCGTCCATACTCGCGCTATGGTTGCTTTGGATGAGATCGAACGAAACGCCGCGCAGGCGCAATTGAAACGCCTGGAAGGGCTCGTTGAGGATATACGCAAGGCGCTGGGTGGCCCGAGCAATGCCAGCGAGAAGGTGGCATCGCTAAAGGAATTGCTCGCCGTTCAAGGGTATCGCGTCGACGGCCACTAGGCCCGCTAGCGCGAACCGAGTGGAAGCTGCCGCCCATCGCTGTCACGATCCGACAATAGCTCCGACGAGAAGGCTACGATGCCGCTGTGACTTGGCAGCGAAGGAACTTACCATAAACCTTGTTGTTCGTGCTTCGCAGGGCCATGAAGAGGGCAGCGCATGTCATCATTGGAAAGCGTCCTCCCATCCTGCCCCCAATGCGAGGCTTGGCCGATGGCCGTTTCAGGTACACCGGGCCGCTCCCGTGGAGCGGAGGCTGAGTTCCGTTGCCCGCGCTGCCTACGTCGCGAGGTATTCGCCATGCGCCGCTCGAAAGCCCCTCCTGGCGCACATTGGCCAGCAAAGGCTGGCCGCTTTCGAAGCGCCCCCGGGGTACTCCGATAAGGCTCGGAAGTGGAGACCAATTGCTCGGTAGGTAGCGGGTCGGGCGCAATTCTGCTGCCGCATCTTCGAGTTTGCCGGCACTCCCAGCTTCGACCTAGAGCATCGAGAGCTCGACGATCCCGTCTTCAAGTTGGCCTGAAGCGAGGCGGGCTCGCGCCATATGTTCCAACTCGGTCCGATACTTGTGAAGATAGCTGAAGGCCTGCTTGTCCGTCTGGAACGTCGTCGTAAGTCTGCACGTCTGTCGCGATGCGCCGAGCGCAAGTGAAAACGTGATTGTTCCGCCGCCGTCCGACTTGACTCTGGGCACGATCCGTTTCCTCCGGCTTGTGACTCGGTCGTCGGCAAGTTCATCGATAGTTGCCGGCTATCGCGGCAACTTTGTTGTACGCTTCTTTGGCGCGGGCGCTGGCAACGATGCTCGACGAGTTGCGTCAGCCACTTCCTTGGCCTCGCGCAGCTCGCGAAGTCGCGCCATGTTCTTCCGCACCTCGATCGCGTGTCGTTCGACATCCGCGATCGCCCGCGCTCCCTCTTCAGCGGCTAAACGCTGGCGATTGGACCGCTCGATTGCTGCGGGTGACGGTACTGCCGATTTCCTGGCGCTCATCCTTTACCCGTTCCGCGATAGGCAAAACCCGCTCGATCCGGGGATCGAGCGGGCAGCGTAGCCGTTTCAGTACATCCGTGAAACGGCACTATAAGATCAGGCCAGCGAGAGGTTTTCGGCGCTGACCTTGCCCCGCATCTTGTCGGTCTTCGCCTCGAAATTGACCTTTTGGCCCTCGGCGAGACCCGAGAGACCAGCTCGTTCGACCGCGCTGATGTGAACGAACACATCGTTGCCGCCATCATCCGGCTGGATAAATCCGAACCCCTTTTGGCCGTTGAACCATTTAACGGTACCTGTCGTCATTTTCTTCTCCAAAGCGCGCAAGCGCGTGCCGCGCGACAATCACGCGGCGATTTCAACTTCGTCGATGTCTTTGGAAAAGGAGCCCGCGGGCGCGTTCAACAAGGCACAGCGGCTAATCGAATGCGCTCAAGATATATGATATTCGCAAAATTACAAGGACGGGAGCCAATTTGTTTCGGCCCGACACCTCTGGTTGCCGATCGAAGGCCGCTTCGGATGGGCCAGCCGGGGTATGCAAAGGGCTTTATCGATCGGCGTTTTAATCGATTGACTTGGTCGGCGAGAGTGGTCACGTTGCCTCTACTGAACCGTATCGCCGTGACGAGCAGATCGGCCCGTTTCGAGGCCGGCGAAGAAATACGCGGTCACTCTCATTCTCCCATTCGCAACGAGACTCCTGCGCAATTGGCTGCGTGCAGGACTGCCGCATTTGCAGCCGAGCGAGGAGTTTCAATTGCAGGTACTGGTCCGCGACAACAATGTCGATCAAGCGCTTCGCGTTCTGAAGAAGAAGATGCAGCGCGAGGGCGTCTTTCGGGAGATGAAGCAACGACGCTCCTATGAGAAACCTTCAGAGAGAAAGACGCGCGAAAAAGCCGAAGCCATTCGGCGGGCCCGCAAGCTCGCTCGGAAGCAGGCGATCAGGGAAGGCCTGCTTCCAGCGCCCCCGAAAAAGAAGCTTCCGGAGCGCAAGCCGCCGCTGCCGCAAACTCTCAGGCCTGCGGACTGAAAACGACTCCTGATTTCCAAGACAGGATGAAACGACGGGTGGCACTGTCCGTATGAGCCCGGTGCCTCAAACTGAATTTCGCAGCGTTCTCGTTCGCCAGGAACGGCCGGTTGGCAGTAATGTTGCCGTCTGTGCCAGACCAGAGGTGCGCCGCATTGACCCGATATTACTTCGACATCAGGGACAACACCGGCCTCTACCCCGACGAGGAGGGGTTGGAGTTTGGAACTCAGCAGGAGGCCGAAGCGGAGGCCGCCCAAGCGCTGGCAGACTTGGTCCGCGATCTCGCGCCCCTGGACGAACGGCAAGACGTTGCCGTCGAGGTGCGAACCGACATTGAGCGGGTGTTTAAAGCCGCGCTCATTTTCACTAGCAACAAAACAACCGAGTGAAGGAGTCGGCAAACGTGGTTCCGGCTATTCAAGCGTTGGAGCAGATCTCCGGGTAACGATGTCTTGACACTCGTCGTCGAGACCGCGGACCGCTTCGCCCGCGATCCCGTCAGGAACTTTGGGGTCCGCGGGCCGTTGGTGCGCGTATCCCCGAAATTGGAGTTTCCCCATGCGCGAGAAGCGCTGGATGGCAACACCCGCCTCTGCCCGCGCGACCAAGGCGTCGATTGAACCTATGACAAGCGGCTATGCCTTGGTCGTCGACGGTCACATCAAGGCAACCTTCAAGGCAAAAGACAGCGCGTTGGAGGCCGGTAGAGAATTGAAAGCTCGGTTTCCCCGTCTGCAAGTTAAAATCTTCGATGCCGAAACCAAGCGTAGCGAGGCAATTTCCGCCAGGTGATGCAGACCCATCTATGCTTCTGAATCGCGACGGTCCGGCCATGGACGGGATTTAGCATAGCGGCCCGCCAGCGTGAACCGGCGGGCCTCATATTCACGGCCTCAACGGCCCTCGCGCAATTGATGCTCTATCACTTGCAGCCTCTTTCTCAGAGCGCGATCTAGGGCACTAGCTTCTCTTGGCGCAACTCTTCCTGTGGCAATAGGCGTAGCGTTTGAGGGAGGATGGCCACTGATCGCGATGTTTCTCGCTCCAGCTCGACCAGTTCGCCCGAATGTAAGCTTCCGCGCATTCCTCGAACGTCGGCAACACCACTTTGGCCTCGACAGCTTTCGCTTCTTCCCGTGCCTTTCGCCTCTCCTGCACTATGTCAATGCCGGCCGTGCTGCGATCGCCTTTCACGCGCAGCCGAGCGGCATCCCGAGCAAGCCGCGCATCCTTTAGCGATGCCTCCTTCAACGAGCCGAGGCCGTGCCAGCGTTCTTTGCCGTCTTTCCAATATCTGTATGACCAACTCTTCGATGTTGGTCCGGTGACGATCAAGTAGAGCCCATCGCCATCGGCGTATTTGCCGGGCTTGGTTTGGCGCTCTACGTCGAGTGGTTTAAGTCTGCCAGCCATTGTTCCTCCGGAAAAACCGTCCTCCGAACCTACGGGCAAAAACTACGGTAAGTGACCCGATTAGGAAGAACACCGACGAACTGCGAAGTACAGCTTTCCGGCGCAAGTCACTGATTTTGCTGTGGAGTCCGAACGACTACGAACAGAGGAGAACAACATACTGGCGGAAGGGGTGTCCGCCGAACCATCTATTACCAATGTTTGTGCGTGTCTGCAGATGTTTGAAAATGTGCTTATTTTATAGAGTCGCTTGCTACCGTTGTCTTTCCCTGCGTGCTGTTGTTCGCTACAGTCCGGCGCAAGTGCTAGGGCAGGTGCTAGGGCAGATGGGAAGACGATGGCGCGAAAAATCAACAGGCTTAACCCCAAATCCGCGGCGACGATCAAGGACTGCGGACGGCATGCCGACGGCAATGGCTTGTATTTATCGATCTCACCGAACGGCGGCCGGCGGTGGGTGTTTCTGTATCGCTGGCACGGCAAGCCGACTGAGATCGGCTTCGGGTCGGCCCCTCGCGCTGGCACGCCCGACGCTCCCGCGCGAGCGGGCGTGAAGCTGGCAGATGCGCGGGAGCTTGCCACCCAGGCACGCGCGCTGCTGGCGAAAGGCATCAATCCGAAGGACGCGCGAAAGGCCCCAGAGGGCGCTACATTCGGGGAGTGCGCCAAGGACTACATCGAAGCCAACAAGGCCGGCTGGAAGAATGACAAGCATCTCGACCAGTGGCGAATGACGCTGTTGGGCATCGGACCCAAGGGGGAGCCGGCGAAGTTCGATTACTGCAAATCGATCCGTGGTCTTGCCGTTGACGCGGTCACCGACCTTCACGTCATGAAGATCCTGCAGCCGATCTGGAACACCAAAACGGAGACGGCAAACCGGATTCGGGGACGGATTGAAAAGGTACTCGACCGGGCGAAGGCTTTGAAGCTACGCTCTGGGGAGAACCCCGCGCGGTGGGTTGGACACCTCGACCAGCTCTTGCCGAAGAAGTCGCAAGTAGCTCCTGTCGAGAACTACCCGGCGCTGCCCTATCAGCAGATGCCGGAGTTTATTGCGGAGCTGCGCCAGCGTGAGGGCATTGCGGCGCGCGCGCTCGAATACACGATCCTCACCGCTGCTCGAACGAGCGAGACGGTCGGCGCGACACGGACCGAGATTGAGCCGAAAGAGAAGCTCTGGACGGTCCCCAAGGAACGCATGAAGGGCAAGAAGGGTGCGCGCAAGCGCGATCACGTCGTCCCCCTCACCCGTCAAGCCATCGCGATCCTCGACGATCTGCCCAAGGACGCCGATTACCTGTTTCCGGGTGGTAATCTAGGCGAGCCACTGAGCAATGCCGCGATGGCTGCCGTTATCGATCGCATGAACGAGGACCGCGCCAAGGCGGGGCTACCCAAGTGGGTCGATCCGCAGCAGAACAATCGAGAGGTCGTTCCGCATGGCTTCCGCTCGACCTTTAAGGATTGGTGCGCGGAGGTGACGTCGTACCCCAACCATCTGTCCGAAATGGCGCTGTCTCACACGCTGCCCGACAAGGTCGAAGCCGCCTATCGGCGCGGCGACATGCGGGAGAAGCGCCGGCAAATGATGGCGGCCTGGGCGACGTTTTGCTCAGTGCCGAAGGCCAGCAAGGTCGTGCAGTTCAGCGGAAGAGAATGATCTGCTTACATGGGCGGACCAAATCGGCTCGCTCGATCATATTGTTCGCGATTTGAGGTCTGATGTCGGAGGCAAAACGGAAGTATAGCGGACACGCAGCCACTTCCGAGTTTGGACCCGAAGCGGACGATCAAGCGACGAACTTCATAGGGTGATGCTCGCAGCGATTTCTGGCGTTTTTAGTTGATTTCGACGATATGGTCGATCTGAGAGTGATCCCGCGACGGATCGGTGCCAAACACCCCAGACTGGCCGTTTGGCAAATGCCAAATCCATTCAGGAGAAACGCACCCTCCAAAGTTGCCACCTGTTCGATGATTTGCGCTGTGCCACCAGTGACCTTGGTTGTCTGGGCTCCAGCACAGCCGTGTGGTCAGATCATGCTCATTTCCCCACGTCAGCAATATGTTGTCCCCGTTGGATCGAATACTCATCCTGCCGTCGTGCGGGTAATAGTGGAGAAAGTTGACGGCCTTGGCTCCCTGCGGTCCGCCTATAACGCCGCCGGCAATCAGAAGATCTCTCTCCCGACCCACCACCACCGCGAAGTTGTCGTGGTTCACCAAGATATCCGAGCAGTCGGAAGGGATGCCGGTGCCGGTATCGTTGCCGCCAAAGATGCCTTTGATTTCTGCCCCACCGATTTGGTAAAATGAGCGTCCCTTATAAAGGAAGGTCCACGACTGAACGTTGGCTCGATTCATGGTGTCGAATTCTTTGAGCAACGAAAAGTTAGCCGTTAAAGGGCAGGAAGTTTGCCCAGCGTTCGCCGTCGCAGCACTTACCAACAAAAACAGAAAACTAGCCAAATATCGCATAGCCTCCTCCTACAATGCTGAAAGAAGCGGGCACGTGCTCATCCCGCGATAGGCACCGCCGTCGATTCGACGACGGCTAGTTTTCTTGCAATTGTCTGAGCCGGATCAATTACAGGTCACTGTTTTCCAAGCGTAACCGCAGGCACCGCCATCACTCTCAAAGTCCTTCGAAATCTGACATTTGCCACGTTCGTAACCCGAGGACCAATCTTGGTTGCAGTATCTATGGCATACGTCGTTTGAGGCGGTGCTCTTCTCGCTGCCGCCTTGCAGCTGGAGGCCCGCACCACAAGCCTCCCACGTGTCGTATCCGGCGTGCAATTTGCAGATTTGTTGGTTCTCGCCGTGGCAGTGTTTTGAGGTTGCTGCCCAACTGACGGTGGTTAGTCCGCAAATCAACGGTCCCAAAAATGCTGCACAATATACTAGGCGTTTGAGCATCCTGCCCTCCCTCAAATAAATCAGCGTATTTCGCAATCTCCATCTGACGAACATCGATTCCAGTCCGTCCAACCTGAATTTGGAAACAAAGGGTCAGACGTCCGCCGCCAACAGATATCTTCACCTTGACTACCGGTCCCCGGATAAGTCTGGCGGAAGGGTTTTGACATACGCGAAGGGCCGAACACCGTATTGTTGGCTTCGCAATTTCCAGCCCTACCTTGGGTTATCTGGACTTGAGGGATCGTGTCCCAAGCCGTCATAATTACGGTGATTTCTGCGCGAGCAACGTCAATAGTAGCGACTGCAATAAAAATCAAAAATGAGAACGAGCGCATGGCACGCCTCCACCTTTGGTTGCTATTAAAGGCGCGGCTTGCTGTGGATTGCAAGCGTTTTTTAAAGAAGGCAAAGATCAAGGGTCACGCGTCGATCGTTTACGGCCGCCTTGCAACACTCGATTTTGCTGGCCTCCGAACGCCGCGGCTGCTTCTCACCCCCTGGCTGCCCGACTGTCACGGGCTACGGCTGTGAGAAGCCAAACCGAGAACCACCAATGACGACATCGCAAGAAGCAGACGAACTCCTGCATGAACGGCAGGAGAGCAGCGGACGCGGCATCGCATCCGAGCGTCCATCAGTTTGGAAAAAATTAACGATGGCAGGGTTACAGTTCAGGCCGTTCAGGCGGGGCTTATTCTTTACGCCCGTTTGGTTTGGTTGCGTGAGGAATTTCGCGCCCGCAAAGATACCGTCGCAAGCGCCAAGCGCAAAGTTCGCAAGCAGGCGTTGCAAAGAGGTGGAGCAATTTGATGCGCCACCAGCAAAAGAAGCACGTGTTACCGAGATATGCTACGCGCGCCCGACTCGAGGGTGGCGCGTGGGCCTATTGGTTTCAGGTTTATCCCTGTGGGCCGCGCACTCGGCTGCGCGAGGATCTGGGGTCGCCGGAATTCCGTGCCGCATATTCGGCGGCGCTCGTTGACGCCGCCGCCGCGGAGGACGATCGCGATGACTGGACGGAGTTGTAGCGTTACCATGAACTTCAGCGAACCGGGAGAGCTTAGATGAGTGAGCAGATCACAGTCGAACGCCTCGAACGAGCGCTTGCGGCGTGCGCCTACGTCATGGTGCTCGATGGACCGAAGCTCGCCCCGATCTTCAACCGGCTGGAGCGAGAGCTGGAAGCCGTGCGCGAGACAGAGGACACCGTTGCCCGCGCCAAACGCCTGCTCGAAACCTATAGGGCCCGCCCTCCCCGTCTCTCGCTCACGCAGCCGACTGCCGAAGTTGCGAGATCGTAGAAGTTAGCGACGGGGCATACGACCGATTCAGACAGCGCCCCGTAGACAGCGCTCCGTTCACAGCGAGGTGCTGTCGTTTTGTTGCGGTTAAGCCTGTGGGCGGACGCTCCATCCGCCACAGCAAAAACCCAGGCTGCTGAAATCGATCGATAATCCTGTCGGCAGCGCGCCCCTGCCCTAACGGCTGTCCTAGCGCCGACTGATGACCGCTCTGCGGCGCTCATTTGGACTGCGACCCCATATCTGCCGTTAGGAGGGCTTGCCAGAGTCCGCTATGCGCCGATAGCGACCAAAGTTTGCAGCGCAGCCAAATGACGCGATGGGCCAACAGGCGACATCGGACGGACGACTCGATGACTTCGTTGAGCTAGGGAGGAACATGTTCTCCTGCTTTGGAACTGAAACCTTCTGAACACAGGTGAATTTACCCGCGGGGCCTTCGCAAGACGCGAGGCATGCCATGCACCCTCTATCGGCGGGCGACGTATTTCTCACTGTCGCAATCATGAGCGTAACCTTCCTGGCCGAGATTGGGTTTTTCATGCTGCTTGGAATGTTCTGAAAGGAATGCGCTCTGGGCAGGGGGGCCAACGCGCGGTCTAGTTGCCCACAAGCTTGATGGTTGAGACCGGCAATCTTCCATCATGACCTTTGATCGAAACACGAAGCCCGTGCAATTCATCCAGCCAAACGTTCTCCACCGTGCCTGCCTTTCCGTCGGTTAGGACCACGGCTTTGCCGATCAATTCAGATTGCGCCTCACCGTACTCGTTCAAAATCTTTGATGCATGGCGTTTCACCGATGGCATTGCTCGTCCATGTTCGGCCGCCCCATCTGCAACTCAACGGCGAGGTTTTTTCCAGTGCTCCGCATCGTGAACGATTGACGGTGAGCGCTCCAATTCGCGGAGCCGGTCGATTTGCGTCTTGAGGCGCGCTGGCAGTTTCGGCTCTGG
>NZ_LGHL01000183.1 GCF_001908205.1 Bradyrhizobium sp. NAS80.1
CGCGCAGCGCTGCGCGCCGGCGCCGGCCTGGTGACGCTGGCAACGCCGCGCGACGCGCTCACGATCAATGCGAGCGCAATGACCGCAGTGATGGTTCGCCCTGTCGACACCGCGATCGAGTTCGGCGAACTTCTCGGCGACAAGCGTTACAACACCTGCATGATCGGCCCCGGCGCGGGCATCGGCGATCGGACCTGCGATCTCGTCCACACCGCGCTCTCGGCGCAACGGCATCTGGTGCTGGACGCGGATGCGCTGACGAGCTTTGCCGCGGCCCCCGAGCGCCTGTTTGAATCGATCAGGTCCGCGCAGGACAATGCGGTGGTGCTGACGCCGCACGAGGGGGAGTTTCCGCGCCTGTTCTCCGACCTCAGCAATAAATATCCGGGACGCTCGAAGCTGGAGCGCGTGCGCGCGGCCGCCGAGCGCTGTGGCGCGGTGGTACTGCTGAAGGGCCCGGACACCACCGTCGCCGCTCCCGACGGCCGCGCCACCATCGCCGCCAATGCGCCGCCCTGGCTCGCCACCGCCGGCGCCGGCGACGTGCTCTCCGGAATCATCGCGGGGCTTTTGGCGCAGGGCGTTCCGGCGTTCGAAGCTGCCAGCATCGGCGTGTGGATGCATGGCGAGGCGGGCAGCGAAGCAGGGCCGGGACTGATCGCGGAAGATCTCACCGAGACGCTGCCGGCCGTGCACCGGCGGATTTATGATGCCCTGGGCGTGGAGTACTAGTGCTCAGAGTGCTCGCGCTCACGGACATGGATGCGGCTGCGCAGGTTCATCGGATTGCGTTTGACCATGCGATGCCCTGGCTCGCCGGGCTGCACACGCCGGACGAGGACCGCTGGTTCTACTGCGGGCGTGTCTTTGCGGTGTGCCGCATATGGGGCCGCTTCGACGACGATGTGCTGAGTGGGATCATTGCTTTCAGCGAGGGCTGGATCGAGCAGCTCTACGTGCTTCCCACCGCCCAGGGCCGTGGCGTCGGCACCGAACTCCTCGACGTTGCCAAGCACGCCTGCGAACGGTTGGAGCTTTGGACCTTCCAGCGCAACGCGCCGGCGCGGCGCTTCTATGAGGTCCGCGGGTTCACACGGGTCGAACAGTCGGATGGAACGCGGAACGAGGAAAAAGAGCCCGACGTCCGCTACCTCTGGACGCGTGGAGCCGATGGGTCGGGTAGGATGGGTAGAGCGAAGCGAAACCCATCATTTCAATCCTTGGCGCGATGACGATGGGTTTCGCTTCGCTCTACCCATCCTACGCAAGCTTGGCGGCGGCTTCACTCCACCGCGTACCAGCGCACCAATCGTGGCGCAGCCCAATCGGTCGCGACGGACTCGATCAGCCAGCGGCCGGGGTAGGTCGCCGCGAATGCGATGCGCTGGGTTTGGCCGGGTTCGATCGCGAGCGTGTCGAGCCAGTACGGCTTCCAGCCATCGTCGAGCCGGTCGAGCAGGCGGAAATGGTGGCCGTGGAGGTGGAACACGGTCGTCGTCGGGCCGGGGTTCTTCACGGCTAGGACGACGGTCCGGCCGGCCTTGGTGCGGAAGATGGGGGCGGCTGACGCAGTGAAGCTCGACGGGCGGACCCAGCCTGCCTCGGCGGCTGCGAGCGCGACATCGAACCGCAGGGCGCTCTTGAGGTCGAGATGGGCCGGCAGCCCGTTGGACGGCAGCGGTGGCGGGGGCCGCAGGCGGGCCGGCCGGAGCGGTCGCTCGGCCGACGCAAGGAGGCGGGCGACGGTGCGGGCCTCCTTGCCGTCATGGAGCAGAATCGGTGCGGCGGAGGCCGGCGCCGCGGAGCCGTCGAGAAAGACGTCGGCCCGGCCCCCGGGGGCCAGCACAAGGGCGCCATTGCGGGCCGTGAAGGGCTCGGCCGGCTGGCCGTCCAGCGCCATGACCAGGACTTCAACACCCTCGAATTTGACTGCAACAACAGCGCGTTGGCAGCCGTTGATCAAGCGGAGCCTCAGCCGCTCGTTCTGACGGAGGGTGAAGTCGGGGGGCGATCTTGCCGTTGATCGTGAAGATCGGCGCAATCTCGCTGCCGGTAGCTCCCGGAGGGAGCGCGGCGCCGCCCGGGTCCAGGCGCCAGTCCTCGACCAGAAACAGCTCGTCGCGGTCGACTGCCAGCGGTTCGGTCTCCTGAACAACGACGGGCAGGGGACGCGCCGGACCCTTGAGGACGTCTTCGAACAGGCGAAGGTCCATCATCAGGGTTCCGGCGTGAGGCATTGAAAGAATTGAGGTTTCTGTCCGACCTGAAGCGATGGGCGAGCTCGCCAACATCGGCTCGGCGGCGCTTGCACCGTCCAACCCGTGCCATGTTGGTGCAATCGGGGCAGGCAGGTTGTTCTGGACGGCCACCTCGCAGCGGTCGCCGCGCCTGAGACGCACGGCTCCGGCGGGACTTACGGCGGCCAGCTCCCCGATCGCTGCAAGCGGTTGAGTCGGCTTCAGAGCCAGCGTTGCCGGTCGCGCCTCAAGCGCGAGCCGGGCGGTTGCGGACGGAGCTGCGCCGCCGGCAATCGCCCCTGCTGCCGAAGCTGCCAGGCCAGCCAAAACCTCGCGCCGGGTCGGGGCAAAAAACCTTGTTGTCATGGCTCGATGCGGACCACGCGGCGCTGGATAAGTCCAGCCGTCGTGCCTACTTAAAGCATGCCTCCAACGGGCCATTTTTTTTGCTGCGAACAGTCAGGCACATGCTATAAGCCCGGCCGCCCGCGGCATCGCGGCCGGTCTAGATGCAAATTCACGCGGGCGTGGCGGAACTGGTAGACGCGCTGGATTTAGGTTCCAGTGACGAAAGTTGTGGGGGTTCGAGTCCCTCCGCCCGCACCAAGCGCTTTCAGCGTTTGCACGGATTACCGAAGGGCCTCACTCCTCGCGGATGCTTTCCGTCCTGGAGCCGGGTCCGATGAACCACCGGCGTTGAGGCGTTTGCCTCGCGTCGGATCGATTAATGACAGCGTCCCGACGCATGCGCGCCTGGACCGAACGAAAAGAAGATTGGACGCCATGCAGGTCACAGAGACCCTCTCGGAAGGATTGAAGCACGAGTTCAAGATCAGCGTTCCCGCGTCTGATCTCGACGCCAAGGCTGGTGCCAAACTCGTCGACCTCAAGGACAAGGTCCGCATCAATGGCTTCCGTCCCGGCAAGGTGCCGGTCGCTCACCTGAAGAAGGTCTATGGCCGCTCGGTGATGGCCGAGACCATCGACCAGACCATCCGCGACACCAACACGCAGCTCTTCACCGAGCGCGGCTTCCGCCTCGCGACCGAGCCGAAGATCACAATGCCGACCGAGCAGGCCGCAGTTGAGGAGCTGCTCTCGGGCAAGTCCGATCTGACCTACACCGTTGCGATCGAGGTGGTGCCGGCGATCGCGCTCGCCGACTTCAAGAGCTTCCAGGTGGAGAAGCCCGTCGCTGACGTGTCCGACACCGACGTGGACGAAGCGATCAAGCGCATCGCCGATTCCAACCGCGGCTATGCTGCAAAGGGCGAGGGCGCCAAGGCCGAGTCGGGCGACCGGGTCACTATCAGCTTCAAGGGCACCATCAACGGCGAAGCCTTCGAAGGTGGCACCGGCGAGGGCATCCAGGTCGTGATCGGCTCCAACACCTTCATCCCTGGCTTCGAGGAGCAGCTCATCGGCATCGCCGCCAATGAGACCCGCACGCTGAAGGTGTCGTTCCCCAAGAACTACATGAACGACAAGCTCGCCGGCCAGCCGGCCGAGTTCGAGACCACCGCGACGCTGATCGAGGCGCCGCAGGACGTCGCGATCGACGACGAGTTCGCCAAGACGCTCGGCCTGGAATCGCTGGACAAGCTGAAGGAAGCCGCGCGCGAGCGTCTGGCCGCCGAGTTTGCCGGCGCGACTCGTCAGCGCGTCAAGCGCGCGCTGCTCGACCGCCTCGACGAGGCCCATCGCTTCGAGGCGCCGCCCTCGCTCGTCGACGAGGAGTTCAATCTGATGTGGAACTCGGTCAAGGCCGAGATGGACTCCGCCGGCAAGACCTTTGCCGACGAGGATACCACTGAAGAGGCGGCCAAGGAAGAGTACCGCAAGATCGCCGACCGCCGCGTGCGGCTCGGCCTCGTGCTCTCCGAGATCGGCGAGAAGAACAAGATCACCGTGACCGACGACGAAGTTGGTCGCGCGGTGATCGAGCGGGCGCGCCAGATGCCTGGCCGCGAGAAGGAAGTCTGGGACTTTTACCGCAACAACGCCAACGCCCTGGCCCAGCTTCGTGCGCCGATCTACGAGGACAAGGTTGTCGACTTCATCCTCGAGCTCGCCAACGTGACCGAGAAGAAGGTCTCGCGCGAGGACCTCTACAAGGACGATGATGCGGAAAAGACCGCAGCCTGAAGGCTTTGAGAAAGCCTTCTATTAAGGATGATCAGCGAAGAGGCCCAGCTAGCCAGGTGGCTGGCTGGGCCTGTTTGTGCGAATCAGCTTCAACTGCCCCGTGGATTAAGCCTTAATTCGCTCCGCACTTGTCTGGCGAGAATTGGGCTATATCTGTCAAGTCCTGCATCACGGGACGTCCATCGGCCTTCCGGCAAATCCAGCCAACGCTGGCAGCTGGGACTGCGATGTCCGCGTCCAAAAAACCCTAGGTGACTCATGCGCGATCCGGTTGAAACCTACATGAACCTCGTGCCCATGGTGGTCGAGCAGACCAACCGTGGCGAGCGCGCCTACGACATTTTCTCGCGCCTTTTGAAAGAGCGCATCATCTTCGTGACCGGTCCGGTCGAGGACGGCATGTCGACGTTGATCGTCGCGCAGTTGTTGTTCCTTGAAGCGGAAAATCCGAAGAAGGAAATCTCGATGTACATCAATTCGCCGGGTGGCGTGGTGACGTCGGGCCTTGCGATTTACGACACGATGCAGTTCATCCGTCCGCCGGTCTCGACGCTGTGCACGGGCCAGGCGGCCTCGATGGGCTCGCTGCTGCTCGCTGCCGGCGAGAAGGACATGCGCTTCTCTCTGCCGAACGCGCGCATCATGGTGCACCAGCCCTCCGGCGGCTTCCAGGGCCAGGCCACCGACATCATGCTGCACGCCCAGGAAATCCTGAACCTGAAGAAGCGGCTCAACGAGATCTACGTGAAGCACACCGGCCAGACCTACAAGTCGATCGAGGACGCGCTGGAACGCGACAAGTTCCTGACCGCGAGCGATGCCAAGGAGTTCGGCCTGGTCGACAAGGTCATCGACAAGCGCGCCGAAGAGGTGGCGCCGGCGAAGGTCCTGTAGCACTCTACCGGGATTGTAAGAGCGGTCCCCGGGGATACCGGGGATCGTGAGGGCGACGTTCACGTTCGGAACGCGTTCGCAGGCGCGCAAAAAGCTGTTTTGCGCCCTGCGACAGGCAGGAAGTTCCGCTTTCGTGCTTGTTTTTCGTGGCAATCCAGCAACGTCGGGGTGATTTCGATCACTTCGCCCGTGCCAAGACGTGAAATCACGGTATTGTCACGGGTAGCCGACGGCCCCCGATTAGCGAATTCTTGATAGTCGGGTGACAGCATGGTTGGCTACGACTGATCGGCTATGATCGCGGGAGAATCGAGTGACCGTGATTCGCACGGGATGTAAGGCGTAGGGTCTTTTTTGGTACGGAATTTGCTCTATTTAAACTTCATGCCGGCAGCGTGCCGGAATGGAGCGATCGAGCGAGACGATCGAACCGCGGACGGAGACAGGAATGAGTAAGGTTGGCACGAGCGACTCCAAGAACACGCTATATTGCTCGTTCTGCGGCAAGAGCCAGCACGAAGTCCGCAAACTGATCGCGGGTCCCACGGTCTTCATCTGCGACGAGTGCGTCGAGCTCTGCATGGACATCATCCGCGAGGAGAACAAGTCCTCGCTCGTGAAGTCGCGCGACGGCATTCCGACGCCGAAGGAAATCTGCAAGGTGCTGGACGATTACGTGATCGGCCAGAGCCATGCGAAGAAGGTCCTGTCGGTCGCTGTGCACAACCACTACAAGCGCCTCAACCATCAGACCAAGCACAACGACGTCGAGCTCGCGAAGTCGAACATCCTGCTGATCGGTCCGACCGGCTCGGGCAAGACGCTGCTTGCGCAGACGCTCGCCCGCATCCTGGACGTGCCGTTCACGATGGCCGACGCGACGACGCTGACCGAAGCCGGGTATGTCGGCGAGGACGTCGAGAACATCATCCTGAAGCTGCTCCAGGCTGCCGACTACAATGTCGAGCGCGCCCAGCGCGGGATCGTCTACATCGACGAAATCGACAAGATCAGCCGCAAGTCCGACAATCCCTCGATCACGCGCGATGTCTCGGGTGAGGGCGTGCAGCAGGCGCTGCTCAAGATCATGGAAGGCACGGTGGCTTCGGTTCCGCCGCAGGGCGGCCGCAAGCATCCGCAGCAGGAATTCCTGCAGGTGGACACCACCAACATCCTGTTCATCTGCGGCGGCGCCTTCGCCGGCCTCGAGAAGATCATCTCGGCGCGCGGCCGGTCCACTTCGATCGGCTTCGGCGCCCAGGTGCTCGCGCCGGAGGATCGCCGTACCGGCGAGATCTTCCGTCACGTCGAGCCTGAGGACCTCCTGAAGTACGGCCTCATCCCCGAGTTTGTCGGCCGTCTGCCGGTCGTCGCGACGCTGGAGGATCTGGACGAGACCTCGCTGAAGAAGATCCTCACCGAGCCGAAGAATGCGCTGGTGAAGCAGTACCAGCGGCTGTTCGAGATGGAGAATATCGAGCTGACCTTCGCCGACGAGGCGCTTGGCGCGGTCGCCCGCAAGGCGATCGAGCGCAAGACCGGCGCGCGTGGTCTGCGTTCGATCCTCGAAGCGATCCTGCTCGAGACCATGTTCGACTTGCCGGGCCTGGAAGGTGTGGAAGAAGTCGTTATTTCGCGCGAAGTCGTGGAAGGAACGGCGCGTCCGCTCTACATCTACGCCGATCGGTCCGATCGCGCCGTCGAGAACGCCAGCGCCTGATCTGCGGCGCTGGAGGCCAAATCGTCCAGTCAGAGCTGACGGCTGCGGAATTGTATCTCCGCAGCCGATGTTGCGTCGCTTATATGCGTGCGTAAGCGCCTGATGGCGCGTATTTTTCAACGACTTGACACCCCCCGGGTCGATAACCACCTAATGTCGGGGGCGAGCTGGAATTCCCTTCAAGATTCGCCTCAGTTACGATCTGGCGAGCCGGTCCAATTCGTGAGAGGACCGACCGGTTCTGCGGATCACCTCGGCACCTTGTGGCGGTTGCGCATGATCATGGCGGGCTGCGTTCAAGGGGGCAAAGCAAAAGGAAAAGGCCATGACCAATCCCAAACCCCGGCCAACCATTGTCCATGGCGAAACGCACGCCTATCCCGTGCTGCCGCTGCGCGACATCGTCGTCTTCCCGCACATGATCGTGCCGCTGTTCGTCGGCCGCGAGAAGTCGATCCGCGCGCTCGAAGAGGTGATGAAGAACGACGCGCTGATCATGCTCGCGACGCAGAAGAACGCGTCCGACGATGATCCGGCGCCCGACGCGATTTACGAGACCGGAACGCTTGCCAGCGTGCTCCAGCTCTTGAAGCTTCCCGACGGCACCGTGAAGGTGTTGGTCGAAGGGCTCGAGCGTGCGCACGTGCAGAAATACACCGATCGCGCCGACTATTACGAAGCGACCGCCGTTGCGCTCGCCGACACCGATGCGAAGTCGGTCGAGGCCGAAGCCCTGGCGCGCTCGGTCGTGTCTGACTTCGAGAGCTACGTGAAGCTCAACAAGAAGATCTCGGCCGAGGTTGTCGGCGTCGTGCAGGCGATCACCGATTTCGCCAAGCTCGCCGACACGGTTGCCTCCCATCTCGCCGTCAAGATCGCGGATCGCCAGGGCATCCTGGAGACGCTGTCCGTCACCACGCGTCTTGAGAAGGTGCTGGGCCTGATGGAGAGCGAGATCTCGGTGCTGCAGGTCGAGAAGCGCATCCGCTCGCGCGTCAAGCGCCAGATGGAGAAGACCCAGCGCGAGTATTATCTCAACGAGCAGATGAAGGCGATCCAGAAGGAACTCGGCGACGACGACGGTCGCGACGAGCTCGCCGATCTCGAAGAGAAGATCTCCAAGACCAAGCTCTCCAAGGAAGCGCGCGAGAAGGCGCAGCATGAATTGAAGAAGCTGCGCCAGATGTCGCCGATGTCCGCGGAAGCGACCGTCGTGCGCAACTATCTGGATTGGCTGCTGTCGATCCCGTGGAACAAGAAGTCCAAGGTGAAGAAGGACCTGGAAGCGGCGCAGGCCATCCTGGACTCCGATCACTACGGGCTCGAGAAGGTCAAGGAACGTATCGTCGAGTATCTCGCGGTGCAGTCGCGCGCCAACAAGCTGACCGGGCCGATCCTGTGCCTCGTCGGGCCTCCCGGCGTCGGCAAGACCTCGCTCGGCAAGTCGATCGCGAAGGCGACGGGGCGTGAATTCGTGCGCGTCTCGCTCGGCGGCGTACGCGACGAGGCCGAGATCCGCGGTCACCGCCGCACCTATATCGGCTCGATGCCCGGCAAGATCATCCAGTCGATGCGTAAGGCGAAATCGTCCAATCCGCTGTTCCTGCTGGACGAGATCGACAAGATGGGCGCCGACTTCCGCGGCGATCCGTCCTCGGCGCTGCTCGAGGTCCTCGATCCCGAGCAGAACGCGACCTTCAACGACCACTACCTCGAGGTCGACTACGATCTGTCCAACGTGATGTTCATCACGACCGCGAATACGCTCAATATTCCCGGGCCGCTGATGGACCGCATGGAGATCATCCGGATCGCGGGCTACACCGAGAACGAGAAGGTCGAGATCGCGCGCAAGCACTTGATCCCGAATGCGGTGTCCAAGCACGGCCTGGACTCCAAGGAGTTCTCGATCGACGACGACGCGCTGCTGCTTCTGATCCGCCGCTACACCCGCGAAGCGGGCGTGCGTAACCTGGAGCGTGAGCTCTCGACACTCGCCCGCAAGGCGGTGAAGGAGCTGATGATCTCCAAGAAGAAGTCGGTCAAGGTCACCGAGAAGACTCTGGAAGAGCTTCTGGGCGTGCCGAAGTACCGCTTCGGCGAGATCGAGAGCGAGCCGCAGGTCGGCATCGTCACCGGCCTTGCCTGGACCGATGTCGGCGGCGAGCTGCTGACCATCGAAGGCGTCATGATGCCCGGCAAGGGCAAGATGACGGTCACGGGCAACCTGCGTGACGTGATGAAGGAATCGATCTCGGCGGCGGCGTCCTACGTCCGCTCGCGCGCGATCACCTACGGCATCGAGCCGCCGCTGTTCGACCGGCGCGACATCCACGTGCACGTGCCGGAAGGCGCGACGCCGAAGGACGGTCCGTCGGCGGGCGTTGCAATGGCCACCGCGATCATCTCGGTCATGACCGGCATCCCGGTCCGCCACGATGTTGCGATGACCGGCGAGATCACGCTGCGCGGCCGCGTGCTGCCGATCGGCGGTCTGAAGGAGAAGTTGCTGGCCGCTGCCCGCGGCGGCATCAAGACGGTGCTGATCCCCGAGGACAACGCCAAGGATCTCACGGAGATTTCCGATGCGATCAAGGGCGGCATGGAGATCATCCCGGTGTCCCGTCTGGACGACGTCGTCGCCAAGGCGCTGGTGAAGAAGCCGGTGCCGATCGTCTGGGAAGAGGACACCAAGGTGACGGTGAAGGCGGACGGCGACGAAGCCGCCGGCGGCCTGACCGCTCACTAAGGTTCCGCGAAAGATGATAAAATGGCGCCTTCGGGCGCCGTTTTTGTTGTGTGCCGAGTATGAGCGACAGCTTGGAGGTGGAAGTCCTCTATCCAGCCTGATGGCGGTGAAGGATTAGCGAAGCGCAAGGGCGTCATCGCGAGGTGGGGT
>NZ_LGHL01000184.1 GCF_001908205.1 Bradyrhizobium sp. NAS80.1
CTCGGCTTGGCTTCCGTCGCGGCACCGCGGCCCGCATAATCCGCTGAACCGCCGGATACGGACCCGTATGTCCGGTGGTGTGGGAGGGGCGGCGTCGCGAGACGCCCCCCTATCCCGATTGGCGGCTAAGGGGGCGTGCAACGGTCGCGGCGATGGACTTGGTTGCAGTTCCCGATACGAAAAAGAGGCCACCAAGCGAGGTGGCCTCTTTCGTTCTAAACAGCAACCGTCCTTATTTCAGGTCCAGGGCCCGGCAGTAATAGGAGCTTTCAATGTCTGTCCAACCTCTCTCCATCCTGTTGCTTCGGCACTCGTAGAAAGTTTTGAAGTTCAGGACGTTTCTGCAGTTCTGGACCGCGGCGCCGGATAGCGAGCATCCGACATAGGGGGCGCTGCCTGTTTTGGCTGCTGCCTGAACGGGGGCGGCGCTTGCTGGCACAATCGACAAGGCAGCAAGAGTTAGAGCAGACATTGCCACTATCTTCATAGCTTTCCTCCCTTTTGTTACCCGGGACGGCAAATGCCTGTCCCGAAACGCACGGTAACAGAGCGGGTATGGAGCGTCTCGCTCGATCTAGGGATGTCGGATGATTGAGGGGGACATGCTTCGGCTCGAGAGAAGGCGCCTTATTCCACGCTTCCGGCGCCGCGGCGCAGGTCAGCCTCGATCTGCAACCGCGTGCCGCCGCCGAAACGGGCGCGGTAGACCTGAAGGTTCTCCATGATCCGCTGTACGTAGTTGCGCGTCTCGGAGAACGGAATCAGCTCGACCCAGTCGACCGCATCGACCTTCGGGTCGCGTGGGTCGCCGTAGCGATCGATCCATTTCTTCACGCTGCCTCGGCCGGCATTATAGGCCGCAAAGGTCATGATGTAGGAGCCGCGATAGTCCTCGAGCAGACCGCCGAGTTCGGCGGCGCCGAGCGTGGCGTTGTAGGACGAATCGTTCTTCAGCCGCCCCAGGTCGTAAGTCGCGCCGTGCCGCTTGCAGACATAGCGCGCAGCGTCCGGCGTCACCTGCATCAGCCCGTAGGCCTGCGCCGGCGAGACCACGGAGGGATTGAACGCACTTTCCTGCCGCGCGATGGCGTAGACGATGCTGCGCTCGACCTCGGGGCCAATCTGCGTGAAATGCGGAATGCCGTTGACGGGATAGGCGTAGAAATCGAATGGCAGGCCGCGATTGAGCGCGGCCTTGCCGACCAGCAGCATGCCGCGAGCATCGCTGTAGCGCTGGGTCAATTCGCCGAGGCCGGTGAGGGCTTCGGGATCGCCGTTCTCGCCCATGTCGGCGAGAACAGGCACAGCCATCTCGCGCTCGTCGAGCTCGTAGAGCAATTGCGCGGCGCGCACGATCTCGAGCCGTTCGGCGCCGCGGCCGCGCGGCTGGCTGTTGAGCTCGATCTGCGGCAGGCCGAGCTTGGCGCGCGCGAGCTGGCCGTAATAGCTGGTCGATTGCTCGGCTGCGCGCGCAAAGGCGTTGCGCGCCTCCTGCTGGCGGCCCGCGGCTTCCGCGGCGCGGCCCTGCCAATAACCGGCGCGCGCCAGCGTGGTCGGATTGACGCTACCGACACCGATGCGGGCAAAATGCTGGGCGGCCGCCGCGGGATCGCCCAGGAAGCGCAGTGCGATCCAGCCCGCGGTGAATTCCTGCTCGGTCTTGTAGATGTCGCGCGAGGGCAGGGCCGCATCGCGCGCGATCAGATAGGCGCTGCGGAATTCTTCGGTGTCGATCATCTTGCGCGCCAGCAGGCGCCGCTCGATCCACCATTCGTCGAGATTGTAGAGCCGGTTCGGATCCTTCGGCGCCGACAGCATGAGCTGGGCGGCTTCGGCAAACTTCTCCTCGCGGCGCAGCAGCTGGATCTTGCTGAAGATGAAGCCGGGATCGTTGTGCAGCTCGCGCGGCACCGCCTCCAGCAGCGCGCGCGTGTTCGGCGCCTTCCTGAAGGAGGCGATGCGGGCCTTGGCGAGCGCGACATAGCCGGCGCCGAGACGTTTTGCGGCGCGGAGCGCCGCCTCGTGCTCGCTGCCATAGAGCAGCGTGTCCATTCGCGCCTTCTGGTCGCCCGGCGCAAGCAGCGCACCGAATTGGTCGAGCGCGTTGTTCTCGGTGTCCTCCGACATCGGATCGCTGCGCCAGGCCTCGCGCACCAGCCGCTCGGCATTGGCGCGGTCGCCGCGCGCCAGCATCGCCTTGGCGAGCGCGAAGCGGCCCTTGGCGGAAACAGGGGATTCGTTCTCGAACCACGACCACGCAACTGAATCGTCGCGCCTGTCGTCCCACATCGCCGCTTCCAGGCGTCGGCGCAGGAATGTTTGCGACGGCCAGCTCGGATTGGCGGAGAGGAAGGCGCGGTAGCGCTCGACGTTTGCGCCATTGTCCTCGCTGCGCAGGATGATCCACTCCGCGAGCTTTCGCGCAACGGGATCCGAGATCGCGGCTGCTTCATTGGTGGCGTCGCCCGGCTTGCGCTTGCGCACGAGCTCGATGACGCTCTCCAGCGTGTCCTTGTCGGCTTGCGAGGTTGACGAGGTCGCGGCGACCGCGGCCGGCGTGATCGGCTTGCGCGGTGCGGCGTGCTGGCGGGTCGCCGGAGCAAGCACGGGAGCTGCGGGCCGGTCTGGCGGCGGCGGGGGCGCTTGGTCTGACGGTGGCTGTCGCGGCAGGGGCGGGTGCAGTCTTGGGGGACGAACCGTTGGCGGTCGGCTGTGATTTCGGCGCAGAGGCCGCTGCCGCTGGTTTGGGCTTGTCCTTAGCGGCGTCCTTGCCGGTGTTCTTGCCAGCATCCTTGCCAGGTTTCTTCGCGGCATCCTTGGCCGGGGCGCTAGCCGCTCCCTTGCCCGTGCCCTTCGCTGTTTCCTTACCGGTTCCCTTGGCAGTTTGCTTGGCTGTTTCCTTGGCCGGTCCTTTGGCAGGCCCCTTCGCGGTGTCCTTGGCGGCTGGTTTCGCGGTTGCCTTGGCACCGTCCTCGGTCGTCTCATTAGACTTGGCCAAGGCGGCGCAGCCGACCGACAGCCCTGCCATCAGGCACATGACCAGACCAGCGGATCGCCATGCGGCACGAGAAAAGGAGGTCACGGCGTTTCGCTGCCCCGAATCAGTCAAATGGCTCAAGACTTGGCTGTATTTGATTGAATATGCGGAAAAAATACCAACAGCCGCTTACTTTCGGCGGGTTTGCACCACCACCGCGGCAAAATCGCGGCCTAAACGGTGCGTCACTCGGCTGCGGCTCTTTTACCGGCGGGACAGACCCGGTATGAATGGGGCTTGCTCTCAAGATCGCCGCGTACGGAGGAAGTCCATGGCAGCCAAGACGAAATTCCGGGGGTCGTTCACCGCCTTGGTCACGCCGTTCAAGAACGGCGCGCTCGACGAGGCGGCGTTCCGCTCGCTGGTCAACTGGCAGATTTCGGAAGGCACCAACGGGCTGGTCCCGGTCGGCACCACCGGCGAGAGCCCGACGCTCAGCCATGACGAGCACAAGAAGGTCGTCGAATGGTGCATCGGCGAGGCCAAAGGCCGCGTGCCCGTCGTCGCAGGCGCCGGCTCCAACTCGACCAAGGAGGCGATCGAACTCGCCCAGCACGCCGAGAAGGCGGGCGCGGACGCCGTGCTGGTCGTGACGCCTTACTACAACAAGCCGACCCAGGAAGGGATGTACCAGCACTTCAAGGCGATCAACGATGCGATCGGGATTCCGATCATCATCTACAACATCCCGCCGCGGTCGGTGATCGACATGTCGGTCGACACCATGAAGCGGCTGTGGGAGCTGAAGAACATCGCCGGCGTCAAGGACGCCACCGCCAGCATGGTCCGTGTCTCGCAGCAGCGCGCGGCGATGGGCGAGGATTTCAACCAGCTCTCCGGCGAGGACGCGACCATCCTCGGCTACATGGCCCATGGTGGCCACGGCTGCATCTCGGTGACCTCAAACGTCGCGCCGCGCCTGTGCTCGGAGTTCCACGTCGCCTGGCAGAAGGGCGACCACGCCACCGCGCTGAAGCTGCACGACAAGCTGATGCCGCTGCACAACAACCTCTTCATCGAGAGCAATCCGGCGCCGATCAAGTACGCGATGTCGCTGCTCGGCAAGATGGACGAGACGTTGCGGCTGCCGATGGTTCCGGTCTCCGAGCCGACGCGCGTTGCGGTCCGCAGCGCCATGGTTCATGCTGGCCTCATCAACTGATGCGCTAGCCAATCGGGGAACCGTTCATGGGGGTCGAAGAGAAGGGTGCGCGGATGCTCAAGGAGTTCCGCGAGTTCGCCATGAAGGGCAATGTCGTCGACCTTGCGGTCGGCGTCATCATCGGTGCGGCCTTCGGCGCCATCGTCAACTCGCTGGTCGGCGATGTGATCATGCCGATCATCGGCGCTGCCACCGGCGGCCTCGACTTCTCGAACTACTTCACTCCCTTGTCGAAGGCGGTCACCGCCACCAATTTAGCTGATGCGAAAAAGCAGGGCGCCGTACTTGCTTGGGGCAGCTTCCTTACGCTGACGATCAACTTCATCATCATTGCCTTCGTGCTGTTCCTGGTGATCCGCGCCATGAACACGCTGAAGCGCAAGGGCGAGGCGGCCCCCGCCGCTCCGCCGAAGCCGTCGGCTGAGGTCGAACTGCTGACCGAGATCCGCGATCTCCTCAAGAAGTCTTGACGCGCGCGCTTCATCCAAACTGTTAGCGTCTCAAACGCAACTCGATCAGGTATGTCTGCCAGGTTTGACTGTGATGGCCGATAAGAACGAACGTCCTATCAAGGTCATGGCGGAAAATCGCAAGGCCCGCTTCAACTACGCCATCGAGGATACGATCGAGGCCGGCATTGCGCTGACCGGCACCGAGGTCAAGTCGATCCGCAACGGCAAGAGCACGATCGCGGAGTCCTATGCCGACTCGAAGGACGGCGAGATCTGGCTGATCAACGCCACCATTCCCGAATATCTCCAGGGCAACCGCTTCAACCACGAGCCCAAACGGCCGCGAAAGCTGCTTCTCCATCGCCGGCAGATCAACAAGCTGATGGGCGCGGTCGACCGCGAGGGCATGACGCTGATCCCGCTCAAGCTTTACTTCAACGAGCGCGGCCGTGCCAAATTGCAGCTCGCGATTGCAAAGGGCAAGAAGCTGCACGACAAGCGTGAGTCCGAGAAGAAGCGGGACTGGAGCCGTGAGAAGGGCCGGCTGATGCGGGCGAGGGGATAGCTGGATGTCCCAGAAAAACCTGCTCGAGGTCGATTGGAGCCAGATTCCTGCACCCGCCGATGACGGTGGCGCGGCGCACCTGAAGGGTGTGACGCTGCCGCCGATCAGCTTGCTTGCAACTGACGATACGGCGGTGACGCTGTCGGCGCTGCCCGGTCGTACTGTTGTGTTCGCCTATCCGCGCACCGGCGAGCCGGGCAAGATCGGGCTGGTCGACGACTGGGACATGATCCCGGGCGCGCGCGGTTGCACGCCGCAGACTTGCGCGTTCCGCGATCTGTTTGCCGAGCTGAAGGCTGCAGGTGCTGCGCAGGTGTTCGGGCTTTCGACCCAGAGCAATGAGTATCAGACCGAGATGGCGTCACGGCTGCATCTGCCGTTTCCGGTGCTTTCGGATGAGAAGCTGGAGCTTGCCCGCGCCCTCGATTTGCCGACCATGGAAGTCGCCGGCCTGACGCTGATCAAGCGCCTCGCGCTGGTTATTGACGATGCGGCGATCACGCACGTGTTCTACCCGGTGTTTCCGCCCGACCGGAACGCCGGCGATGTCCTGGACTGGCTGAAGGCCAATCCCGCCAAGCGCTGACTTCTTATTTTGACGCGTTTTCTTGACGCGAACCGGGATCCACTTCGCTCGAAAACGCTCTAATCGAGATCCGCCTTCACCTTTGCAAACACGGACCGGAACATCTCCGGCGTCAGCACGCCGGTGTTCGTGTTGTAGCGGGAGCAGTGATAGCTGTCGTAGAGCCTGAGCGCGCCGGCCTGATGCACGGCGCCGTGGCCGAAGGGCGCCTGCGAGCCCTTCAGGTTCAGCGGCTTGAGCACGGTGTCGTGCGCAATCCGCCCGAGCGCGACGATCGCGCGCAGGTTTGGCATCGTCGCGAGATTCGCCGCGAGGAACTGGCGGCAGGTGTTGATCTCGACCGGCAGCGGCTTGTTCTGCGGCGGCACGCAATGCACGGCATTGGCGATCCGGCAGTCGATCAGCTTCAGGCCGTCGTCAGGACGCGCCTGGTAGCTCCCCCTGGCGAATCCATATTCGAGCAGCGTGGCGTAGAGCAGGTCGCCAGCGTAGTCGCCTGTGAACGGCCGGCCGGTGCGGTTGGCGCCCTGCATCCCCGGCGCGAGGCCGACGATTAGCAGGCGCGCCTTGATGTCACCAAAAGGTGGAACCGGCGCATTGTGCCAGGACGGCTCGCGCGTGCGGTTCGCCTGACGAAAAGCAAGCAGTCGCGGGCAGAGCGGGCAGTCACGGTCGGGGACGACGGTGAGAGGCTGGCGGTTCGACCGGGCCGCCTCACTCCTCGAAGTCGTCATCGCCCCTCGGCGCCATCGTGGTCGCGCGCTGGAGGAATTGCGGGGCGTGGTGGCGTCCCTCGCGCTCGCTGCGGTCACGCGGGGCGGGGCGTTCGGACGGATCGCGGCCGAGCTTGGATTGCAGCTCGACGAGGTCCGTGAAGACGTCGGCCTGGCGGCGCAGCTCATCGGCGATCATCGGCGGCTGGCTGGCGATCGTGGAGACCACGGTGACGCGCACGCCGCGGCGCTGGACGGCCTCAACCAGGGAGCGGAAGTCGCCGTCACCCGAGAACAGCACCATCTGGTCGATGTGCTCGGCGAGTTCCATGGCGTCGACGGCAAGCTCGATGTCCATGTTGCCCTTGACCTTGCGGCGGCCGGAGGCGTCGATGAATTCCTTGGTCGCCTTGGTAACGACGGTGTAGCCGTTGTAGTCCAGCCAGTCGATCAGCGGACGGATCGAAGAGTATTCCTGATCCTCGATGATGGCGGTGTAGTAGAACGCTCTCAACAGCGTCCCGCGGCTCTGAAATTCCTTCAGTAGGCGCTTGTAATCGATGTCGAAGCCGAGGGTTTTCGCCGTCGCGTAGAGATTAGCCCCATCGATGAAGAGCGCGATCTTGTTGGTGGGAGAAGGTGACATTCAGTTTGCTCGCGTAGTGTTCGTGATTGATCGTTTATTGTTGGCGCGGCGGCAGCAAGCCGCGCAGTTCTAAGCGCTGCCTAAACCCGTCGAAACCGCAAATCCGGAGAAGTCGGGGCAATCAAGGTATAGTTATGGCGGTCTTGGATACACCCGGCACTATCCCGTCCGACAGCCCGGAAAACCACTCGACCTGGCCCCAATGTGGGGGTAGCAGAGCCGTTTGGCGAGGCCAAATTACAAATTGGCCTTGCGAAACCGCCCCGCCACCTATAATTAGCCCCGATCATCCACATATTTCGTCCCACCTGCAACGGAGCGACAGTCCATGGCTCGCGTCACCGTAGAAGATTGTATCGACAAGGTCGACAACCGGTTTGACTTAGTCCTGTTGGCTGCGCACCGCGCCCGCATGATCTCGTCCGGTTCACAACTAACGGTTGACCGTGATAACGACAAGAACCCTGTTGTGTCGTTGCGCGAAATTGCCGACCAGACCATCTCGCCGGAGGACCTTCGCGAGGAGCTGGTGCACTCGCTCCAGAAGTTCGTCGAGGTCGACGAGCCCGAGCCGGATACGGTGCCGCTGATCGGTTCCGCCGGCGCGAGCGTCGATGCGGACGATACCGAAGTTGCCGTTGAGCGCATGACCGAAGAGGAGCTCCTGAAGGGCCTCGAAGGCCTCGCGCCGCCGGAAGAGCAGCCCGAGGAGGACGAGTAATCGTCCTATCGCGATCGTCGAATTCTTGTGATCTTATCAAAGGCCCGAACCCGTGTTCGGGCCTTTGCTTTTGTTGGCGTTTTCGTGGTTACCATAGCGTTGGCGGTTCGCGCCGCGCCCTGTCACTGAATTGATCGGACACGCGCGCGATCGGAGCTAAGGTGTATACAACGGGGCGTCTCCTGCTCCGTTTGAAGGCAGGAATGGCATGGTGTATCGGCGCCGGAGATCAACGCAGATGCTGGCCGCAACCGAATCGGTTGCCGTGGCCCCGACTGCGCCGGTGGCTCGTCCGACGAAGCCGCGCGCGCGCATGATGCGTCAATATGACCTCGTCGAGCGCGTCAGGTCCTACAATCCCAACACCAACGAAGACCTGCTGAACCGCGCCTACGTTTACGCCATGAAGGCGCACGGCTCGCAGACCCGCGCTTCGGGCGATCCCTATTTCTCGCACCCGCTCGAAGTCGCGGCGATTCTCACCGACCTGAAGCTCGACGATGCCACCATCGTGGCGGCGCTGCTGCACGACACGATCGAGGACACCGAGGCGACGCGGGCCGAGATAGACCAGATCTTCGGACCGGAGATCGGCGCGCTGGTCGAGGGCCTGACAAAGCTGAAGCGGCTGGAGCTGGTGTCGCGGGAGGCCAAGCAGGCCGAGAACCTGCGCAAGCTGTTGCTGGCCATTGCCGACGATGTCCGCGTTCTCCTGGTCAAGCTCGCCGACCGCCTGCACAACATGCGGACGCTGGAATTCGTGCCGACGGAATCGCGCAGGCGCATTGCCGAGGAGACCCTCGACATCTACGCGCCGCTGGCGGGGCGCATGGGCATGCAGGAAATGCGCGAGGAGCTGGAGGACCTGTCCTTCCGCACGCTCGATCTCGAAGCCTATTCGGTGGTGATGCAGCGGCTCGACGCGCTCGCCGAGCGCAACCGCAATTTGATCGGCGAGATCGAGGATCAGCTCTCCAACAATCTGCGCCACCGGGGCCTGGGCGCACGGGTCTATGGCCGCCGCAAGAAGCCGTTCTCGATCTGGACCAAGATGGAGCGCAAGTCGATCGGCTTCGAGCAATTGTCCGACATCTTCGGCTTCCGCGTCGTCGTCAACGACATCGAGTCCTGCTATCGCGCGCTCGGTATCGTCCACACCACCTGGCCGGTCGTGCCGGGGCGCTTCAAGGACTACATCTCGACGCCGAAGCAGAACGACTATCGCTCGATTCACACCACCGTGATCGGCCCGGGCAACCAGCGCGTCGAGCTCCAGATCCGCACCGAGGCGATGGACCAGATCGCCGAGCGCGGCATTGCCGCGCACGTCTTCTACAAGGAAGGCGTGGGCTCGCCGACCGAGTTCCTCAAGCGCGAGTCCAACGCGTTCGCCTGGCTGCGCCACACCATCGGCATCCTGTCGGAAAGCGCTAACCCCGAGGAGTTCCTCGAGCATACCAAGCTCGAGTTGTTCCACGACCAGGTGTTCTGCTTCACCCCGAAAGGCAAGCTGATCGCGCTGCCGCGCCATGCCAACGTGATCGACTTTGCCTATGCCGTGCATACCGACGTCGGCAACAGCGCGGTGGGCTGCAAGATCAACGGCAAGTTCGCGCCGCTGTCGTCGGAACTCCAGAACGGCGATGAGGTCGAGGTCCTGACCTCGGAAGCGCAATCGGCGCCGCCGTCAGCCTGGGAAACGCTCGCGGTCACCGGCAAGGCGCGCGCCGCGATCCGCCGTGCCACCCGCACCGCCGTGCGCGATCAGTATGTCGGTCTCGGCCGGCGCATCGTGGAGCGCCTGTTCGAGCGCGCCAAGATCGAATACGCCGACGACAAGCTCAAGGGTGCACTGCCGCGGCTCGCCCGCACCTCGATCGAGGATGTCATGGCGGCGGTCGGCCGCGGCGAGATCAAGGCCTCCCACGTCGCGCGTGCGATGTACCCCGACTACAAGGAGGAGCGCGTCGCGCGCTACGGCGTCAAGAAGGGGCTCGCCGCCAAGCTCAAGGAGAAATCGTCGGAGCCGCCGCGCAGCCCGGTCGCAATCCCGATCCGCGGGATCAACTCCGACCTTCCGGTGAAGTTCGCACCGAACGGCGGCGCCGTGCCCGGCGACCGCATCGTCGGCATCGTCACGCCGGGCGAGGGGATCACGATCTATCCGATCCAGTCGCCGGCCCTGAAGGATTTCGAGGAAGAGCCGGAGCGCTGGCTCGACGTCCGCTGGGACATCGAGGACTCCGCGCCGCAGCGCTTCCCGGCCCGCATCAGGGTCGAGAACGTCAACGAGCCCGGCGCGCTCGCGCAGATCGCGACCGTGATCGCCGAGCATGACGGCAATATCGACAATATCAGCATGCAGCGCCGCTCACCGGACTTCACGGAAACGACGATCGATCTCGAGGTCTACGACCTGAAGCATTTGAGCGCGATCCTGGCCCAGTTACGCGCGAAAGCGGTCGTTGCCCGCGTCGAGCGTGTTAATGGATGAAGCACGTCGTTGCCGGGCTTGACCCGGCAACCCATCTCTTCAAAGAAGATGGATGCGCGGGTCGAGCCCGCGCATGACGAGTTGAGAAATGTCACTTCGTGAGTTTTGCAATGCCTGCTCTTCCGCTTCGCCTTGGCGTCAATGTCGACCATGTCGCGACCCTGCGTAATGCGCGCGGGGGCCGCAATCCCGATCCGGTGCGCGCGGCGCTGCTTGCGATCGAGGCCGGCGCCGACGGCATCACCGCGCATTTGCGTGAGGATCGCCGGCACATCCGCGACGAGGACATGGCGCGGCTGAAGGCCGAGATCTCCAAGCCGCTGAATTTCGAGATGGCGGCGACCGACGACATGATGCGGATCTCGCTCGCCACCAAGCCACATGCGGTGTGCCTGGTGCCTGAGCGCCGGCAGGAGGTGACGACCGAAGGCGGGCTCGACGTGGTCGGCCAGCACAATGCGCTCGCGCCCTATATCGCGCGGCTGAACGATGCCGGCATCCGGGTCTCGCTGTTCATCGCCGCCGATCCCGCGCAGATCGAGATGGCGGCACGGCTGCGCGCGCCGGTAATCGAGATCCACACCGGCGCCTGGTGCGATGCCGTCGTCGACGGCCACACCGAAAAGGCCGAAGCCGAATGGCAGCGGATCGTGGCGGGGGCGAAGCTGGCGAAGGCCGTGGGGCTCGAGGTCCATGCCGGACACGGGCTCGACTATGCGACCGCAGAGACGATCGCAGCCCTGCCGGAGATCATGGAGCTGAACATCGGCTACTACATGATCGGCGAAGCGGTGTTCGTCGGGCTCGCCGAGACGGTGCGCAGCATGCGCGCGGCGATGGATCGCGGCCGGAGCCGGGCATGATCATCGGCATCGGTTCCGACCTGATCGACATTACCCGCGTCGGCAAGGTGATCGAGCGCCACGGCGAGCGTTTCCTCGATCGCATCTTCACCGCGGCCGAGCGGGCCAAGGCGGAGCGGCGGGCCAGGAACGAGAAGATGGTGGTGGCGACCTTTGCCAAGCGCTTTGCCGCCAAGGAAGCCTGCTCCAAGGCGCTCGGCACCGGCATCCGGCGGGGTGTCTGGTGGCGCGACATGGGGGTGGTCAACCTGCCGGGCGGGCGGCCGACCATGCAACTGACCGGCGGCGCCCTGGCCCGGCTCCAGGCCCTGACGCCGGAGGGGTTCGAGGCGCGGATCGACCTGTCGATCACCGATGACTGGCCGCTGGCGCAGGCGTTCGTCATCATTTCCGCCGTCCCGCAGGCCAAGCCCTGACCGCTGGGCGGTCATTTTATAATTCGTATTAGAAATCAACATCTTATATAGTTTTGATGCGATCCTTGATTGCGTGGCCTGCGACAACCGTCTAAAAGTCCGCGGACGCAAATCAGGCTGGGCGAATTCGGCTTTACGCCGGAATTGGCCCTCACTATCAGAATCAGGACAATCTCCTTGGGCCGCGAACCGATGGGCTGTTCGCGGGAAGGAGGGCGTTCTGTGATCGCCGGCCGGAATTGAGAGAGCAATGAGCGTGACTTCGGGAACGAAAACTGAGAGCGGCGTCGGCGAAACGATCCGGGTCGTGATCCACGCTCTCCTGATCGCGCTGGTGATCCGCACCTTCCTGTTTCAGCCTTTCAACATCCCGTCCGGCTCGATGAAGGCGACGCTGCTGGTCGGCGACTATCTCTTCGTCTCGAAATATTCCTACGGCTACAGCCACTACTCGATCCCGTTCTCGCCGCCGCTGTTCTCGGGCCGGATCTGGGGCTCGGATCCGAACCGCGGCGACATCGTCGTGTTCCGCCTTCCGAAGGATGACTCCACCGACTACATCAAGCGCGTGATCGGGCTTCCCGGCGACCGCATCCAGATGAAGGATGGGCTGCTCTACATCAACGACACCCCGGTCGAGCGGCAGCGCATGAGCGAGTATGTCGGCGAGGACCCCTGCGGCTCCGAAGGCGGCGGTATCTCCCGGGTGAAACGCTGGAAGGAGACGCTGCCGAACGGTGTGTCCTATGAGACGCTGGATTGCGCCGACAACGGCTACATGGACAACACCAATGTCTACACTGTGCCGTCTGGCCACTTCTTCATGATGGGCGACAACCGCGACAACTCCACCGACAGCCGCTTCCTCGGCCAGGTCGGCTACGTGCCGAAGGAGAACCTGATCGGCCGTGCGCAAATGATTTTCTTCTCCATCGCCGAAGGCGAGCATGCCTGGATGTTCTGGCGCTGGCCGTGGGCGGTACGCTGGAATCGCTTCTTCAAAATCGTCCGATGAAAGACGAAGCCAAGGACATCGCGACCCAACCGATCGAGGCGCAAGCGGCCCCTGACGGCCAAGCTGCTTCCAAGACGCCTGCGAAGAAGAAGCGGGCGAGGGGCAGCAAGGCCAAGGCGGCGGATGCGAATGCTGCACTCGAGGCGCGTATTGGGCACGGCTTTGCCGATCCGAACCTGCTGATGCAGGCGATCACGCATGTCTCCGCGCTGAAGTCCGGGCGCAAGCGCGGTGACAGCTATCAGCGGCTGGAATTCCTTGGCGACCACGTGCTCGGGCTCGTCGTCTCCGACATGCTCTATCATGCCTTCCCGAATGCCGATGAGGGCGAGCTGTCCAAGCGGCTTGCCGAACTCGTGCGCAAGGAAAGCTGCGCCGACGTCGCCAAGTCGCTCGGTCTGCTCGACGACGTCAAGCTCGGTTCGGTTGGCCCCAGCGCGGACGCCCGCCTGCGCAAGAGCGTGCTCGGCGACATCTGCGAGGCCGTGATCGGCGCCATCTTCCTCGACGGCGGCCATGCGGCCGCGGCCGAATTCGTCAAGCGCAACTGGACCGAGCGCATGCACAAGCCGCGGCGTCCCTTGCGCGATCCCAAGACCGTGCTCCAGGAATGGGCGCAGGGGAAGGGACTTCCGACGCCGGTCTATCGCGAGGTCGAGCGCACCGGCCCGCACCACGATCCGCAATTCCGCGTTGCGGTGGACCTGCCGGGACTGGCACCGGCGGAAGGCGTCGGCGGCAGCAAGCGAGCGGCGGAGAAGGTGGCGGCTTCTGTGATGATTGAACGCGAAGGTGTTGGCGGCAGCAATGATGGCTGAAGCAAGCGCAGAGGCGCCTGCCGCGACGCGCTGCGGCTTCGTTGCGCTGATCGGCGCTCCGAATGTCGGCAAGTCCACGCTGGTCAATGCGCTGGTCGGGGCCAAGGTCACGATCGTCTCGCGCAAGGTGCAGACCACGCGCGCGCTGATCCGCGGCATCGTCATCGAGAACAATGCGCAGATCATCCTGGTCGATACGCCTGGCATCTTCCTGCCCAAGCGCCGGCTCGATCGCGCCATGGTCTCGACGGCCTGGAGCGGGGCGCATGACGCCGACCTTGTCTGCGTGCTGTTAGATGCCAAGACCGGGATTGATGAAGAGGCGGAGGCGATCCTCGCCAAGGCCGCCAGCGTCAATCACGAGAAGATCCTGGTGATCAACAAGGTCGACCTGGTCCAGCGCGAGAAGCTGTTGGCGCTGGCGCAGGCTGCCAATGAGCGCATGCCGTTCGCGAGGACCTTCATGATCTCGGCGATCTCGGGCGACGGCGTCGACGACATCCGCACAACGCTTGCCGAGATGGTGCCGCCGGGCCCATTCCTCTATCCCGAGGACCAGATGTCGGACGCGCCGATGCGGCAGCTGGCTGCCGAGATCACGCGCGAAAAGATCTATCAGAAGCTGCACCAGGAACTGCCCTACCAGTCCACTGTCGAGACCGACAAATGGGAGGAGCGCAAGGACAAGTCGGTGCGCATCGAGCAGACGATCTTCGTCGAGCGCGAGAGCCAGCGCAAGATCGTGCTTGGCAAGGGCGGCGCCACCATCAAGTCGATCGGCGCGGACTCGCGCAAGGAGCTAATGCAGATCCTGGATGTGCCGGTGCATCTGTTCCTGTTCGTCAAGGTGCGCGAGAACTGGGGCGACGACCCCGATCGCTATCGCGAGATGGGCCTGGACTTCCCCAAAGAATAACCAAGATAAGATCGGTATCCGATGAGCGTGCCCAGCAACGTCCGGCGCTTCGAAGCGCTGCTTTATGCATCGCTGATGCTGGATGCCTTGTCGGTCGCGGTCCAGGACCGCACGCCCAACGCCGAGATGACCGAGCAGATGATCATGATGGCGACGCTGCTCGCCGGCGCGATGATCGTGCTGCTGGTCTATTTCGTCTGGCTCGCCGCGCGTTGGCGCAAGAACTGGCCGCGCTGGGTGCTGGCGGCAGCACTCGTGCTGTCGGTGATCTCGCTCGGTCAGATCATCGGCGAGAAGGGCATGGAACTCGACAGCGCCATCGAGATCGTCTCCTGCGTGCTGACGACGATGGGGCTGTATTTCTCCTTCACCGGGGACGCGCAGGGCTGGTTCGACGCATGAATTTTCGCGCGGTGCCGTAGGGTGGATTAGCAAAGCGTAATCCACCATTTAAGTGTGCACGCGCGATCGGCGGATTACGCCTTCGGCTAATCCGCCCTACGATTGAAGGCTGGAATCCGCTAGACTTCACCCCATGGAATGGACCGACGAGGGCATCGTGCTGGGCGTGCGGCGGCATGGCGAGAGCAGCGCCATCGTCGAGCTGTTGACGCGCGCGCACGGTCGGCATCTGGGCCTCGTGCGCGGCGGTGCCAGCTCGCGGATGCGGCCGCTGCTGCAGCCCGGCAACAGCGTCAGCGCGGTGTGGCGGGCACGGCTCGATGAGCATCTCGGCACCTATGCGATCGAAGGGCTGAAGCTGCGCGCCGCGACCCTGTTGGGATCGTCCCATGGCGTCTACGGCGTCACTCATCTCGCCTCGATTGCGCGGCTCCTTCCCGAACGCGATCCGCACGAAGAGATCTTTGCGCTGCTCGAACATTCGCTCGACGATTTCGACGACATCGGCGGCGCCGCCGTGCACCTGATCCATTTCGAGCTGGCGATGCTCGCCGAGCTCGGCTTCGGGCTGGCGCTGGAGAATTGCGCGGTGACCGGGGAAACCACGGACCTGATCTACGTGTCGCCGAAATCCGGCGGAGCGGTGTCCCGCACCGCCGGCGAGCCGTGGCGCGACCGGCTTTTGCGGCTGCCGCCGTTCCTGCGTCATGGCGAGGCCGCGAGCGACCTCACCGAGCAGGATCTCCAGGACGGTTTTCGGCTGACCGGCCTGTTCTTGCTGCGCCATGTGCTGGAGCCGCGCGGGCAGGGCCATTCCGATGCGCGCGCCGGCTTCATCAACGCCCTGATGCGGCAGCAAGCCAAGGCGCCGCTCCCGGCGCCATGAGCTTAGGGCGCCTCTGCCTTGCCTGAGGACAAGTTTCTTCCCCGGAACGAAATCTGGCCGTCTGAGTTTGCCGGGCTGGGTTCCACAACGGGGAAAGCCTAAATGTTGATCAGAGGATTTGCCGTGTCCGCGGCGCTGCTGGCGCTTGTGCCTGCTGCAATGGCCGGAGAGCCGCAACCCGGCGTCTTCCACCGTGCGTCCTGCACCGTCGTCCGGTACTATGTGGCGAAATATTCCGCTGCGGCAGCAGAGACATGGGCGCGGTCCCATGGTGCGACGGAGGCCGAAATCGAGGCCGCCCGCCGCTGTGTGACCAATGCGCCGGCACCCGCCCAAACGCCTGGCCAGGCCAAAACCCAGACTGTGACAGCCGGCTGGGCAGGCCAGTAGGCCGCGGCCCGAGGAAACCAATCGATCCTTGCCCGATTCGCTTCCACGGTTTAACCGGGCGGCATGGGAAAACGATTGATTCCGCCGCAGGAGCCGGCTGAAATTCACGAGGTGCCGCTGCGGGACGCGCTGGAAGAGCGCTATCTCGCCTATGCGCTCTCCACCATCATGCACCGCGCGCTGCCCGATGCGCGCGACGGTCTGAAGCCGGTGCACCGGCGCATCCTTTATGGCATGCGCCTGCTCAGGCTGGACCCCGGCACGGCCTTCAAGAAGTCCGCCAAGATCGTCGGCGACGTGATGGGCTCGTTCCATCCGCATGGCGACCAGGCGATCTACGACGCCATGGTGCGCCTCGCGCAGGATTTCTCCTCGCGCTACCCGCTGGTCGATGGCCAGGGCAACTTTGGCAATATCGACGGCGATAATCCCGCCGCCTACCGCTACACCGAAGCGCGCATGACCGACGTCGCGCGGCTTCTGCTCGAAGGCATCGACGAGGACGGCGTCGAATTTCGGCCCAACTACGACGGCCAGTCGAAAGAGCCGGTCGTGCTGCCCGGCGGCTTCCCGAACCTGCTCGCCAACGGCGCGCAGGGCATCGCGGTCGGCATGGCGACCTCGATCCCGCCGCACAACGCCGCCGAGCTCTGCGACGCGGCGCTGCATCTGATCGAGAAGCCTGATGCGAAGTCCAAGGCCCTGCTGAAATGGGTCAAGGGACCGGATTTCCCGACCGGCGGCATCTGCGTCGATTCCAAGCAGGCGATCGCGGAAGCCTACACAACCGGTCGCGGCTCGTTCCGGGTGCGCGCCAAGTGGCAGCAGGAAGAGGGCGCTCGCGGCACCTGGGTTGTCGTCGTCACCGAGATCCCGTGGCTGGTGCAGAAGTCGCGGCTGGTCGAGAAGATCGCCGAGCTGCTCGACCAGAAGAAGCTGCCGCTGGTCGGCGAGGTCCGCGACGAATCCGCCGAAGACGTTCGTCTCGTCATCGAGCCGAAGTCGAAGAACGTCGATCCCGCCCTGATGATGGAATCGCTGTTCCGGCTGACCGAGCTCGAAAGCAAGATTCCGCTGAACCTGAACGTCCTGATCAAGGGCCGCGTCCCCAAGGTGGTGGGGCTCGCCGAAGCCTTGCGCGAATGGCTCGACCATCTGCGCGACGTGCTGATCCGACGCTCCAACTTCCGCAAGGGGCAGATCGAGCACCGGCTGGAAGTCCTCGGCGGCCATCTGGTCGCCTATCTGAACCTCGACAAGGTGATCAAGATCATCCGCACCGAGGACGAGCCGAAGCCTGCGTTGATCAAGGCGTTCAAGCTCACCGAGATCCAGGCGGAGGCCATCCTCAACATGCGTCTGCGCAACTTGCGCAGGCTCGAGGAAATGGAGATCCGCAATGAAGACAGGGATCTCCGCAAGGAGCTGAAGGGTATCGAAGGCCTGCTCGCCTCCGAGGCCGAGCAGTGGAAGAAGGTCGGCGAGCAGGTCGGCAAGGTCCGCGACATGTTCGGGCCGAAGACGCCGCTCGGCAAGCGCCGCACCACGTTTGCGGATGCGCCCGAGCACGATCTCGCCGCGATCGAGGAAGCCTTCGTCGAGCGCGAGCCGGTTACGGTCGTCGTCTCCGACAAGGGCTGGATCCGCACCATGAAGGGGCATGTCGAGGATCTCTCGGGCCTTGCCTTCAAGCAGGACGACAAGCTCGGTTTCGCCTTCTTCGCGGAGACGACCTCGAAACTCCTGCTGTTCGCCACCAACGGCAAATTCTATTCGCTCGATGTGGCGAAGCTGCCGGGTGGCCGCGGCCACGGCGAGCCGATCCGTCTGTTCATCGATCTCGAGCAGGAGGCCGCGCCCGTCGCGCTGTTCGTCAACAAGGGCGGTCGCAAATTCCTGGTTGCGAGCCACGAGGGCCAGGGCTTCATCGTCAATGAGGACGATTGCGTCGGCACCACCAAGAAGGGCAAGCAGATCCTCAACGTCGACATGCCGAACGAGGCGCGCGCGATCACCGAGGTGCTCGGCGACACGGTCGCGGTTATCGGCGAGAACCGCAAGATGCTGGTCTTCCCGCTCGACCAGGTGCCGGAAATGGCCCGCGGCCGCGGCGTACGCCTGCAGAAGTACAAGGACGGCGGCCTCTCCGACGTTGCCGTGTTCGACGCCAAGACCGGCCTGACCTGGAAGGATTCTGCGGGGCGCGAATTCTCGACGACCATGAAGGAGCTCGCCGAGTGGCAAGGCACCCGCGCCGACGCCGGCCGCCTGCCTCCGAAGGGATTCCCGAAGTCGAACAAGTTCGGCAAGGTGATCGGGTAGGGGCCGCGGGCTATTGCTGCATCGTCATGGCCGGGCAGGTTTTGACCGGGACAGACATTTGCTGACTGTTGAGGTTTAGGACGCCTTCACCGGAACAGGAGCAGAGGCCCGGCAGGCACGCGTCGGGCCTTTTCGTTTGCCGGCATTCATGAGCGGCGACACTCCGTGACGGCGCCGTGCCTGAGCTGCATCAGCGGCCGGCGACGTCGGAGCTTAGGCCTCGACTGTAAGGCCGGCCGCCTTCCAATCGGGGAACCCGGCGGCAAGACGCCGCACGCGGAAGCCCTTGGCTTCCAGCAAGGCCGCAGCGGTCGTGGACAATACGCAATATGGCCCTCGGCAATAAGCGACAACTTCCCGTCCGCGCGGAAGCTCCGATAACCGTCGCTCCAACTCGTCGGCCGGGATGTTGAGCGCACCCGGCAGATGTCCGAAGGCATATTCTTCCGTTGAACGCACGTCGAGCAAGGTGATCCCGCCCGTAAGCAGGCGCTCGAGCAGTTCATCTCGCGAGATGGAATCATGCCTGCCATCGGCGTTGATTGGATCGGCAATCAGTTGACGGATTTCGGCCCGCATGTGTTCGGCATAGCCGCGCAACGATGTCAGCACCGCCTCGATTGGTCCGTTGCCGAGGCGATAGAGGACCCGTTTGCCGTCGCGGCGAGTCTCTACGAATCCCGCCCGGCGCAGATGCTGAAGATGCTGGGATGTGTTGGCAACGGTCAGGTCCGTGAGTTCGGCAAGCCTTTCCACCGGCCGCTCGCCCTGCGCGATGTGCTCCAGGAGCATGAGGCGGTGCGCATGACCGAGCGTGCGCGCGATCTCGGCGAGGTCTGTGAATAGCAGCGTATGAGGGTCCGCTTTAGTCATTGACAGATCGCTACCATCAAATAATCATTCAAGCAAATGATTGATTGATAGTAGATGCTTAGGATGAACAGTGAGTTGATGACGAGCATCCTGGGAGCAGTCGTCGTCGGGATCGGTGCGACAGCCGCCATGGATGGATGGGCGATATTCCAGAAGCGGCTTTTCGGCGTCACGTCTCTCGACTATCGTCTCGTCGGCCGATGGATCGGCCATTTTCCCAAGGCCGCTTCATACATGAGGGCATCGGCAAGGCAGCGGTCGTGCAAGGCGAGACCGCTCTCGGGTGGGTGGCTCACTATGTGATCGGCATCGCCTTCGCAGGGATCCTCATTTTCGCCTGGCCGGAGTGGCTTCGATACCCGACGCTCCTGCCTGCCTTGATTGTTGGCATTGCCAGCATCGTTGCACCCTTCTTCATCCTCCAGCCTGGTCTTGGGGCGGGCGTAGCCGCTTCCCGCACGCCGCAGCCTTGGCTCTCGCGGTTTCGCAGCCTTGTTGCTCACACCTCCTTTGCGGTCGGACTCTACCTCTCGGGCGTCCTGTTCTCGCAACTCATGCCGGTTTCGCAATCATAGGACGCCACCGACTCTCCGCGACCATGAACGAGCTCTACCTGCCTCCGAAAGGATTCCGAAGTCGAACAAGTTCGGCAAGGTGATCGGGTTGCAAACGAAGGCCTGTCGCGGGGATTCCGTCGCTCTTAATCCTCGACGAAGGCCTTCCATCTGCTCAGCCGTGACTGCCTCAGCCTCGTCCTTTCGTCATCGAGTTCGGAGATGCGCTTTGCCGCAGCGGCCATCGCCGTTGCGGCGCGATTTAGAACGTTCGCTGAGGACTGAAAGGGAAAGACGAATTGACCGTTTGTCACCTTGTATGTCCCGAAGTCGCGGACCAGAAGGGCGACGCATTTTTCGTAGGCGCTGTCATATTCCGCGTGTGAGGCCAGTGTCTTGGACGTAAGCTCAATCCATGCTGTATGCTGTTCGTCGATCATCGACATGAAGCCGGAGACTCGGTCGTCCCCGACGTTCAGGGACCGAACGTCCGTTTCCGTCTTGTCTCGTGCGGTCTTGATCAGCGCAACGTAACGGGCCTCTGAGGTTTGGGCGTTGCCTTCCGCGGTCTTGAGATCGCGACGAAGGGCCTCAAGGTCACTGAGGCTGGAGGTGCTTAAATCACTGAGCTTCGGAAGGGCCCTTGGCTCGGCCTCACTGAGTAGCCTCTGAGCGGCCGCATCAATTTCAACTGCGTCGTTCCTGGCGAGCGCGACCATCGTGAGGAATTTATTGGAGGGATATCGCTTGAGGGCATGATCCAGCCGTTCAGGATCAGTCGCGTCGCGCAGCGCAGTCCGGGCTTCCCTCTCGGAAACGACGGCTTGAAATTTCGCCAGATCGCCGACGAGGTACATGACGCCGCCAAGGCAAGCTGTCACGACGAGGCTCAGAAGCAACAGAACCACGATCGGCCGTCGGCGCGAGTCGGTGCTCTGATCCGGAAGCGATCCCACAATTCGGACTCCGCTCGATCGACGCCCATTTTATCGACTTTCTTCGAGCCCGAGGAGTCCAGGACTGGCTGGATCAACTCGAAGGTCATCAGTCTCCGACCTCAACTCCTGGTTCTTGCCTGAATGGCGTCGGATGCTAGGCTCTCCGCCAGCAGGGAGCACCTGCTTCCTGCTTCACCACGAACAGGAGGACGAGCATGTCCGAGAGCGTCTACAAGGTCATCGAGCTGGTCGGCACCAGCAGCGATTCCTGGGAGAAGGCCGCCGCCAATGCGGTCGAGCAGGCGGGGAAGTCTCTTCGGGATCTTCGCGTTGCCGAGATCGTCAAACTCGACATGCAACTGGACGCCAAGGGCAAGGTGGAGGCCTTCCGCGCCAAGCTGAACGTGTCGTTCAAATTCGAGGGCACCTGAGTTGACGAGACCTCGCCCCGCTTGCGGGGCGAGGTCGGGTTCTGTTCCCCGGGAATCGGAACGGGGCTCTCAATTATTGTTTTGAAGCGTATTCTAGATGCTCGCCGGTATCCATTTCTCTTTGAAAACGGCCCTAGATTACGCCGAGGAGCCGCAGCGCGATGCCTGCCGCGCAGCTGCCCGCCAGCACCGTGAGCATGCCCAGCTTGAAGCGGAAGATCGCGGTTGCGGCCGCGATCGACAGCACGAGCGCGGGGATGTCGACGCTCCTCAGCACCGGCATGTCGAAGTCCAGCGGGAAGGCGTGCATCGGCACGGTCTCGCGGAACAGCAAATGCAGCGCGAACCAGATCGAGAGGTTGAGGATCACGCCGACGACGGCAGCCGTAATCGCGCCGAGCGCGCCGGCGAGTCCCGTGTTGCCGCGCAGCCGCTCGATATAGGGGGCACCGACGAAGATCCAGAGGAAGCAGGGCGTGAAGGTGACCCAGGTTGCGAGCAGTCCGCCGAGGGTCGCCGCGAGCATCGGCGAAAGTCCGCTGGCGTCGCGGTAGGCCGCCATGAAGCCCACGAACTGGAGCACCATGATCAGCGGGCCCGGTGTGGTCTCGGCCATGCCGAGGCCATCGAGCATCTCGTGCGGCTCGAGCCAGTGATAATGCTCGACCGCCTGCTGGGCGACGTAAGCCAGCACCGCATAGGCGCCGCCGAAAGTGACAAGTGCCATCTTTGAGAAGAACAGCGCGATCTGGCTGAAGACGTTGGCTTGCCCGAGGACCAAGAGCAGCGCGATCACCGGCGCGAGCCAGAGCGCAAGCCAGAGCGCTCCGACGCGGATCGCGCGCGCGGTGTCGGGACGCACATGCTCGGGAACCGCTTCGCCGAGCATGCTGTCGATCACGGCAGTGTTGCCGCCATGGCCGTGACCGGCCGGTGCGAATTCCGGACGGCCGGATCTCGCGCCGGCATAGCCGATGATGCCGGCGACGATGATGATAACGGGGAAGGGAACGGCAAAGAAGAAGATCGCAACGAAGGCGATCGCGGCGAGCGCGATCATGATGCGGTTCTTCAGCGCGCGCTTGCCGACGCGCACCACGGCCTCGACGACGATGGCGAGAACGGCGGCCTTGAGCCCGAAGAACAACGCCTCGACGAAGCTGACATTGCCGAAGGCGGCGTAGATGTAGCTCAAGCCCATGATGGCGATGATGCCGGGCAGGATGAACAGCCCGCCCGCCATCAGCCCGCCGGCGGTGCGATGCAGCAGCCAGCCGACATAGGTCGCGAGCTGCTGGGCCTCCGGTCCCGGCAGCAGCATGCAGTAGTTCAGCGCATGCAGGAAGCGGCCTTCGGAGATCCAGTTCTTCTCCTCGACCAGGATGCGGTGCATCACCGCGATCTGGCCCGCGGGCCCGCCAAAGCTCAGGCAGGCGACGCGGAGCCAGACGCGGAAGGCTTCACCGAAGCTGATGCCGTGACCGGCATCAGCTCCCGCCTGAAGGCTGCGAGTGTCCATCACGCCTTCGCCTTGTTGGTCGGCCAGTTGTGGGTCTCGCCGGTGGCGTCGCGACACCAGCGGTAGAAGGCGTCGTAGAGGAGCATGCCGGCCTCGAGTTGTTCGAGGTCGTTATCGTACATCCGCGATAGCCCGAGAGAGGCTGCGAGCAGGCCGGAAGCCTCCGGTGCGAGGTCCGGCCGCGCGGTGTCGGCGCCGCGCACCAGCGTCGCGAGCCGGAGCAGCGGCGGCGTGGCAATGCCGAACTCCTCGATCATCACGTCGAAGGTGCAGAGTTCGCCGCGATGGCTCCAGAACACGTTCTCGATGTCGAAGGGCGCCGCGCCAAACCGCTCGCCGACGGCGACCACCTCGGACGGCGCCACATACAGGAACACCGCGTTTGGATCGACGAAGCGGCGGATCAGCCAGGGGCAGGCGATGCGATCGACCTTCGGCCGCGCCCGCGTCACCCAGATGGTGCGTCCCTTGGCGTCGCGCGGCGGCAGCTTGCGCGTGTCGAGCAGCGGCAGCTTTGCCGCCTTCCAGCCCTCGAAGCCGCCATCGAGCGTCTCGGCGTGGACGCCGAGCTGGCGGAGCCAGGCCGCGGTGCCCTGAGCGAGCTTTTCGCCACGCAGGCAGGAGACGATGGCGGAGCGGCCGGCGAACGCGGCGCCCCAGTCGGGGACATCGTCAGGGTTGAGCCTGATCGAGCCTGGGATCAGCCGACGATCGGCGGCAAAATCCTCCTCGGTCCGCACGTCGATCAGGGCAGGGGCGTTCGCCGTGCCGATTAGCCGTACCAATTTGTCAGATGATATGGTCGTGAATGTTGACATGATGCGTCCTCGCAAAAACGAACGGGACGCGATACTTGGGCATGTCGCCTCGTGGGGAGATCGCTCAATCCCCATGCGCCAATTACAGCGAAACTAAGCAAGGCTGTCAATCGCCGGTTTTTGCCGGCAATGAGCGTTAGTAAGGAATGCTGTCAGGGCCTATATTCGCGCTGAAGTCTACTCTTGGAGATCTGGTCGGATGCATTCCCATTCCATCGAGCAATGGACGCACGATCATGCGTTCCTGGGCGAGCGGCACGACGAGAACGAGCGGCGCACCTGGTTCGTGGTCGTGCTGACGCTGGTGATGATGGTCGGCGAGATCGTCGCCGGCTCGCTGTTCGGCTCGATGGCGCTGCTCGCCGACGGCTGGCACATGGGCACGCATGCGACGGCGCTCGGCATTGCGGCGTTCGCGTACCGCTTCGCACGCCGGCACCTGGGGAATTCGCATTTCACTTTCGGCACCGGCAAGTTCGGCGATCTCGCCGCCTTCTCCAGCGCGATCATCCTCGGCCTGATCGCAGTCCAGATTGCCTATGAGAGCGTGCTCCGGCTGATGACGCCGGTGCCGATCGTCTATGTCGACGCCATCGCGGTCGCCGCGCTGGGTCTCTGCGTCAATCTCGTCAGCGCGTGGCTGCTGCGCGACAGCCATGATCATCACCATCATCACGGCCACGATCATGGCCACAGCCATGCGCATGATGACCACGACGATCATGACCACGACCACGATCATCGCGGCCATCACCACCACGATCGCGACAACAATCTCCGCGCGGCCTATGTTCATGTCATAGCGGATGCCGCGACCTCGGTGCTGGCGATTGGCGCGCTCGTGGTCGCGATGTATTCCGGATGGGCCTGGGCCGACCCGGCCGTGGGCCTGATCGGCAGCGCCGTGATCGCAAGCTGGGCGTTCGGCCTGATCAAGACGTCAGGCGCGGTGCTGCTCGACGTGCGCGCTGACGAGAAGCTCGAGCGCACCGTCCGCGCGCGGATGGAGGTCGGCGACGACCGGGTCACTGACCTGCATCTCTGGCGGGTCGGTCCCGGCCATTGTGCCGTGATGCTCTCGGTTGTCTCGGATACGCCGCAACAGCCGGCCGTCTACAAGCGGCGGCTCGCCGGCCTGAAGGGGCTGAGCCACGTCACGGTCGAGGTCGAGACGTGTCCGCATTGATATGACTGGCGACGACGGAATTCTGCGGCGCGGCCGGGGTTGATCCTCGGTCGCAGCCCGCGCAAGGCGCTGCAAGGAGGGACCAAGGATGATGCCCAAGATCATGAGGATCAAGTTTGCTCTCGCCGTCGCCGCGCTCGCTCTGTCCACCCAGACGGCCGTCGCGCAGTCGGAAAAGACCGGCGTCGAAAAGCTCTACGTCCTCAATTGCGGGGAGGGCACCGCCGGCGATATCTCGCGCTGGACGCCGGGCTTGAACGAGGGCAAGACGATGGACTTCGTCGACACCTGCTATCTCATCGAGCACGCTAGGGACTGGTTCCTGTGGGACACCGGCATCGCCGATGCGGTTGCCGCCATGCCTAACGGCCTTGCGCCGGCCGACCCCAAGGCTGTCACCTGGCGCCGGCCAAAGACGCTCGCGGCCCAGCTCGAACAGCTCGGCGTCAAGCCTGCGGACATCAAGGCGATGGCCGTCTCGCACACGCATCCCGACCACATCGGCAATGTTGAGCTGTTTCCGCAGGCTACGCTCTATGTGCAGAAGGCCGAATATGACTGGCCCGGCGCCAACAACGAGCCGCGATTCAAGCCCTCGCATCCCGTTGAATTGCTGTCCGGCGACAAGGACCTGTTCGGCGACGGCAGCGTGACCATCCTTTCAACGCCCGGCCACACGCCGGGACACCAGTCGCTGCTGGTGAAACTGCCGAAGACCGGCGCGGTGGTGCTGTCCGGCGACGCCGTCCACTTCAGGGACAATTGGGACAACCGCCGTGTCCCCAGCATGAATACCAACAAGGACCAGAGCGCGGCCTCGATGCAGAAGATCGCCGACACGCTCGCCAAGGAGAAGGCGCAGCTCTGGATCAACCACGACAAGGCCCAGCGCGACAGCCAAAAGATGTCGCCGGAGTTTTACGACTGACGCGCGCGCCGAAGCTGCTGCCATGACGGTGGCAGCAGCCAGGTGCTAGGGCCCGCGAAAAGCTCCGCGACAGGAGACGATCGTGGGCGAGTGGACCGGGGTTGCGATCGCGCTGGCGTCGAGCAGCCTCGGCGGGACAGCGGCAGCCGTTACCCGCTATCTCGTCGGTGGCGCCGATCCCATCCTGCTGGCGATCCTGCGCTGGGGGATCGGCTTTCTCTGTTTGTTGCCGTGCGCACTGATGCCCGGCGTACGCTGGCCGCAGCGGTCTGACTGGCCGGCCGTGGCGCTGCTCGGAATCTGCTTCTTCGGCTTGTTCTTCATCCTCTACAACATCGCGGTGTCCTACACGACGGCCGCGCGTGCCAGTCTCGCACTGGCGACGCTGCCGCTCCACACCATGGTGGTCGGCGCGCTCCTCGGCGTGGAGCGTCTGACCGCGCGCAAGATCACCGGTGTCAGTGTCGCCGTGCTCGGCGTTGCGGCGGCGCTGGCCGCGGGCCTCGCGCAGAGCCC
>NZ_LGHL01000185.1 GCF_001908205.1 Bradyrhizobium sp. NAS80.1
TCGTGGCCCCACCGTCCGCAGCCGGCGCTGCGGCCTCGGGAGCGTCAGGCTGCGGGGCTGCGGACGTGGCCGCCGAGGCGATCGGAGCTGCACTGGAGGTTGATGTGTCACCTCCGATCAGGGCGACGGTGTTGAGGGCTGGCAGAGACGCCGCGACCGACGCATAAGGACTGCCGTCGAGGGTGAGCATAACCTGGCCGTTGTTTGCGACGACCGCCAGATGATGCCAACCACCGGGCGACACGGGGGCCCCCGTGCCGCTGCGCTGGACCGCGCCGGCGTTGGTCACCTCGACGAACGGTGCGCCGTTGTCGATGCCGATGACCAGCGCGTTGCCGGCCGTGGGATCCCGGCGGCTATAGAGCGCGGCATTCGGTTGTGCCGCGGAAGGCTTGATCCACATCGAGAGAGCGAACGGCGCGCCGGCAGCCTGCGTCAGCGACGGCGACGCCGGCAGCCTGACCGGGGATTGACCGGTCAAACGCAGACCGGTGCCGATGATTGATCCCTCCGCCGGCTGGCCGACACTCTGGGCATTGTTGGCCCACACAGAAGAGTCGAGCGACGGCGTGCCGCGTTCGCTGAAGTGATAGACCAGCAGCGTGTCCGGATCATAAGTACCCTTGGCGTCCGCCGCGCTGGGAGCTTTCTTGTTACCGTAGTAGAGCCAGAACTCGGTCTTGGCACCCGCCTGCACGTTCGGCACCGACACCCAGACCAACGCTTCGCTCAGAAGCGAATCGTACTTCTCTACGTGGTATTTCAACGGTGTCTTGTCGTCGCCGGCAACAAACCGCAAGTCGCTGCCATCATCCTTGGCCGACCCAAAGCGGAAGTTACCGGTGTGAAGCCGAACCAGGACCGGTGTCGTCCCGATAGCATCGGTGATGTTGGCGCCGGTCGCACTCGCGTCGATCGCGATCTTTTTGCGCAGCGACCACTCATCGTTCCACCAGGCTTTGGCTGGCGACGGCAGCATCGTGATAGCCGCGATGAGCCCGAACAGCAGGGCAGACGCCCACCTGGCGATTGTGCCGCGATGTTCGATACGGCGCGTTGTGCGCATGTGACCCAACCCCATTGTCATCAGAATTCACCCCAGATCCGGAAATTGAAGCGCGGGTCGCGCGCCTGCGTATAAGCCTGGCTGATCATCGGCACCGAATAGGCGACCATGCCATTGACGTAGTTGAACACCTTGAAGCGGGTGCCGACGCCGTAGCTCCACAGATCGAACTGTGACTGCTGATCCGGCAGTGGCTTCAGCACCGTGGCGCGGCCCGCATCCGCGAAGGCGAAGAATCGCCATTCATTGAAGGTGGTGAAGCGCGGTGTCCCCGGCCCCGTCTCGTCCTTGAGGTGTTTCTGCAGCGTCTCGCCGATATTCGGGCTGCGCAGCTCGATGTTGCCGACCACGCCGTCATCACCCAGCACTTCGGACTCGAGATAGCCGCGCACCGTATCGAGCCCGCCGACACTGAATTGCTCGCTCGAGACCAGCGGTCCGTCCGCAACCTGTCCTTGCACTTTGCCCCAGAGCTGGAATCCCTCCGGCAGCTCCTGGGTATGCGAGACATCAGCGTTGAAGTGCGCGAAGCTCGGCGAGGCCTGATAACGCTTGGCGTCGAACGCGGTCCAGTCGCTACTCACCGGCCGCGTATTGTAAGTGACCGCGGCGTTGAACTGCGTCGTGAACTTGTCGGCCTGGAACGTCGCGCCGTAGCTTGCGACCAGCGGATAGTAGGTCACCGGCGAGGAGAATCCATCGCTGGCGAGCTTCACGGTCTGATCAAAATGCTTGAAATCGGCGCCGGCCGACAGCGTATGGAATAGGCCATCACGCGACGGCAGCGTCATCACGGCGCGCGCGCCAACGATCTCGCCGGGGCCAACGATATTGGTGCCGCCGACTGTTGCGACACTGCTGTTTGACTTCACACCATAAGCGAGAACGCTAAGCCATTCGACATTCGGGATGCGCGCCAGATAAGAGGCTGAAAACACTTCGGCATCAGCTGGTCGCTGCGGCGCCACCTGATATGTAAAGCTTAGCGAGTGACCTTCCTGCCAAAGATTGTCGTAATGAACCGTGCCGACAAAGCGGATCGGCGTCGTGCTCGGAGACTGGCGGTTGTTGATCTCGGCGCTGCCATGAATCGGCGCCGTGTCCTCAACGTTGAGATCAACATCGACCGTGCCCGGCGCGACTCCGGCCCGTAGTGCTGGCGTGACCCGCCTGTCCGGCCACTGGTTCAGCGCAACGATGTCCTTTGTCACGTCGTTGAAGTTCGGCACGGCGCCTTCCTTGAGCGAGCCGGCCCGATCCTTGATCTTGTCGAGGTCGAAATAGCGCGAGTTCTTCACCCGCAGCCGACCGACCTTCAGTTCCGTCACCTGCAGCGTGACAACCTTGGCCTGGACATTCTGCTCCGGCACAGAGACGCTGACAGTCTGGTAGCCCCTGTCGTGATAGGCCTTCTCCAGCGCCGTCCGCGCCTTCTCGACGTCTTCGGCGCTTCTGTTCGGCCCCAGGTAAGGATAGATCACCTCTTCAATTTCGATCTGCGGCAGCTTGTCGGCACCACGAATGGCGAAATCGTCAATGTCAAAACGCTGCGCCGATGCCGGTTTCTGTGCTGGCGCGGTTGGCGCCGCGCCGTCAGCCCGTGGCGGCTGGCCCTTCGCAGCAGGCGCCGTCTTAGCCGTCTCGGGCGGCTTAGCGACGCCTCCTTCGGCCATCGCCGGAGACGATATTATGACGCAGCCCAGAAGCGCGCCGATGGATGCACTCAGGCAAAGCAATTCCTTCCTCGCGGATAAAGATCCGCAAGTGTTGTCGCCACAATGTCCCACGAACGCCCCGTACTTCTCCGAATAATCCAAGCGTCAGCGTTGCGGCACCCCCGCAATCACTGACGCGCAGTTAAGAGACAACTGGCCGGAGCGAAATCGGCAACGTTTGTCGGTAATTTTTTGAGGGCGTTTTTGGCCATCAGGCCACTTCATCCGCTAAAGCGCGGTGTTACGGAATAAGTCGGCCAATGGCAGAGGCGGCAGCGCGCAGCCCACGGGATTGTCGCGATCACCTACCATGCGGTGGGTTCAAAAACTGCCCAAACGCAGATAGCGCACGATCAGTCTTTCTTGAGATGGGCGCGCTAAAATCCCTCCTAAAAAAAGAGATGGACCTTTCCCTCCTTATACCCCGCGGCCGTGGGTCTGGCGCTGGAAGCGCCCCGCGGCAGCGAGCAAATGTCAGCGGCAGAGCTCCGAAATGGCACTTCGCGCGAAGAGGAAGCGGAGGGAGGGAGAGCATTCGAAGCATGGAAGCAAGCCGGTGACTAAACCGGCCCCTGATTTCGAAGATCAAATTCGGTTCTAGTGGGGCATGGTTATGACGAAGCACTTCCGCCCCAAATCAGGCGAAATGCTCGATATCCACGAGGCGCCGTCAGTGGCGCCTTCGACAAAGAAGCCACGTACTGCACGCTGCGATCGGAATGATGGATCAATCCGACATCCCCGGCGGGTCTGGCGGATCGCCATTGTCAGCGCCGACGAGACGAACTCGACCCGCATGTGATCGCGCATCGCCCAACCGACGATCTTACGGCTGAACAGGTCCATAACGGCCACAGGTACAGCCAGCCCTCCGCCGTTGGGATGTAGGCGATATCGGCAAGCCAGACCCGGTTCGGGGCCGCGGCGGTGAAGTCGCGTGCGATCAGGTTGGTGCGATCGGCAAGTCGTGACGGCTGTCGGTGGTGCGGAGCCACCGATACAGGTGCTATCAATACCCCGAAGGCTCGTAAGAAGAAGCGATTGGCAAAAAAAAGATTGATCTCGCTCCGGATCTCAGCTCGCCAATTTCACAGGATCTAGCGGACTGGAAATTAACATACCCGGCGCGGGCGAAAGCGGCCGCGCCACGCTGGCAGGCGCTGGCCTATACGGGATCCGCTTCGTAGTCGTCGACCGTTCTGATAATTAGGTCTAGGCGCTGTCTCGTCCGGCCGAGCATCCGCAGGCTATGCCGCACCGTGACGAGATCGTGTCGGTAATCGCGGCAACGCTCGACGATGCCGGGGATCGATGGCCGCTGGCGAAACTCGCCCCAATGAGCGGGGTCGGCCCAGATCCGTTTTATAGCTAACGCAAGCGCCGGGATCGGAATCCAGTGCGGGGTGTCGTCGTCTTCCCAGTTCGCTGCTCGCTGGTCGGCAAGGATGTAGGCCAGCCCTTCGAGGTATGCGTCGAGATCGCCTCCGGCCTTGACGCCGAGGACGTCGACCATCTTGGCGGCGAGCAGCTGGTAGTCGGCCGAAAACGGTTTGACGCGGATGGCGTGATCTGCCGCTTTGTAGGCGACAAGGAAATCTCAGCATAGGGTGGTAGGCCTTGCCTGATCTCAAGGGCCCGGGCGCGTGAAGCTTGCCAATCGGCATCATCGGCCAGCGCGACCAGATCGCCGTCTTCGTCCTTGGCGACGAATTGGGAGGCATCACCGGCGAGCTCGATCGCTCGCCACCACTGATCGCGATAGGTGAAGGGCTGTAGCGCCGTGCGCATGACGGTGGCGACGTCCAGCGAGGCGCCGACGGCGGTGATGATCTCGTTTGCCATCACGCGTCCCCCTGCAGCTTCCGTATCAGGCGCTCGGTGCTGCTCTCGCGCTGCCCCCATCGTGGCGGCGGTTGGGTGGTGGCGCTACCGGGTCACCGTTCGCGTCGATCGTGATGCCAGCGGTGGGTGGAGCGGTGGACTCATTCGCTCAGCTTCCCGCGTTCAGCCATGTGGTCAGGTACTTCGTGAACTTGGGATCATGGCCGCTGCGCTCGGCCGCGTAGTGCATGGCGCCGGACAACAGCTCGGCCGGTGTCGCCTGCTTCTTCTGGACGACGCGAAGATACGCTTTCTTGGCGGCGGCCTTGTCGACCTTCTTTGGATACTGCTTCCACCACTCCTCGAAGGCGGCGTTGGTGTCAGGGTTCTGACTCTGACTACGCCGCCCAGAATCTTGATCGCCGAGATCGAGCTGGGGAGAGTCTATCTCTTCAATGGGTTCTTCTAAGGGTTCATTCAAAGGGTTTGTCGGCAAACCCTTGCCGATCACTTTGACACGATTTTGCCGATCACTCTGCAGAGATTTGCCGATCACTCCCCCTGTGTGATCTGCAAGTTCTTTCCGATCACCGTCACTGTTCTTGAGGGCAAGGTGGTAGAGGTTGGTTTCCTCCCGACCCCGCCTTTTGCTGATCAAATGTCCGCGCTCGACGAGGGCCGAGAGAACAGTGCCGATTGTCCGAACTGAGATGCCGAGGTCGTCCGCTAGAGTCGTCTGTGCCATCCAGGCCCAGCCGCCTTCCTTCCGGTTGAAGTATTTGGTCAGCGCGATCGCGACGAAGCCGGAGAGCGGCGGTAGTGCCGCGCAATCGGCGGCAACCTGTCGAAGCCAGTTGAATTGATCTTCGGTGAAGCTGACGCCGGATGCTTGACCGGCTGGGGACGTGTGACTAGATCTGCTCATGTCGCTGCTCCTAACAGTGACCGTGCCGAGAGCCCTTCGGGAGTGGTGTCCCTTACGGCTCTACTTTTCATGGAAGCCCCGCCGCCTTCAGCAAGTGGTGGGGTTTTTCCATTTCCGATTTCTGGAATTGCGCCCTTGAGTTGGCCCGTCCCCGGGTGCCGCGCGGCGCTACTACTCCGCTCCGTTTGTCTGCCTCCTCATTGCGATCGGCGGGTCGGCGGTTGGTCATGGCCGCGTCCCGGCAGAACGGACCGCGCACGCCGCCGAATCACTCCGGTGGTTTCTCTGGTGGTCTATGCAGCGAATCGGTGGTTTTGGACGTGTTCTGTTCGCTATTTCGTCCGTTCCAGGTCGAACGGCAGAACACGAAAAAGTCTTGCAAATACGAGGCTTAAAATGGTCGGAGCGAGAGGATTTGAACCTCCGACCCCTAGTCTCCCAGACTAGTGCGCTAACCGGGCTGCGCCACGCTCCGAACGTCGTTCCATTAGCTAGGATCGCTGCATTGTGCAAGGCGAGGCACGCACCATTTTGGTGATCGCCCTGTCCCGGAACTACCCGCAAAGCTGGCGAGATGCGGCCCTCACCCGTCCTTCAGCGCCTGGTCGAGCATTTCCCGGCAGGCGACGAGGTCGGCGAGCGCCCGTCCGAGTCGCTCGCGGTCCAGCGCGCTGGGGCCGGCGGGCGCGGCGGCGCCGCCCTTGCGGAAAGTGGTGAGGATTTCCTCGTCGTCGATCTCGGCGAATCGGAAGTCAATGCCTTCCTCCTCGCCCTGGTAGTCGTCATCATCGGTGTCGGTGACGCCGCGGATCGGAGCCTCGTCCTCAGGCTCCATCAGGCTCAGGCCGATGGCATCCTCGATTGCCCCGAAGGAGACCGCGGCCGAGTTGTCGGCGAGGCCCTGCACCGATTTGACGCCGTGTTCTTTCAGGATCCGCTGCACACCGCGGATGGTGTAGCCCTCTCCGTAAAGCAGTCGGCGGATGCCCTTGAGCAGGTCGACATCGTCGGGGCGGTAGTAGCGGCGGCCGCCGCTGCGCTTCATCGGCTTGATCTGGGAGAATCGGGTCTCCCAGAACCGCAGCACGTGCTGCGGAATGTCGAGTTCCTGCGCTACTTCGCTGATGGTTCGGAACGCATCCGGCGCCTTGTCCAAATGCCAAATCCTCCGCGCAGGCGATTACGCCTCGGGTTGAGCCTTGCTGGCATCGCCATTGCCGCGATGCTGGGTATTGATCCGCTGCTTCAGGATCGCCGACGGCTTGAACACCATGACCCGGCGTGGCGAGATGGGCACCTCGGTGCCGGTCTTCGGGTTACGGCCGATACGCTGACCCTTCTTGCGAACCATGAAGGAGCCGAACGAGGACAATTTGACCGTCTCGCCCCGCTCGAGGCAGTCGGTGATCTCCTTCAGCACGAGTTCCACGAAGGCGGACGACTCCGTGCGCGACAGGCCTACCTTCTGATAGACGGCCTCGCAGAGGTCAACACGCGTTACGGTTTTACTTTGGTCGGTCATCGCCCTGCCCCACATCACGGCGAACAATTGTTGTCTGAAATTATGAGGTTACGGGACGGCGGTCAACAGCGCTCATCGATGCAGACGCATGGATAATCGGCGCTGATTCCGGCAAAATTTTATCGATTGTGGCCTACCAGCGCACCAGCGCAGAGCCCCAGGTGAAGCCGCCGCCCATCGCTTCCAGCAGGACCAGGTCACCGCGCTTGATGCGGCCGTCCTTGCGCGCCACCGACAGCGCCAGCGGGATCGATGCGGCCGACGTGTTGCCGTGACGGTCCACCGTCAGCACCACCTTCTCAGGAGCGATATGGAGCTTGTGGGCGGAGGCGTCGATGATTCGCTTGTTGGCCTGGTGCGGCACGAACCAGTTGATGCTCTCGGCATTGAGCCCGGTCGCCTCGAAGGCATCCACGATCACATCGGTGATCATGCCGACCGCGTGCTTGAAAACCTCGCGGCCCTCCATGCGCAGATGACCGACGGTCTGGGTCGAGGACGGTCCGCCGTCGACGAAGAGTTTGGCCTTGTGGCGGCCGTCAGAGCGCAGATGAGTGGTCACGACGCCGCGGTCGGTCGCGGCATTGCCCGGCTGCTCCTGCGCCTCCAGCACCACCGCGCCAGCACCGTCGCCGAACAGCACGCAGGTGCCACGGTCGTTCCAGTCGAGGATGCGGGAGAAGGTTTCCGCCCCGATCACCAGTGCGCGCTTGTAGGCGCCGGTGCGCAGGAAGTTGTCGGCGGTGGCGAGCGCGAACACGAAGCCCGAGCACACCGCCTGGAGGTCGAAGGCCGCGCCATGGGTGATGCCGAGCCCGTGCTGCACGGCGACGGCCGTCGCGGGGAAGGTGTTGTCCGGCGTCGAGGTCGCCAGCACGATCAGTTCGATCGACTGCGCGTCCACGCCGGCATCCGTGAGCGCAGCCTGCGCCGCCTTGATTGCCAGATGCGAGGTGAACTCGCCTTCGGCCGCGATGTGCCGCTCGCGAATGCCGGTGCGCTGCACGATCCACTCGTCGGAGGTGTCGATGCGCGCCGCCAATTGGGCATTGGTCACCACCTGCTCCGGCAAACAAGAGCCGCAGCCGAGCACGACCGAACGAATTTGAGTCACGAAACAGCCTCCTGCGCGGCCTGCACGGAATTGAGTGCACTACCCTCGCGGTTGAGCATCTGATTGATCTTGTTCAGGAGATCGTAGTGAGCCATCTCATAGCCAACATCGATCGCATAGGCAAAGCCTTCGGCGCTGGTTCCGCCATGGCTCTTGACCACTAGTCCCTTCAGCCCCAGGAACACGCCGCCGTTGGACTTGTTGGGGTCCATCTTGTCGCGCAGGGCCTGAAAGGCGCTGCGCGCAAAGAGATAGCCGAGCTTGGACAGCCAGCTCCGCTGTATCTCGTTGCGGAGTAATTCCGCCATCTGCCGCGCGGTTCCCTCGGCGGCCTTGAGCGCGATGTTGCCGCTGAAACCTTCGGCCACAATGACGTCGGCCAGCCCCTTGCCGATGCCGTCGCCCTCGACGAAGCCGATATAATCGAGCTCGGGCAGGTTTCTCGCGCGCAGGATTTCGCTGGCTTCACGGATCTCCTCGTGCCCCTTGATCTCCTCGGCCCCGATGTTCAACAGCCCGACGGTGGGCCGCTTCTTGTTGAACAGCACGCTTGCCATCGCAGCGCCCATCACCGCGAGCGACACCAGATGGTGCGCGTCGCCGCCGATGGTGGCGCCTAGGTCGAGCACGACGGACTCGCCGCGACTGGTCGGCCATATCCCGGTGATCGCCGGGCGGTCGATTCCCGGCAACGTGCGCAAGTTGAAGCGCGACATCGCCATCAGCGCGCCGGTATTGCCGGCGGAGACCGCGACATCCGCCTCGCCCTTCTTCACCGCATCGATGGCAAGCCACATCGAGGAGGTCTTGCGGCCGCGCCGCAGAGCCTGACTCGGCTTGTCCGACCCGCTGACAGCAACGTCGGTATGGATGATCTTCGACGCGGCCTTCAGCTGGGGGGTGGCGGTCGAGCTCGGGTTCGATCTTGGCGCGGTCCCCGACCAGGAGGAACTCGATTTCGCGATGCCTGTCCAGCGAGATGGCGGCGCCTGGAATGACTACGGGGGCGCCGACATCGCCTCCCATGGCGTCAAGCGCGATGCGAACCTTGCTTAGCATAAAAGTCCTGGAAACCTGGTCTGCTGCGGTCTTGAACTAGCGGGGCCGCAAATGGGTTCGCCACGGACATGGCGACCGGCCTAGTGCCACGCCGCACCCGGACCGGGGCGCGACAATAGCGTTTTGTTGTCCCGAAACAACCTCTTGCCCCCAGCCTTTTGCATTCGGGACGATCCGGCTACGGACCGGAAAAACTCAAAGAAAATATATTAAAATCAAATAGATAAAAGGACCACTGAAACCATCCCGGCAAGCACTTCCCACCGCACGGCAAAGCGTTCCTACGGGGAATACGTAGCTATTTGCCTTTCTTCTTGTCCTGAAGCGCTTTCAGCGCCGCGAAAGGATGGTCCTCGGGGTCGGGAGCGATGACCTCCGCCTCGAACACAGCTCCCGGCTTTCGCGGATAAGGATCGATCGCCAGGAACAGGGCATCGGTGGCGAGGCGACCGAGATCGATGATTCCATTGACGATCGCCTCCGGCGGATCGGCGACCTCCGGCGGCTCCTCGTCATCCTGCCCCTCCTCGATCAGGTCGGCCAGGCGGCGCGCCTCGGCCTCGGGGGGCGAACATCAGGTCCACCTCCTCCTCGATCTCGTTCTCGATCGGATCGAGGGTGACCACGCAGGTCTGGCCGATGCGGGCGCGGACGTGGCCCGTGACCTGGACCCGGCCACCGCTTTTCGGCTCAACGTCGAAGGCGGCGTGGGCGGACAGGATTTCCCGGAGGCCAGCGACCTCCGCCATGGCCTGCCGCTCGGCGGCTGAGGCCTCGAGCTCACGGTGCAGGCCGGTGTCGGGAATCTGGGCGACGATGACGGGCGCCCGCCAGGGATCGCGTTCGAATCCGGTAGTCGGTCGGCTCATGGCGTCACTTCCTCGCTGAGCGCCGGGGGAAATTTGAAGGACGCGCAGAAGAGCGCAGCCTCGCCGGTCCGGCCGAGATCAATCTCCGTGGCCCGGGCGTAAGCCGCGAGCCGCTTCGCCTGGTCCATTCCGGTCCCATTCAAGATATTCTTGCAGATCGCCGATGCCAGCGCCTCGCCGCCGCCTTCGATGGCCTGGTCATAGGCCTGCACGCGGCCGTAAAAGGCCTCGCCGAACGCCCGCATCCGCTTCGGCACCGTCTGGTCGCCGACCCCCATCTCGCGCAAATTGTCGTCCATGTCCTCGCAGAAGCGGTCGAACAGCGCCTGCGACAGCTCCGTGGCGCCCTGGGCCGTGCGCAGGCGGCGCAGCAGCAGCCAGAGATGCAGCAGCAACAGGTCGAAACGACCGTTAACCGTATCAGGCACGCCCAAGTCGCGGTAAAATATGGGTTCTCGCGCCTGCGTCACGATCATGCCATAGATGGCTTCAATGGTGCCGCGCGGGGCTTGCCGGGGTTTCCTGAAGTGATTGAACGGCCAAACCATTGTGGGTTCCGCAAGCGGGCGTGCGCGTGTTGCAATTGCAGTCTCCGCCCGGTACTTCAGCGCCTCGCGCGACGCAAGGGGACGGAATCAGTTCCGCAATGACGATAACGAACCAGACTAGCCTGCGCGCAGACAAGCGGCGCGGCTTTCAAGCACGCTGGCGCGGCTTGCGCCTGCTCGCGGCCGCGACCTTGGTCGGGGTGGCGCTTGCGGGCTGCACCGGCGAGCAATTCCAGAAGGGCTATATCCTGCCGCCCGGCGCGCTGGAGCAGATTCCGATCGGCGCAAGCCAGGACCAGGTGCTGATCGTGATGGGCACGCCCTCCACGGTCGCGACCCTCGACGGCGAGGTGTTCTACTACATCTCGCAGCGCTCGGAGCGCCCGGTCGCTTTCATGAACCAGAAGGTGGTCGACCAGCGCGTGATCGCGATCTATTTCGACAAGAATCGGCGCGTGCGCCGGCTTGCGAATTACGGCCTCCAGGACGGCAAGATCTTCGACTTCATCAGCCGGACCACGGCGACGTCGGGCCAGGAGATGAACTACCTCACGCCGCTGTTCAAGCTGCTCAGCTTTAACTGAGCCTTGAGCCTGCGGCGTCCTGCCGCCCTCGGCGCGGCACTTGCCGTCGTCCGCGAGGCACTTGCCATCGCCTGCGACTTGCCGTTGCGCGCCGGGTTCCCTACGCTTCCTGCAAAACAAAAAGCAGGGAGTGGATTCGTGCCCAACAAAGTTCTTTCCCGTCGCAATGTGCTCGCTGGTGCTGCCGGCCTGTCGGCCGCAGCGATCCTGCCACGATCAAGCCTGGCGGACTGGAAACCCACCGAAACCGTCCGCCTCATTGTGCCGGCGGCGGCCGGCGGCTCGACCGACGTCATGGGCCGGCTCCTGGCCGCCCATCTGCAGACGGCCTGGGGCCAGACGGCCGTTGTGGAAAACCGCTCGGGCGGCGGCGGCACGATCGGCACCGCCGAGGTGGTCCGCGCCAAGCCTGACGGCCACACCATCCTGATCGGCAACCCCGGGCCGAACGCCATCGCCTACAGCATCTTCAAGAACCTCACCTACAAGCCGGACCAGCTGCAGCCGGTCTCCAACATGATCCGGATCCCGAACATCGTCTCGGCGCATCCGAAGACCGGCATCAAGTCGGTCGCCGAGCTGATCGCCTATCTCAAGGCCAGTCCGGACAAGCTCAGCTACGCCTCCTCCGGCGTCGGCCAGAGCCCTCACCTCACCGGCGCCTGGTTCCTCCAACTGACCGGCCTGAAGATGACGCACATCCCGTTCCGCGGCGCCGGTCCCGCGCTGCAGGCCGCGCTTGCCGGCGACATCCAGATCCTGTTCGACAATCTCTATCCGAGCCTGCCGCAGGTGCAGAACGGCACTCTCACCGGCCTCTGCGTCACCACAAGCGAGCGCAGCAACCTCGCACCGAACCTGCCGACGATGCGCGAGAGCGCGCCGGAGCTCGCTAATTTCGACATCTCGTCGTGGTTCGCGGTATTCCTGCCGAAGGGTGTCCCCGCGCCCGTGCTCGAGTCGCTCAATCTTCAAGTGAAGGCGATGCTCGAGCGTGACGACATCAAGAAAAACATCGCCGCCATGGGCGCCCGCGCCGACTACGGCACACCGCAGCAATTCTCCGACTTCGTGGATGCCGAGACGAAGAAGTTCGCCGGCATCATCCAGAAGGAAGGATTGCAGATGGACGTGCAGTAGCTCGCGTATCCCCCGGTTGTGGCGCGCCAGACGGCTTGACCGCACGTATCGACCGAACATGCGTACAACGTCGCTCCCAATCGACTCGACGGGGCCTGCTTGCTTATTGTCTCGATCAGCCGGCTCTCCGGCACGGCTGCTTTGCCAACGGCGCAAAGCTCGCATCGGCAGGCCCAAATGTCTCTTGACTTAGAGTGCGCTCGAACTCGTAGTTTCCGTGCGTCGTGATGAGAGACAGGCATGAAGATCGGCGAACTCGCGAAGCGTTCCGGACTGACTGCCCATACGATCCGCTACTACGAGCGGATCGGACTGTTGCCTTACGCCGACCGAGATCGATCCAGCCGACGTGACTACGATGCCTCGATCCTTGTGTGGATCGAGTTTCTCGGCCGACTGAAGACGACTGGTATGCCGATCCGGGACATGCTGCTTTACGCGGAACTCCGGGAGCGAGGCAGCGGCAGCGAGGCCGAGCGGCGCGCGCTGCTGGAGCGGCACCGTGAAAGCGTGCGTGCCCACGTCGACGAGCTGAATGCCTGTCTTCTCGTCCTCGACACCAAGATCGGCGGTTATGCCGAAACGGAACAGAGGATGAAGGATTATGATGCAACACTTCCCGAACGCCGGCGAAAGCCGGTTGGAGCGCGGTCGCCGCGCACTGGCTGAGATCGACGGAGAGGCCGGCCATAAGGTCGTGGCGGCGCTTGGTGACATCGCCCCAGACTTCGCCACCTATGTATTCGAATTTCCATTTGGCGACATCTACTCACGGCCCGGGCTCGACGTCCGTTCGCGCGAAATCGCAACGATCGCAGCGCTCGCGGCCATGGGGAACGCCACACCTCAGCTCAAGGTGCATATCGAGGCAGGTCTGAATGTCGGCCTCGGTCGAGAGGAGATTATCGAGATCCTCATGCAGATGGCCGTCTATGCCGGCTTCCCGGCTGCCCTCAACGGCCTGTTCGCAGCGAAGGAGGTATTTGCGCAAAGAGCCGAGGACGGATCGGAGCCGAAAGCCTGAAGCTCGACCGTCGACCCCTGTTTTGTCGTGCAGCCGGACTGCGCTGCCCCTGACAAAAAGCCCCGCGGCTTTCGCCGCGGGGGGTTATCTTGAGCCTCTGCTCGCAGTTCAGTGCGCCAGGATCGCCAGCAGCAGCAAGGCCACGATGTTGGTGATCTTGATCATCGGGTTCACCGCGGGGCCCGCCGTGTCCTTGTAGGGATCGCCGACGGTGTCGCCGGTCACGGCCGACTTGTGGGCATCGGAGCCCTTGCCGCCGAAGTGACCGTCCTCGATGTACTTCTTGGCGTTGTCCCAGGCACCGCCGCCCGAGGTCATGGATATCGCGACGAACAGGCCCGTCACGATCACGCCGAGCAGCATCGCGCCCACTGCGGAGAAGGCCGCCGACTTGCCAGCCGCGCCGCCGCCCGCGATCGCATAGATCAAGAAGTAGACGACGATCGGCGACAGCACCGGAAGCAGCGAGGGGATGATCATCTCCTTGATCGCCGCCCGGGTCAGCAGGTCGACCGCCTTGCCGTAGTCCGGCTTGTCGGTGCCCTGCATGATGCCCGGCTTCTCGCGGAACTGACGCCGCACCTCCTCGACGATCGCGCCGGCAGCGCGACCAACCGCGGTCATGCCCATCGCGCCGAACAGGTACGGCAGCAGGCCGCCGAACAAGAGACCCACCACGACGTAGGGATTGTTCAGCGAGAAGTCCGGATTGACGCCGGCGAAGTAGGCGTGGTTCGCGGAGTCTCCAACGAAGAACTTGAGGTCCTGGTTGTAGGCCGCGAACAGCACCAGGGCACCGAGACCGGCGGAACCGATCGCGTAGCCCTTGGTCACCGCCTTTGTGGTGTTGCCGACCGCGTCGAGCGCGTCGGTCGACTTGCGCACCTCCTTCGGCAGGCCCGCCATCTCGGCGATGCCGCCGGCGTTGTCGGTCACCGGGCCGAAGGCGTCGAGCGCGACGACCATGCCGGCAAGCGCCAGCATGGTGGCCGTCGCGATCGCGATGCCGAACAGGCCGGCGAGGCTGTAGGTGACCAGGATGCCGGCGATGATGACGAGCGCGGGCAGCGCGGTCGCTTCCATCGAGACGGCGAGGCCCTGGATCACGTTGGTGCCGTGACCGGTCACCGACGCCTGGGCGATCGACTTCACCGGACGATAGTCGGTGCCGGTGTAGTATTCGGTGATCCAGATGATCAGCGCGGTGACGACGAGGCCGACGACGCCGCATTGGAACAGCGCCATGCCGGTATAGTCGACGCCCTCGAGCTTGCCGAAGCCGATCAGATAGTAGATCACGCCGGCGATGCCGATCAGCGACAGGATGCCGGTTGCGATCAGGCCCTTGTAGAGCGCGCCCATGATCGACTGGCTCGGTCCGAGCTTGACGAAGAAGGTGCCGATGATCGAGGTGATGATGCAGATGCCGCCGATCGCGAGCGGCAGCGTCATCATGTTGGCGAGGATCGGCGTCTTGGCGAAGAAGATCGCCGCGAGCACCATGGTGGCGACCGCGGTCACCGCATAGGTCTCGAACAGGTCGGCGGCCATGCCGGCGCAGTCACCGACATTGTCACCAACGTTGTCGGCGATCGTTGCCGGGTTGCGCGGATCGTCCTCGGGAATCCCGGCCTCGACCTTGCCGACGAGGTCGCCGCCGACGTCCGCACCCTTGGTGAAGATGCCGCCGCCGAGACGCGCGAAGATCGAGATCAGCGAGGCACCGAAGCCGAGCGCCACCATGGCGTCGACCACGGTGCGGCTGTCGGGCGCGAGCTTCAGCGAATAGACCAGGAAGCCGAAGTAGAGCGTCACGCCGAGTAGCGCGAGCCCCGCCACCAGCAGTCCGGTGATCGCGCCGGCCTTGAAGGCGAGTTCGAGGCCGCCCGCTAGCGACGTGGTTGCAGCCTGGGCGGTGCGCACATTGGCACGAACCGAGACGTTCATGCCGATGAAGCCGGCCGCCCCCGACAGGATGGCGCCGATGGCAAAACCGATCGCGACGTAGAGCCCGAGGAAATAGGCAAGCAGCACGAAAATGACGATGCCGACGATACCGATCGTAGTGTATTGGCGCCGAAGGTAGGCCTGTGCGCCTTCGCGCACCGCTCCTGCAATCTCCTGCATGCGCGGCGACCCCGCATCCGCACTCAACACCGAAGACGTCGCCCAAATCGCGTAGACGACGGAAAGCGCTCCGCAGAGCACTATCAACCATAATGCTGTCATGTGATTTTTGCCTCAGATCCTTGATGTACCCCCGGCGCCTTTTGTTGTCCGTCGTGCGGTGCGGCGCCTTGATTTTGAACAAGGCCGCCCTCAGGCGGCCTTAGTCGGTTGTGAGCTTGCCAAAATCAAATTGAGGGTGCAACGCCGTAAGCGGCCGAAAAAGCCGATCTGGGCGGGTATTTAGGTCGTAGACGCCCGCTTTGCGGAAATGCCGGCAAACGGCTCTCCGACACACCGACGGGGGCCAGTCCCCCTGCCTCCACCTCAGGCGGCGGGCCTTACGGGATGACGGGACGTTGACGCCATTTCCAAGGTCTGCCCGTCGGCTGTTGTGCGTCGGTTGAAGATCTTGACCTCGTAGATGCCGCCATTGGGGCCGACCTCCTGCGTCACCGACACGACCTGCTCGCGTGTGAGGACGCCGAGCTGCACATCCTGGTCGGGCAGGATGAGCGTCGCCAGCTCATTGACGAACACCATCACAAGATGGCCTTTCACCATGTTGTTCTTCGACAGCAAGCGCAGCTGGCTGTGATAAGGCTGCCGGGTCCAGGCCGATGGCAGGCCGGGATCAACCACGACCTGGATGTTGTTGGTCTCGGGATGCAAGGTAAGCACCATCTTCGCCTGATCGGGCTTCCATTGCATGGACATCGTCGACTCGGTTTTCCAGAGACAATTGAACGCCGCGCACTCGCTCGGCAGACTGTCGTGGATCGTGCAGCCCCGGCCGGGCTTGCAATGCGAGCACCACTTGCCGGCGGCCTTGCCGAGCTCGACCACATTGTAAACCTTGCAACAGAGCGTGCAGCTTCCGCACTCCCTCCCGGGAACAACCCGCGCCCCGCTCAAACTCGAAACGGCCCCCGTCATCCGAATCACATCCCCAGCTGCTTTGCATCCATGGCGCAGATACAGCTGTTTGCTGTCGCCGGGGTTGCGATCGCCAACAGCAACATGCGACCGGGAACAGCCAGAGGACAGATCCGGTTCGACGAGGCGGACTTGAATTCAGAAGTGGCTGTAGGACAGGCGCTTGAGGACCAGCTCCCTGCCCTGACCGTCGATAAAGCGGGGCGGCGTCGCCCCTTGCACGATAGATCCGATCGCCGTGATCGCCACGCCCGCCGCCCGTCCCGCCGCCATGAAGGCTTCGGCTCGGCCTGTCGGAACGGCACACAGGACCTCGTAATCATCGCCTCCGGCCACGAGCGCTTCGATCCCAACGGCTCCGCGCGTGACCAGCCCAGCGGCCGGACCGGACAGCGGCACGCTCGCGGCTTCGATGACCGCCGAGACCCCGGAGGCCGCGCAAAGCTTTGCGAGATCGCCCGCGAGCCCGTCGGACACGTCCATCGCGGCGCTGGCGTGCTCGCGCACGGCCCGCGCCAGCACATTGCGCGGCTGCGGAATGTGGTAGCGCCGGACCAGCATCTCCCAGGACGACGGATCGAGCGCCTGCTTGACGTTGCCGCCTTTGAGAATGTCGAGACCGAGCGCGGCGTCGCCGATCGTCCCGGTCACCATGACACGATCGCCGGGCCTGGCCCCGGTACGCCCGACCATGCGCCCCGAGGGCGTACGGCCGAACGCCGTGATCGAGATCATCTGCGGACCGGGTGTCGAGACCGTGTCGCCGCCGAGCAGCGGGCACGCGAAGGCGCTGGCATCCTCGCCGAGCGCATCCGCAAAGGGGCGCAGCCACGCATCGTCGGCGCCGCGCAGCGCCAGCGTTAGTACGAAGCCGGCCGGAGTGGCGCCCTTGGCCGCGAGATCGGACAGATTCACCCGCAGCGCCTTGCGCGCGATGGTGCCGGGCGGATCATCTGCAAGATAATGCACGCCTTCGACAACGGCGTCCGTGGTGACGACGATGTCCTCACCGGCGGATTTCAGGACCGCGGCGTCATCGACCAGCCCGAACGCGCCGGGATCAGTCGCCAGCGGCTTGAAATAGCGCGCGATGAGGGAGTCTTCGCCGGATATCTGCTTCTTGTCCTGTGTCACGACAGCAGATCCGTCATCCTGAGGTGCGAGCCCTTGCGAGCCTCGAAGGATGCACGGCCGAAGTGCACCTTCAGCGGCACGCCGCCACCCTTCGAGGCCTCCGCTTCGCTACGGCACCTCAGGATGACGGCTACGGCCAAGGTCATCGTCTCGTCTACCCCCGCCCGAACTCGTCGCCGCGAAACTGGCGGCCGATTTGGTCGAGCACCGCATTGACCATGCCGGTTTCCTCGCGGTCGACGAAGGCATTGGCGACGTCGACATATTCGGACACGACGACGCGGCCGGGAACGTCCTTGCGATGCTGCAGCTCATAGGCCCCTGCCCGCAGCACCGCGCGCAGGATCGCCTCGATCCGCTTTAACGGCCAGCCCTTGGACAGCGCCTCGTCGATCAAGGGGTCGAGCTTCTTCTGGTCGCGCACGACGCCGGAGACGACGTCGCGGAAGAACGCAGCTTCGGCCGGCAGATAGGTGTCGCCCTCGACCTCGTTGCCGAGCCAGTGGCTCTCGAACTCGGCGAAGATGTCGTTGATGCCGGCACCCGCAATGTCCATCTGGTACAGCGCCTGCACGGCCGCGAGCCGTGCCGCACCCCGCCGGTTCGCCTTCCTCTCCGGAGCACCCGCCGGTTTCCTGGTGGTGTCAGCCATGGCTCAGCCCCGCGCCAGGCGGCGTTTGATGCGCAGCATCGCAAGTGCTGCCCGCGCGGCATCGCCGCCCTTGTTGAGCTCGCTGGCGCGCGCCCGCGCCCAGGCCTGTGCCTCGGTATTGACGGTGAGAATGCCGTTGCCGAGCGGCAGCTTTCGCGCCACCGCAAGGTCCATCAGCGCGCGCGAGGATTCCTGCGAGACGATCTCGAAATGGATGGTGTCGCCGCGGATCACGCAGCCGAGCGCGATCACCGCGTCGTAGGGCTTGCCATTGGCGGCCGCGGCGTCGACCGCGATGGCCACCGCCGCCGGGATCTCCAGCGCACCGGGAACCGTGATCACGTCATGCGTCAGGCCGGCGGCCTTCAGCTCGGCCACCGCACCGTCCAGAAGCGCGTCCTGGAGATCGTCATAGAACCGCGCCTCGACAATCAGCGCACGCGCGCCGGAGATGTCGGTCTGGTCCTTCAGAGGTGCGCGCCGCGCGTCTGCCATCGTCTAAATCCGTTCTACAGAGGTCGGCGCGTTATGTAGTCGCCGCAGGCGGGTAAGCCAAGTTTTAAACTGTCGTTCCGGGGCGCGAAGCGAGCCCGGAATCTCGAGATTCCGGGTCTGGTCCTTCCGACCATCCCGGAATGACCGGCTGCGCCGGTCACTTCATTTCCGTCAGCCGCGCTGCGTAGCGGGCCATCAGGTCGACCTCGATATTGACCTCGGCGCCCGCCGTCCAGCCACCGATCGTTGTGACTGTCAGCGTGTGCGGGATGATCAGCACCGAAAAGCTCACGTCCTTGACCGTATTGATCGTCAGCGACACGCCGTCGAGCGTGATCGAGCCCTTGGTGGCGATGAACCGCGCCAGCTCGCGCGTGGTGCTGAGCTCGAACCGAGCCATGTCGGGCAAATCCTCGCGGCTGACGATAGTCGCGATGCCATCGGCATGGCCTGCGACGATATGGCCGCCGAGCTCGTCACCGATCTTGAGCGCGCGCTCGAGATTGAGCCTCGTGCCCACTTTCCAGTGTTTTGCGGTCGTCAGCGCCAGCGTCTCGGCAGCAGCATCGACGTCAAACCAGGTTTTGCCGCCCTCGACGCCGGAAGCGACCACCGTCAGGCAGACGCCATTGCAGGCGATCGAGGCGCCGTCGGCGATGGTGGCGCGATCGTAGCGGCAGGCGATGCGCAGACGATGCAGCTGTCCCTGCGCCGTTGGCGTGAAGCTGACGATCTCGCCGATATCGGTGACAATGCCGGTGAACATTACGAGCGCTCGTAGATAGTGAGAGTATCCCTGTCGAATGTCTCGCTAGCATGAACCTTGTAGGCCTGCGACTGCGTGATTTTCGACAGGGGCATTGCATCGAGCGCATCCACCCCAGCGGCGCCGACCGCTTCCGCTCCGCGGAACAGCCAGATCTCGTCGACGAGATCGGCCGCCACGAATGATGCAGCAACCCGGCTGCCGCCCTCGACCATCAGCCGCGTGATACCTTTCTCGGCCAACGCATGCAGCACGGCCGGAAGATCGAGCCCGGAGGCGTTGCCCGGCGGCATTCGCATGATTTGCACGCCGGCAGCGCCGAGGCGGGTCGCGGCGGCTGCTTCCGCAAGCCCCGAGCCGAACACCCAAAGCGGCGTCTCTCGCGCGGAGCGCACCAGCTGGCTCGATGCGGGAATGCGCAGGCTCTGGTCGAGCACCGCGCGCACCGGCGAGCGCGCCGCCATGCCCGGCAGGCGGCAGTTGAGCTGAGGATCGTCCGCCAGCACCGTGCCGATACCGACCAGGATCGCATCGCTCTGCGCGCGGAGCAGATGCACGCGATTGCGCGCCGCCTCCCCCGTGATCGCGAGCGGCTTGCCGCCGGCGGCGCCGATCTTGCCGTCGGGCGAGACCGCGAGCTTCAGGATGACATGTGGGCGCTTGTCCCGGATACGGCGGAAATGTCCGGCGTGGTCGAACGCGGCTTCCGCCGCGCAGAGGCCAACGTCGACGGCGATGCCGGCGGCGCGCAGGCGCGCGTGGCCCTGGCCCGCGACTTCCGGATTGGGATCCTCGATCGCCGTCACCACGCGCTTGATGCCTGCGGCGATCACCGCGTCCGCGCAAGGCGGCGACTTGCCGAAATGCGAGCACGGCTCCAGCGTGACATAGAGCGTGGCGCCCCGCGCCGCCTCTCCTGCGCGCCGCAGCGCTTCAGGCTCGGCATGCGGACGTCCACCGGGCTGCGTCCAGCCGCGACCGACGATGACGCCGTCCTTGACGATGACGGCGCCGACGGCCGGATTGGGCCAGGTGCGCCCCTGCCCGCGCATACCCAACGCCAAAGCAAGCTGCATGAAACGGCGATCGGCGTCCTTGGCGTCGCGGGCCTTCTGCGCGAACTGATCTTCCAGGATACGGAAGATCATTTGCGGATCGCGGCGAGCCGCGCTTCCTCCTCACCGGAGAGCTCGCCGAGCACGTCGGCGAAATCCTTGGCCTCGCGGAAATTGCGGTAGACCGAGGCGAAGCGCACATAGGCGACGTCGTCGAGCGTGCGCAGATGCTCCATCACGGTCTCGCCGATCACCTCGGAGGAGATCTCCGCCTCGCCACCGGTCTCGAGCTCGCGCACGATGGTGGAGACCATCTTCTCCACCCGTTCGGGCTCGACCTGCCGCTTGCGCAAGCTGATCTGCACCGAGCGCATCAGCTTGTCGCGGTCGAACGGCACGCGGCGGCCGTTGCGCTTGATCACCGTGAGCTCGCGCAGCTGCACGCGCTCGAAGGTGGTGAAGCGGAAATTGCAGGCGACGCATACGCGCCGCCTGCGGATAACGGAAGAGTCCTCGGTCGGACGCGAGTCCTTTACCTGCGTATCGAGACTGTTGCAGTTCGGGCAGCGCATCCGTTTGCCTTGACCTTACTGGTAGATCGGGAACCGGTCGGTGAGCGCCTTGACCCGTTCCTTGATCGCGGCTTCCACCAGCGGCGCCTTGCCGTCGTCGGACTGCGCGATCGCGTTGAGGACCTCGGCGATCATGCCGCCCACCTGCTGAAACTCGGCAACGCCGAAGCCGCGGGTCGTCGCAGCCGGCGTGCCCAGGCGCAGGCCCGAGGTCACGAACGGCTTTTCCGGATCGAACGGGATACCGTTCTTGTTGCAGGTGATGGCGGCGCGGACCAGCGCCTTCTCCGAGACGTTGCCCTTCAGGCCCTTCGGCCTGAGGTCAACGAGCATCAGATGGTTATCGGTGCCGCCGGAGACGATGTCGAAGCCATGGCCCTTCAGCGTCTCGGCCAAGGCTTTGGCATTCTCGACGATGTTCTTCGCATAGACCTTGAAGTCCGGACGCAGCGCCTCGCCGAAGGCGACCGCCTTCGCCGCGATCACATGCATCAGCGGACCGCCCTGCAGGCCAGGGAAGATCGCCGAGTTGAGCTTCTTGGCGAGCGTCTCGTCATTGGTGAGGATGAGGCCGCCGCGCGGACCGCGCAGCGACTTGTGGGTCGTGGTCGTGGTGACGTGCGCATACGGCACGGGTGAAGCATGCACGCCGCCGGCGACAAGACCTGCGAAGTGCGCCATGTCGACGAGCAGATACGCGCCGACGCTGTCAGCGATCTCGCGGAAACGCTTGAAGTCCCAGGCACGCGAATAGGCCGAGCCGCCGGCGATGATCAGCTTCGGCTTGACCTCTTCGGCCTGCTTGGCGACCGCGTCCATGTCGATGATCTGGTCCTCGCGGCGCACGGTGTAGTGCGCGGCCTTGAACCACTTGCCGCTCATGTTGACGGGCGAGCCGTGGGTGAGATGGCCGCCGGCCGCGAGGTCGAGACCCATGAAGGTGTCGCCCGGCTGCAGCAGCGCCAGGAACACCGCCTGATTCATCTGGCTGCCGGAGTTCGGCTGCACGTTGGCGAAGTTCGCACCGAACAGCTTCTTGGCGCGATCGATCGCGAGGTTCTCGGCGACGTCGACCCACTCACAACCGCCATAGTAGCGCGCGCCCGGATAGCCTTCCGCGTATTTGTTGGTCATCACCGAGCCCTGCGCTTCCAGCACTGCACGGCTGACGATGTTCTCGGAGGCGATCAGCTCGATCTCATGGCTCTGCCGGCCGAGTTCGCCCTTGATGGCGGCGGCGATCTCCGGGTCGGCCTGGTTGAGCGAGGCGGTGAAAAACGAATCGGGTGCGGAGGCGGTTTGGGCGAGGGTCATCTTGCGAATATCTCCACCGCCGCAGCCTTTTGGCGGGCTCCGGGCGGGTCTGGTGTGGCGATTGGAAGCGGCGAGCGCGATCTACCACATCGCCCGCCCCCGGCCAAGTATTTGCGGGTCGGACCTGATATTTATGCAAGATATGGTGGCGATTGGAGGATTTGGGCGCTGGGGCGGCCCTACCAAGCCGCTCGTCAGCGAACATCCAGCATAGGGCCGATTTGAGCCCCAAACCCCGCGTCTGAAACCGCCCGCCCAGGGCGGCGTCCCATCACAGCCCCGTATACCCCGCTTTGATGGGGTCGACGCTGCCATCGAGCTGGCGCAGATAAGTCAGGCCGCAGACGGTCAACCTGTGGGGGTCCTTCTCGCCGGCTTCCATCAAAGTGTTCAGGTAGTTCGTGACCTTGACCCGCGCCTCCTCGCTGGCCGCCGCCGTGCGGTTGGCGAGCAGGTCATAGGTCTGCATGATGCGGTCGATGGCAGCTTCCATGGCCCCCTCAGGTTCTTGCTGGTTTTGCGGGATTTGATCAGGCAACCGCTCTGGCCTCGGGCTCTGCCTCGAACCGGGCGATCGCCTTGTTGGCGAGCCTGAGCTTGTTGAACTCGCCTTGCTGGAGCAGCCTGATGATGATCTCGAGCAGGCGTTCGTTGGTGACGAGTGAGTCGGGAATTGCACCGGAGCGACGGAGGTAGTTCGCGGCAATGGCGTAGGCATCGCTCACGAGTTCGACGTTCATTACCTGAGGCCCGCGCTCGACCAGCATCGCATCCTCCGATCCGGAGAAACAACTGCTGCGCGAGGAACTGGTTCCGCCCGGCCCGGTAATTTTTTCGCAGTCGCGAAGACGACAAAACGCACCGGTCCGGGCAGGAGCCGGGCCGGCGCGCTTGGGGAAGTTAGGCACGTTCGGGAGGCTTGCCGGTCTTGTTGCGGGCCGGCTTGGCCTTGATCCCTCCGAAAGAGCTCAGAGGCGATACAGGATCTGGTCGGTCCAGAACCGCTCGAGGCGGTGCAGCGACTTGTTGAGGGTCGAGAATTCCTCGCCCGAGATGCCACCGACCTGCTCAACCGTCTTGACGTGCTTTTGGTAGAGCGCGTCGACGATGCGGCGGACTTCCTGGCCCTGCGGGGTCAGGCGGATGCGCACCGAGCGGCGATCAACACGCGAACGCTGATGATCGAGGAAGCCGAGCTCGACGAGCTTCTTCAGATTGTACGAGACGTTGGAGCCCAGATAGTAACCGCGCGTGCGCAACTCGCCTGCGGTCAGCTCCTTGTCGCCGATGTTGTAGAGCAGGAGCGCCTGCACCGAATTGATGTCCGCACGGCCGCGGCGATCGAACTCGTCCTTGATGACGTCGAGGAGACGACGATGCAGCCGCTCCACCAGAGTCAAAGCTTCCAGATAGAGCGACTGCACCGAGCCCTGCTGGCCGGAGACGCGCTCTGCGGTATCTGCCGCAGTTGCGACGGCTTTCATCATGACACTTCCCCTGTTGTCGTTTTTATCGACACTTATTCGACGAAACTTTTGTCCCGCCTGATAGGTGCAACTTAAGGGGCCCGATTGAAGATCAGCTTAAACAAGACAATAAAGAGATCATGAATTTAAGACAGTGAATTGCGTATTAAGCCTGTGCCACAAGGACTTTTCGCAACCGTCTGTTGACCCTCGCAAGGTCCTGTTCACCCTCCGTCCGCCTCGATTGTCGCATTCCAGAACAGCCCCGCCCCGTTTCGAAACGTGTGCGTAACAGCTGTGGCGGAAACACGCTGGTTAGCGAAAAGTTAGAGCGAATTTTACGCAACGATCGGTCAACCAAGCGCGCACATCTCCGTTCTCTTGTCCCGGACAAGCGAAGCGCCGATCCGGGACCCAAAAGCCACAAACGAGATCGCGCAGAGATGGGCCCCGGCTCTGCAGTGCATCACGCCGCAAGCGCGGCGCGCTGCGCTGCGTCCGGGGCACGGGAGACAGCATGTTGAGCCGTCTGCGCGCTACGGCGGCCGTTCGCGCGCGGCCATCCAGGCGAGCGCGAGATAGGCGGCGAGCATGAAGGCCTCGACGCCGACCACGATCAGGCTGCCGCCGTAGATGCCGGGGAACATCAGCTCGATCACGGCCATCGACACGACAGTCGTGAGCCACACCACCGCGCCCCACGGCGTTGCCAACCATAGGCCGACAGCGGCGACGAGCTCGATCACGGCGAAGTACACGGTTGCGGCCTGCCAGGCCATCGACTGGTTCTCGAACGCCTCGTCCTCGCCGCCGACGAAGCCGGTGACCTGCGCCCAGTGATAAAGGCCCTTGAGGATCGAGAGCAGAGCCATCACCCGCAGGAACAGCACGAGCCGACGCGTCCAGACACTGTCGTCGGACTCGTGACGCTCCGACGAGATCGCCGCCACCGACATTGCATTGTCTCTGGCATTGTCTCTGACGGCGTCCCTGGCGCTGTCACGGGCCGCATCGCGGGTGGAGATCTCTGACATGGCACCCTTCTGGCTGCTTTGCCCCGCAAAATCAATCGGCTGCCATCCCTTGCGGCAGGTCAAGCCGCGGTGACGGGAACCGTGCGAACTGGTATAAGAATAATTCCAGCCGGAGGAAGAGTAATGGCGATCAAATACGGACGTCCGATCGAATTGCGCGAGGTTTCGCGCCGGGATGGCACAACAGCCTCCCCTGCCCTCGATCTGACCGTCCGGCCGCGCCGCAACCGCAAGGCCGAATGGGCCCGGCGGATGGTGCGCGAGAATGTGCTCACGACGGATGACCTGATCTGGCCGCTGTTCCTGATCGACGGCCACAACAAGCGCGAGCAGGTCGCCTCGATGCCCGGCGTCGACCGCCTCAGCGTCGATCAGGCCGTACGCGAGGCCGAGCGAGCAATGAAGCTCACCATCCCCTGCATCGCGCTGTTTCCCTACACCGATCCGTCCCTGCGCGACGAGGAAGGTTCGGAGGCCACTAACCCGAACAACCTCGTCTGCCAGGCCGTGCGCGCGATCAAGAAGGAGTTTCCCGAGATCGGCATCCTCTGCGACGTCGCGCTCGACCCCTTCACCAGCCACGGCCATGACGGCCTGATCTCCGACGGCAAGATCCTGAACGACGAGACAGTCGCCGTGCTGGTGCGTCAGGCGCTGGTGCAGGCCGAAGCCGGCTGCGACATCATCGCGCCCTCCGACATGATGGACGGCCGCGTCGCCGCGATCCGCGAGGCGCTCGATCGCACCGGCCTTCTCGACGTGCAGATCATGGCCTATGCGGCCAAATATGCCTCCGCCTTCTACGGCCCGTTCCGTGATGCGATCGGCTCGGCGAAGACGCTGACTGGCGACAAGCGCACCTATCAGATGGACAGCGCCAACACCGACGAGGCGCTCCGCGAGGTCGAGCTCGACATCGCCGAAGGCGCCGACATGGTGATGGTGAAGCCCGGCATGCCCTATCTCGACGTGGTCCGCCGCGTGAAGGACACGTTTGCGATGCCGACCTTCGCTTACCAGGTCTCCGGCGAATACGCGATGATCGCAGCCGCCGCCAACAACGGCTGGCTCGACGGCGACCGCGCCATGATGGAGAGCTTGCTCGCCTTCAAGCGTGCCGGCGCGGATGGTGTGCTCAGCTATTTCGCGCCGAAGGCGGCGGAGAAACTTCGCGCGCAAGGGTAAGTCATCCGCAGGGTGGGCAAAGCGCAGCGTGCCCACCAACTCCAGCGTGGACGACAGCGAGTGATGGTGGGCACGGCGCTAACGCGCCTTTGCCCACCCCAAGAAGTCCGCGCTGGTGGTCCTGCCTCCCAGCGTCGTGCTGGCACCTCCTCCGCCGCCGAATCGCCGGAATATTTCCGCTTCTTGGTGCCGGTGCGCCCTTGGCACGGGGATGATCTGCTCCCATGTCGTGCCCGAGGGTTTTCCCCTGCGAGGACGGACCATGTCGTATGACTCGGGCAATTCAGGCGGCGCCTGGCGCAATGACGGCGCGGCGCAGCCGCACGCCTACGACCCCTATCTGCATCCGGAACTTTTTCGCGGCGTCGCGACGCGGCGGGCGTTCGCCTTCCTGATCGACATGGTCGTGATCTCGGTGCCGGTGATCCTCGGCTACCTCTTCATCGCCGTATTCGGCGTGGTCACGCTCGGCATCGGCTGGGCGCTGTTCTGGCTGGCCTGGCCGGCCTCCGTGATCTGGGCCATCGTCTATTACGGCGCCTGCATCGGTGGTCCGTCATCGGCAACGATCGGCATGAGGGTGATGGATCTGGAGCTGCGCACCTGGTACGGCGCGCCCGGCTATTTCGTGCTCGGCGCCACCCATGCCGTGCTGTTCTGGGTTTTGGTCTCGTTCCTGTCGCCCTTCGTGGTGCTGGTCGGTCTGTTCAACGGCCGCAGGCGCCTGCTGCACGATTTCGTGCTGGGAACTGTCGTGATCAACAACTCGGTCCGCGCACCTGTCCCTCAGGTGGCCAGGACTTACTGAGCAACGCCTTACTGATCAACGACCTACTAACTGGGATCGACTAAGCTGACTGCTGATCTGATCTGCCGAGCAGGCCAATTGACCGGGGGCTTTCGTAGCGCGATGCTATTGCACACTTCGGAGGCCCACGACGTCCCTTGACCCAGCACTCGCGCGACACCCCCCCAATTCTACCTCACGGCGCCGTCCCCCTGCCCCTATCTGCCGGGCCGGCAGGAGCGCAAGGTGTTTACGCACCTCGTGGGTGACCGCGCTGGCGACCTCAACGACCTCCTGACCCATGGCGGGTTCCGCCGCAGCCAGTCGATCGCCTACCGGCCGGCCTGCGACCAGTGCCGTGCCTGCGTCTCGGTCCGGGTCATCGCCAACGAGTTCCGGCCCTCGCGCAACTTCCGCAAGGTGATGGCGCGCAACGCCGACATCATCGGCGAGCAGCGTAGCGCAGTGCCGACCTCCGAGCAGTACTCGATCTTCCGTGCCTATCTCGATGCCCGCCACCGCCATGGCGGCATGGCCGACATGACCGTGCTCGACTACGCCATGATGGTCGAGGACAGCCATGTCGAGACCCGCATCATCGAGTACCGCAAGCGCGGCCCCGACAGCGGCATCACCGGCCGCGGCGAGGAACTGATCGCGGTGGCGCTCACCGACGTGCTCAGCGACGGCCTGTCGATGGTCTATTCGTTCTTCGAGCCAAGCCAGGTCAGCCGCTCGATGGGCACCTTCATGATCCTCGACCACATCGCCCGCGCACGTCGTCAGGGCCTGCCTTACGTGTACCTCGGCTACTGGATCGAGGGATCCAAGAAGATGGACTACAAGGCCCGCTTCCTGCCGCAGCAGCGCCTCGCGCCCTCAGGCTGGCTGCGCGTCGACGCGCAGGGCGATGCGGCGTCCGAGCCGCAGGATTAGCACGCTCACCCGAACAGCGTGTCGACCAACAGCTTCACGTTCAAGATCACGATCACGCCCGCGACGATCCACGCGATCGCAGCGACGTATGGGGAAATCGCGAACTTGCCCATCTTGCGGCGGTCGGAGACGAAACGCACGAGAGGGATGACGGCGAAGGGAAGCTGCATCGACAGCACGACCTGGCTGAGGACCAGCAGATCGGCGGTGCCGCGCTCGCCGTAGATGGCAGTGACGACTATCACCGGAACGATGGCGATGCCGCGCGTGACCAGGCGGCGCGCCCAGCGCGGCAGACTCAAATGGAGAAAGCCCTCCATCACGATCTGGCCGGCGAGCGTCGCCGTCACCGTCGAGTTGAGACCCGACGCAAGCAGAGCCACCGCGAACAGCGTCGAGGCAATGCTGAGGCCGAGCAGCGGCGACAAGAGTTCGAACGCCTGGCCGATCTCGGCAACGTCGGAATGGCCGCTTTTGTGGAAGGTCGCAGCCGCCACCACGAGGATCGCAGCGTTGATGAACAGCGCCAGCATCAGAGCGATGGTCGAGTCGGTCGTCGCCCATTTGATCGCCTCGCGCCGGCCTGTGTCGTTACGTTCATAGGCGCGCGTCTGCACGATCGAGGAGTGCAGATAGAGATTGTGCGGCATCACGGTCGCACCGATGATGCCGATCGCGATGTAGAGCATCTCAGGATTGGTGAAGATCTCGGCCTTCGGCGCGAAGCCGCGCAGGACTTCCGCGACCGGTGGCGCTGCCGCCACGATCTGGATCGCGAAGCAGACTGCGATCACCGCGAGCAGTGCCATGACGAAGGCTTCGAGGAAACGGAAGCCGCGGTTCATCAACAGCAGCAGCAGGAAGGCATCGAGAGCGGCGATCAGCGCACCGCCGATCAGCGGGATCCCGAACAGAAGCTTGAGCGCAATCGCTGTGCCAATGACCTCGGCGAGATCGCAGGCGATGATCGCCGCCTCGCAGATAAGCCAGAGCAGGAAATTCACCGCTGGCGAATAGGTCGCGCGGCAGGCCTGCGCGAGATCGCGGTCGGTGACAATGCCGAGCCTCGCCGCCAGCGACTGCAGCAGGATCGCCATCAAGTTCGAGAGCAGAATGACCGAGAGCAGCGTGTAACCGAACCTCGATCCACCCGCGAGGTCGGTCGCCCAGTTGCCGGGGTCCATGTAGCCGACCGAGATCATGTAGCCCGGGCCGACGAACGCAAGCAGCCGCCGCCACCACACACCCGCCGTGGGGACAGCGACTGAGGCGTTTACCTCGGCCAGGCTCTTGGTGGTGGGAGCGTCAGTGCGCCAGCCGGCGGCATCAGTGGTCAAATCGGGCGATCGGGCATCCATGAGGCGAGAATACCGAAGTCGAGGCTTATTGCAACTAATTTGCAACTGCATCTAGCAGTATCGGTTCCGCCGCGCCCGTTGTTCGCCGCCATGTCGGGAAGCGGGTGGGTTTGGCTCTCCCCGGAAGCGGATACTGCCGCGAACTCGACTTAGCAGGAAATGAGCCATGTCAAATCCGCCTCGCCTCCCCGACACATTCAACCGCCTGGCCTGGTCGAACCTCGCGGCGCAGTCGGCCGAGCAGATCGCGCTAGCCGCGGCCCCCATCGTCGCGGTGCTCACGCTGGGCGTCGCGGAGGGCCAGACCGGCCTGCTGCAGACCGCCCTCACCCTGCCTTTCGTTCTCTTCGCCATTCCGGCGGGCCTGCTCGCCGACCGCATCTCTCGCCGCTCGCTGATGGCGGGCGCCGAGGCGCTGCGGGCCGCGGCCCTTGCGGCGATCGTGCTGCTGCTCGCGCTCGGCGCGCTCAATTTGCCGCTTCTGGCGCTGCTCGGCTTCGCAGCTGTCTGCGGTACTGTCGTTTACAGCGTGGCCGCGCCGGCGCTGGTGCCGTCGCTGGTGAGCGCGGAGTTGCTGCCGGCCGCGAATGCCCGGATCGAGCTGGCGCGCACCATCGCCTTCGCAAGCGGCCCTGCGCTCGGCGGCGCGCTGGTCGGCTGGTGGGGCGCGAGCCCGGCCTTCGGCTTTGCCGCCGCGCTCTCGGCCATCGCCGTGGTGCTGCTCTCCGGCATCTACGAGCCCTCGCGCCCGCCAGTGCCGCGCCGCCATCCGTTCCAGGACATCCGCGAGGGCGCCGCTTTCGTGTTTCATCATGCGTTGCTGCGGCCGGTGTTCATCACCCAGTTCATCTTCAACACCGGCTGGTTCCTGCAGATTGCCGTGTTCGTGCCCTACGCCGTGCGCCATCTCGGTTTGACGGCGGCTGGCGTCGGCATCGTGCTGACGATGTACGGGGTCGGCATGGTGATCGGCGCGCTGGTTGCAACGCGCGTGATGAAGCGCGTCGCTTTCGGCACGGTGGTCGGCCTCGGCCCGGTCACCGGCTTCGTCGCCGCGGTGGTGATGGCGCTGACGGTGCTGGTCCCCTCGCCCTGGCTCTCGGGCCTCAGCTTCTTCCTGCTCGGCGTGGGGCCGATCCTCTGGGTGATCTCGACGACGACCTTGCGCCAGTCCGTGACGCCGCCGCGCCTTCTTGGCCGCGTCTCCGCCATCAACATCATGAGCTACGGCGCCCGCCCGCTCGGCTCGGCACTGGGGGCGATCGTCGGCGGCGTCTGGAGCGCGGAAGCTTGCCTCTATCTCGCTGCAGCTGTCTTCGGCGCGCAGGCGCTGGTCATCTGGCTCTCGCCAGCGGTAGTGCTGGATCAGCAACCGGCAATGGTGGAGGACGGCGCGGCGGCGCGGGGCTAGCGCCTCCTCGTTATCGAAGCAGCGAGGCTAGTTCGCCAGATACCGCTCGTAGCTCCCCGTCACGGGTTCGCTCGCGTCAACCTCCGGATCGAGCGTGTAGAGATCCTGCGCGCGGCCGATGCCGCGGAGCGCGTAGCGGCCGGTGGAAACGAGATAGCGGCGGCCGGCGGCGTCCAGGCCCTTGTAGAACTCCGCCGACGCCAGGAGCTCGCGGTCGACCGAGCGGCTCATCGAGGCGATGCGGCTGACCTCATTCACGGTCGGCCCGACCACCGTGAAGTCCAGCCGGTCCTCGCTGCCGATATTGCCGTAAAAGACCTCGCCGACGTGCAGGCCGATATAGGCAGACGTGGTGGGGCGGCCGTCGGCCGCCCGCCGCACATTCAGCGCCGCGACGTTCTTGCGGAACAAATGCTCGGCACGCAGCGCCGCGCGGCGGGCGTCCGCCATGTCCTCGCCGGTGAACATCGCGAGCACACCGTCGCCGATCAGCTTCAGCACGTCGCCGCCGGCATCGTGGATTGCGTCGATCACGGCCTGGGCATAGTCGTTGAGGAACGGAATGATCTCGTCGGGGCCGATGCTCTCGCTGATCCCGGTCGAGCCGCGCAAATCCGAATACCACAGCACGGCATCGATGCGCTCGGTGACGCCGCGCGAGATCCGCCCGCGCAGCACCTGCTCGGAGGCATCGCGGCCAAGATAGACGCGCCCCAGCGTGCGCGCGATGTCGACCTGCTGTGCTGACTTGATCGCGAGCCCCAGCACCGGCACGAGATCGCGCATAGCTTCGAGCTCGGCTTCGCCAAAGCCTTCGGGGCGGCGCGTGGTCCAGCAGGAGTAGAAGCAGTCCATCAGGCCGAGCGCGCCGTTCTCGCCGAAGCGATGCACGAAGGCGAGATAGTGCCGGTGGCCCTTCTCGGCGAGCTCTCCGATCTGCGAGAAATCCATCGAGGGAGCGTCCGCAAGATCGATCACCATCTCGTCGTGGCCGTGCTCGAGCATGTGGAAGAACACCGAGCGGCGCCAGCTCTTGGCGGCATCGCCTTCGGCAGTCGAGCCGTATTCGAACGCGTCGCTCTCGTTACTCGGCCGGTCGCTCCAGCGGAAACCGCGCCCCTCATAGATCGGATGCAGCGTGTCGATGACGACGAGCCCGCGCGAGAGTTCCAGCCCTTCGGCGCGGCAGCGCTCGCAGAACCCGCGGAGCAGTTCGTTTTCAGGCAGGCCCGTGAGCCCCTGGCCGGTCAGCCAGTTCATCAGCGCTAGGCGCGAGGTCAATTGCATGCGCCATTATGGCGTGCATTCGTGACGAACGAAAGGCCACGCTCGAACCGCGCGAGGACCAAGGCTCACGTCCTTCGCAGGTCGAATATGCGGCGGCCACGGTTGACGCGCTCGCCACGCGGGCAGCAAATGCTGGTCATGATGACTTTGTCGGCCAGAATCGGAAGCGCGCGCGGATGAGCCAGCGTCAGCTTCCGATCATCCTGGCGCTCGGCACTACGCAGACCCTCGCCTGGGCTTCGAGCTACTATTTGCCGGCACTGCTCGCCGATCCCATCGCGCACGACCTCGGCGTCTCCTCCAACTGGATTTTTGGCGCGTTCTCGGCCTCGCTGGTGATCTCGGCGATGCTCGGCCCACGTATCGGACGCCAGATCGATCTCGTCGGCGGCCGGCAGGTACTGTCGGCTTCGAACCTGACCATCGCCGCCGGCCTCGTCCTGCTCGGCTTTGCGCAATCCGTCCCGGTGATGGCGATCGCCTGGCTCGTGCTCGGCATCGGCATGGCGATGGGGCTCTATGACGCCGCCTTCGCCGCGCTGGGCCGCATCTACGGCACCGAAGCGCGCGGCTCGATCACCGGCATCACGTTGATGGCGGGCTTCGCCTCGACCGTCGGCTGGCCGCTCACCGCCTGGGGTCTGTCGCATATCGGCTGGCGCGAGACCTGCTTTGCCTGGGCGGCCGCCAACATCCTGATCGGCCTGCCCCTCAACTTTTTCATGCTGCCGGCGATCAAGGGTGCCAGGCAGGCGACTAAGACCGCCGAGAAACCGCACGTGCCGCTCGACCGCAAGATGGCCCTGCTCGCCTTCATCTTCGCTGCGGTCTGGACCGTCACCGGTGCGATGGCCGTTCACTTCCCGCGCCTGCTGGAGGCAACAGGCGCGACGCATGTCGAGGCGATCGCGGCCGGCGCGCTGATCGGCCCGGCGCAGGTGGTCGCGCGCATTCTCGAAGCGGGCTTTCTGAGCCGCTTTCATCCGCTGTGGTCGACGCGCCTTGCCTGCCTCACCCACCCGATCGGCGCAGCTGTCGTTGCCATCTTCGGCGCCCCCGCCGCAAGCGCGTTTGCGCTGCTGCACGGCTCGGGCAACGGTATCTTGACGATCGCGCGCGGCACGCTGCCGCTCGCCATCTTCGGCTCGAAGGACTTTGGCTATCGCCTCGGCGTCATCGGCGCACCGGCAAGGATGGCGCAAGCGGTGGCGCCGCTGGCCTTTGGCCTGCTCATTGACGTCATGGGCGCCAAGGTGCTGATCGTCTCCTCCACGTTCAGCCTGTCGGCGCTGGCGGCTTTGTTCCTGATCCGCCCGGAACGGCGGCGGGATTGACCGTGCCTGAGCTTTCGCCCACAAGCGCGCCATGGCCGACGACACCGCCAGCCCGTTCAAGCGCGCCATCCGCTGGGCAACCACGCCGCCACAGGCCTGGGGCGTCTATCTTCTCGCCATCTTGCTGGTGTGGCTGCTGTCGTTCTACGCCGGCACGCTGAAGCCGAAGAAGACGCCGGAAGCGAGCCGGCCCACGGTGAGTGCGCCGCAGAGCTAAGCCGGCTTCGCCTCGCCGGTTGCGATCCAGATGCCGGCGAACACCGCGACCGGCCCAATCAGAAGATTTGGCGTGATCGGCTCGCCGATGAGCAGCGCCGCCAGCAAGGCGGCGGCAATCGGGTTGACCGTCATCGTATTCGCCACCCGGGTCGGCGTTGCCCGCGCCAGCGCCATGACCCAGAGGATGAAGGCGAGCGCGCCGCCGCCAATGCCGAGATAGATTCCGGCGATCCACTGCGCCGTCGTGAAATGATCGAGCGCCGCAAAGCTGCCCTTCACGAGCCCCACCAGCACCAGCACGGCGGCGCCCACGCCCATACCGACGGTGAGAAAGCCAAGAGCGCTGGAGCGCTGCATCAGCGGGCGCGACAGCACGTTGTAGAACGCCATGCAGAACACGGCGCCGGTCATGATCAGCTCGCCGCGCCAGGCGCCCGGCGGGCTCTGCGCGAGGCC
>NZ_LGHL01000186.1 GCF_001908205.1 Bradyrhizobium sp. NAS80.1
CCATTGGCTTTGAGGACGATCCAGATGGCGGATGTGGCGCCTTTCACCTCATCGCGAGAATTTTGCGACCGCTCAGATTTTGAGTTTTTCAACACAATCGGCGGCGGACATCGCCGCGACCGGGTTTGAGCTTAGCAAGTGACCAGAAGCAGACTTCGTCCAATGTCTGTCTGCGCCATTGCTGGCTGGGTCAAACGGACTTGCATCGGCGCGGGTTAGTTTGAAAGATTGCCACCCGGGCCTCATGGGAAACTTCTCCGGCCTGTCGTCGGACGCAACGCTGCCCCCTTTGACGAAGCCGACAAAAATAATGGCCAGGAAGCCGAGCGCGCTGAGAGCCGTCAATCCTTGGAACGGGGTCCTCGTCATTGCGAGCGAAGCGAAGCAATCCAGACTGCCGCCGCGGAAACACGCTGGATTGCTTCGCTTCGCTCGCAATGACGGAGAACGCGAAGACGCCGCACTATCCGCTCACCCCGCATTCGCCCTGGTTTCCTTCACGGCCGCCACGAGCTGGTTGAGCGTAAATCGAACTGCTGCCCTCTCTCGAGAGCCAGGGGTCATCGGGACGGCATCCCAACCTCGCATCGTTGACAGGTCAACTCGCCATCCTGCGGGCCGCTTCCATTGCGTCGCACAATCACGGCAGCGGCCGACATGCGGCTGCATTGAGGTTCTGAAGACGAACACCATATGGTCTGCAAGGGAGCCCTTGCCGTGCAGACCATAAAGGCAGCCCTCGTTGCGGCGATTGGCGTCGTCGCTTTGATCCTCTGCCTCCTTCCTGGCTCAGCGGAGGAGAACCGCCGTCTCGCACTGACAGTTTCGATCGACGGAGCCATTGGTCCTGCGTCGGCCAGCTATGTAAGGGAGGCCTTGGCCGAGGCAGGCGAACGGCACGCCGAGGTCGTGATTCTGAGAATGAACACGCCCGGCGGTCTCAACTCCAGCATGCGCGAGATCATCGCGGATGTGCTTGGCTCGCCCGTCCCCGTCATCGGCTACGTCGCTCCGTCCGGCGCCCACGCGGCGAGTGCGGGGACTTATATCCTTTATGCGACCCACATCGCGGCGATGGCGCCAGGCACCAATATTGGTGCCGCGACGCCGGTGCAGATTGGCGGGCCGCTGCCGGGTCTGCCGAGCGGTACCCCGGACAAGGGCGACAAGGACAAGAAGGACGGTGACCAGAAGGGAGAGCCAAAGGATGCCATGACGGCAAAGGTGACCAATGATGCGGTTGCCTTCATCCGCAGCCTTGCGGAGCTGCGCAACCGCAATGCGGACTGGGCCGAAAAAGCGGTCCGCGAGGCTGCCACGCTCTCCGCCAATGGCGCGCTCCAGGCCCATGCGATCGAACTCGTTGCGCGCGATCAGGCTGAATTGCTGAGAGAGCTCGATGGCCGTGTGGTGGAGGTTGCAGGCGGCAAGACGCTACGCCTCGCGACCAGGGATGATGTCGTTGAAGCCCTCGACCCCGGATGGATATCCCGCTTCCTGGCGGTCATCACCGATCCGAACGTGGCGTTCATTCTCCTGATGGTCGGCATCTACGGCCTGCTCTTCGAGTTCATGTCTCCCGGTGCAGTCGCCCCGGGAGTCGTTGGCGCGATCTCCCTGCTGATCGGCCTCTATGCACTTAATCTGCTGCCCATCAACTATGCCGGCCTTGCCCTGATGTTGATCGGAATCGTGCTCCTCACCATCGAGGCCTTCAATCCGACCGTGGTGATCGGTTTCGGAGGGATCATCGCATTCTTGCTGGGAGCGCTGATGCTGTTCAGGAGCGAGGCGCCCGGCTATCACCTGTCATGGTGGGTGATTGGCATCACTTCGGCCGTGTTCATCGGGTTTATTCTCGTCGTGCTTGGTTCGCTTCGGCGCATCCGCAAGGCTCCTGCACGGGTCGGCGCGCAGGCCATGCGGGGCTCGCCTGCCGAGGTTCTCGACTGGAATGGAACCGAAGGCCACGTCTTCACCCATGGTGAGCGCTGGCGGGCGCGCAGCGCCGAAACCTTCAAGCCCGGAGAGATGGTCGAAGTCGCCAACATTGTCGGTTTGACGCTGCTGATACAGCGCGCGCCAGCCCGGACCGGCGAGGGAGGTATGCCATGACGCTCGAAGCCCTGACCTATGCAGCGCTTGCGCTGCTCGTGATCATATTTCTATCGCAGGCAATTCGAATCCTGCGCGAATACGAGCGTGGCGTCGTATTTACGCTCGGCCGCTTTACCGGCGTGAAGGGCCCGGGCCTCATCCTCCTGATTCCGGTCGTGCAGCAGCTCGTAAAGGTCGATCTGCGGGTGATGGTGCAGGTGGTGCCGCCCCAGGATGTGATTTCGCGGGACAACGTGTCGGTCAAGGTCAACGCCGTTCTGTACTTCCGCATCGTCGACCCCGAGCGCGCCATCATCAAGGTCGGTGATTATATGGCAGCGACCAGCCAGCTCGCCCAGACCACACTGCGCTCGGTGCTTGGCAAGCATGAGCTCGACGAGATGCTCGCCGAACGCGACCGGCTGAACGCCGACATCCAGGAGATCCTCGACAAGCAGACCGACGTCTGGGGCATCAAGGTCACCGGGATCGAGATCAAGGACATCGACATCAACGAAACCATGGTGCGCGCGATCGCCAAACAGGCCGAGGCGGAGCGGTTGCGGCGCGCCAAGGTGATCAATGCGACGGGCGAGCAGCAGGCCGCCGAAAAGCTCGTCGAGGCGGGCCGGATTCTCGCGCAGGAGCCGCAGGCGATGCAGCTACGTTACTTCGCGGCTCTGCACGACATCGCCGGCGAACGGTCGTCGACCATCGTCTTTCCGCTGCCAACCGGCCTGCTCGACCATTTCATGCCGCGGCGCGACAACCCGTAGCCGGCAACGTGCTTGTGCAGCGGCGTACGGCAGCGTAGTGCATCCGGCGCATCGCGACCAATCCAGGGGAGGTTGACATGACGACGGTCTTGCGGACGCCGGATACACGTTTTCACGATCTTCCAGGATATCCCTTCGCGGCAAACTATTGCGACGATCTCACAGGTTATGCCGGCCTGCGCATGCACTATCTCGACGAGGGCACGAAGAACGCTCGCGTTGCGCTCTGTCTGCATGGGCAGCCGACGTGGAGCTATCTCTACCGCAAGATGATTCCCGGTCTCGTATCCTCCGGCTACCGGGTCATCGCGCCGGACATGTTCGGCTTCGGTCGTTCCGACAAACCCGTCGACGACGCCGTCTACAGCTTCGACTTCCATCGCGACAGTCTCGTTGCGCTCATCCGCGCGCTCGATCTTCGTCGCGTGACGCTGGTCTGTCAGGACTGGGGAGGCCTGCTCGGTCTCACCATTCCACCGGACATGCCGGATCGCTTCGAGGGGCTGCTGATCATGAACACGATGTTTGCGACCGGCGACCGCCCGCTCACCAAAGGCTTTCTCGACTGGCGTGCGTGGAATAACGCAAATCCGGACATGGCCGTCGGCAAGCTCCTGTCACGGGCCTGTCCGCAGCTTTCGTCCGCGGAAGCCGACGCTTATGATGCCCCGTTCCCCGATGCCACCTACAAGGCCGGCGTGCGTCGATTCCCCAACCTCGTACCCGACCATCCCGATGCCGGCGGTGCGGCGATGTCTTGTAGGGCCCGGGAGTGGTGGGGTACTGAATGGAGCGGCAGAACCGCGATGGTGATCGGTATGAGCGATCCCGTTCTTGGGCCCGCCGTGATGGCGGACATGCGCCGGACGATCCGCAACTGCCCCGAGCCGGTAGAGCTCGCCGTTGCCGGACATTTTGTTCAGGAATGGGGTGATGATGTGCTGCGCGGCGCGCTTCCACAGCTGTCCTGAGCGATCGGCACGCATGACCCAGGATGGGCTCTGCTGCGCTCCACCCATCCGACACGCTCCAAAACGAAAAGGCGCCCCTTTCGGAGCGCCTTTTGTTTGTCGCATACTGTTCGGGCCGCTTAGCCCGAGTAGTACATGTCGAACTCGATCGGGTGCGGGGTCATTTCGAAGCGCTCGACCTCGGTCATCTTCAGCTCGATGAAAGCGTCGATGAAGTCGTCGTCGAACACGCCGCCGGCCTTCAGGAAGGCGCGGTCCTTGTCGAGGCTTTCGAGTGCCTCGCGCAGACTGCCGCACACCGTCGGGATCTGCTTCAGCTCTTCCTTCGGCAGATCGTAGAGGTCCTTGTCCATCGCCGGACCCGGATCGATCTTGTTCTTGATGCCGTCGAGGCCGGCCATCAGCATCGCGGCGAAGGCGAGATACGGATTGGCGAGCGGATCGGGGAAGCGCACCTCGACCCGCTTGGCCTTCGGCGAAGCGGTGTAGGGGATGCGGCAGGAGGCCGAGCGGTTGCGCGCGGAGTAGGCGAGCAGCACGGGGGCCTCATAGCCCGGAACCAGGCGCTTGTAGGAGTTGGTCGACGGGTTGGTGAAGGCGTTGATCGCCTTGGCGTGCTTGATGATGCCGCCGATGTAGTGGAGGCAGGTCTCCGACAGGTCGGCATATTTGTTGCCGGCGAACACCGGCTTGCCGTCCTTCCAGATCGACTGGTGCACGTGCATGCCCGAGCCGTTGTCGCCGTAGATCGGCTTCGGCATGAAGGTGGCGGTCTTGCCGTAGATGTGCGCGACCTGGTGGATGCAGTACTTGTAGATCTGCATGTGGTCGGCCATCAGCGTCAGCGTGTCGAACTTCATGCCGAGCTCGTGCTGGGCGGAAGCGACTTCGTGGTGATGCTTCTCGACCTTGACGCCCATCCTGGCCATGGCGCCGAGCATCTCCGAGCGCATGTCCTGCACGGAGTCCTGCGGCGGAACCGGGAAGTAGCCGCCCTTGGTGCGGATGCGGTGGCCGAGATTGCCGCCTTCATATTCGGTGTCGGAGTTGGTCGGCAGCTCCGAGGAGTCGAGGCGGAATCCGGTGTTGTAGGGACCGCTCGAGAAGCGCACGTCGTCGAACACGAAGAACTCGGCTTCGGGACCGACGAACACGCTGTCGCCCACGCCCATCGACTTCACCATCGCCTCGGCCTTCTTGGCGATGCCGCGGGGGTCGCGGTTGTAGGGCTCACCGGTGGTCGGCTCGAGCACGTCGCAGGTGATGACCATCGTGGTCTCGGCGAAGAACGGATCGATCGTCGCGGTCACCGGATCGGGCATCAGGGTCATGTCGGACTCGTTGATCGCCTTCCAGCCGGCGATCGAGGAGCCGTCGAACATCGTTCCTTCGGCGAAAATGTCTTCATCGATCATGCTGACGTCGAAGGTGACGTGCTGCCACTTGCCGCGCGGATCGGTGAAGCGCAGGTCGACGTATTTGACGTCGTTGTCCTTGATCGATTTCAGGACGTCTTTGGCGGTCTTCATGCATACCCCTTTTGGCTCTGCGGGTCGGTTTACAGGTGAGCAAAATTGTTCTCGCTTTTGGCGAGTTCGCGCGCGATCGCGCAAATGAATTCAGGCCGCCGAAGCAGCCTTATCTCCTGTCAGAGTGTCGCAAAATTCGGATAGCACCCGGCTCAGATAGCGTCCAGCCCGGATTCGCCGGTCCGGATGCGGATCGCCTCTTCGATGTTCGAGACAAAGATCTTGCCGTCACCAATGCGACCGGTCTGCGCAGCGCGGCGGATCGCGTCGATGGCGCGCTCGACGAGGTCGTCGCCGATCACGATCTCGATCTTCACCTTGGGCAGGAAGTCGACGATGTATTCGGCACCGCGGTAAAGCTCGGCATGGCCCTTTTGCCGGCCGAAGCCCTTGGCCTCGGTGACGGTGATGCCCTGAAGGCCGACTTCCTGAAGCGCTTCCTTCACCTCGTCGAGCTTGAACGGCTTGATGATGGCTTCGATTTTCTTCACTGCGCGCCTCCCGGCCTTTCGATCAAATAGCAACGTCTTCGTCAGGATGCGCTTTTCTCACGCATGATCTTGTCTTCGCTAGGCCGGGATGCCTGGTCAACCCGGCGGCGGCCAGTCACACCCTGATAAGATGCCAGTGAGCACGACGAACCGAAGCGGCTTCCTCGAAAGCAGGGTCTATGCCAAATTGCAAATGCCCTGATTATTGGAGCGTTATCAGCCTTTTAACGAGCATCTTTGATAGGTGGAGCCGGCTGACCCAAAATACCGCAGACTACAAAATAGGCAAACGGTTCAATATCTGTGCAGATGGATGTTTCGTCCGCCGGATCGGCACGGAAGATGCCTGTTGAAGAGGCGTTTGTACAAGGGAAGTGGCATGGAAGTTCTGACCAACGCTGAAATGCAGCGGGCTGACCAACTCAGCATCACGGCCGGCACGCCCGGCTTCAAGCTGATGCTCAGTGCGGGTCAGGCGGTCGCCGAAGCCGCCAACGCGCTGGTGGAGGAGGGGCCGATCCTGATCGTGGCTGGCCCCGGCAACAATGGCGGCGACGGGTTTGTTGCGGCCGCCGAGCTCGCCGCTCAGGGGCGCGACGTCTCGGTGATCCTGATGTGCGAGCGCGATCAGCTCAGGGGTGATGCGGCCTCAGCCGCGCGCGGCTGGAAATATCCGGTGCTGCCCTTCAACCCGCAGGCGATCGGAAAGCCCGCGCTGATCATCGATGCGCTGTTCGGCGCGGGCCTCAGCCGTTCCGTTGATGGCGAGGCGCGCGCGATGATCGAGGCGATCAACGCCAACGGCGCGCCGGTGCTTGCCGTCGACCTGCCGAGCGGCATCAATGGTACCAGCGCGGCCGTGATGGGCACCGCCGTCAATGCCACCGAAACCGTGACCTTCTTCCGCAAGAAGCCGGCCCACCTGCTGCTGCCGGGCCGCATGCATTGCGGCCGTGTGCGTGTCGTCGACATCGGCATCGACGCGCAGGTGCTGGACGAGATCGCGCCGCAGATCTTCGAGAACGATCCGGATTTCTGGGGCGCCGCCTTTCCGGTGCCGCGCATCGACGGTCACAAATATGCGCGGGGCCATGTGCTGGCCATCTCGGGCGATGCGGCCGCCA
>NZ_LGHL01000187.1 GCF_001908205.1 Bradyrhizobium sp. NAS80.1
GGTTAGGGACGAACCGCGTTCAATTCCCCCCTCTCCCCGCTTGCGGGGAGAGGGTTGGGGTGAGGGGGAGTCTCCGCGATGACGGTGAGGACTGGACTCGCGGAGAGAGCCCCTCACCCCAACCCTCTCCCCGTAAGAACGGGGAGAGGGAGAAGAGACGATCACTTCGCAACGAATCCGGCTTCCGTCATCAGCAACTTGTTCTGTGCATCGTCCTCCTCGAGGAATTGCACCATGTCCTTGCCGGTGAGGAAGATCGGCTTCAGCGCCTGCTTCTCCATGTATTCCTTGTACTCCGCGGTCTGCGTCACCTTCTGGAACAGGTCGACATAGAACGCCTGTTGCTCGGGCGTGACCTTGCCGGGCAGGAACATCGCGCGCAGCATCAGATACTGGACGTCGACGCCCTCCTCCTTACAGGTCGGAATGTCCGCCCAGGACTGCGTGTCCGTCACCTTGCTGGTGTAGGAGATGCGCTCCTTGTCGAACACGCAGAGCGGACGCACCTGGCCCGCGCGCCAGACTTCGAGATTTTCGGATGGGTTGTTGACGTTGGATTCGGTGTGGTTGCCGACGAGCTGGGTCGCGGCCTCACCACCGGATTTGTAGGGCAGATAGGAGAACTTCGCGCCGGTCTTCTGCTCGAGGAACACGGTCAGCACGTGATCCTCGCGCTTGGAGCCGGTGCCGCCCATCTTGAAGGGCGAGCTGGCAGCCTTCGCGGCCGCGACGAACTCCTTCACCGTCTTGGGACCTGCGCTGTTGTCCCACAACACGAACTGGTCGAGCGCGATCACCGAGACCGGCGTCAGCTCACGCCAGTTGAACGGAATCTTCGCCGACAGCGGCAGCATGTAGATCAGCGAATAGGCAATCAGCACCTTGTTCGGATCGCCTTCGCTGGACTTCATGTACATCAGCGCTTCCGCGCCCGACGCGCCGCCCTTGAGCGAGACGACCATCGGCTGCTTCATCAGATTGTTCTTCTGGATCGCGGCCTGCATCATCCGCGCCATCTGATCGGAGGCGCCGCCCGCGCCCGCCGCCACCACGATCTCGACGGGTTTGGTCGGTTCCCAACCGGCAAAAGCCGGCGTGCCGCAAAGCGCGGCCGCAAGCGCAATTGCGGCCTTCATTCCATGTCCCACGCGCATCTTCCCTATGTTCTTGTTTGGATTGGCAATTCGCGAAGTAAGGCGAACCGCATTGTGCGGGCGAACGCCAGTCAGTTCAAGCCGGGCCGATGCCGCACCGCTTATGACTTTGGAATGAGATCGGTTGCAGGCAGGGCCGACCCGCAAAAGGCGCAGGCCCGTTGCGGCAAGTCCGAGCCGCGTTCGGAACACTAACCCAAGTTGGCCGCTACTTGCCCTTCCAGTTCGGCGTGCGCTTGTTGAGGAAGGCGTCCATGCCCTCGCGAAAATCTTCGCTCATATAGGCCTTGAGGATCAGGTCCTCGCCTTCCTCGCGCGACAGCGTGCGGCGGATGCGGCGCACCGCCTCCTTGGTCGCTTCCAGCGTGAGCGGGGCGTGGCTTGCGACGAGCCTTGCGGTCTCGTCCGCACGGCGCTGCAGCGTCTCGACGTCGGGCACGACCTCGTTGAGCAGGCCGAGCGCCAGCGCTTCCGGCGCCTCGACCAGACGCGCCTTGAAGATCAGGTCCTTGGTGCGCGCAGGTCCCACCAGCGAGACGACGCGGCTGATGTTTGACATCGACAGGCAATTGCCGAGCGTGCGCGCGATCGGAAAACCGATGCGCGTCGTTTCAGTTCCGATGCGAAGATCGCAGCAAGCCGCGATGCCGGCGCCGCCGCCGGTGCAGGCACCGGCGATCGCCGCGATCACGGGCACGCGGCACTGCTCGAGCGTGCCGAGCACGCGGTCGATGCGGGCCTCGTAGTCGAGCGCGTCCTGCGCGGTTTTAAACGCACGGAACTGAGAAATGTCGGTGCCGGAGGCGAAGGCCTTGTCGCCGGCGCCGGTGAGGATCAGCGCCTTGATCGAGCGATCGGCGTTGATCTCCTGGCAGATCTCCGCCATGCGGTCATACATGGCGAAGGTCATTGCGTTGCGCGCCTGAGGGCGGTTGAAGGTGATCCGCGCGATGCCGTCCTGGACGGAGTAGAGCAGGTCTTCGTTAGCAGTCGTCGGTGCGTTCATCGCGCGCTCTCTTGGTTCAGCAGGATAGGTTCAGGCCACCTGAGCCTTTAGGCGACGTGGGCCTTGGCCATCGGCACCGCGTCGCGTCCCTTCAGGACGTCCATGGCCGCCAGGACGCCGCCGCTCCGGTGCGGGATCTTTGCAAGGTCCAGGCCCATCTCGACGCCGGCGAGCGTGCCCATCAGCATCAGATCGTTGAAATGGCCGATATGACCGATGCGGAATACCTTGCCCTTGACCTTGTTCAGGCCAGTGCCGAGCGACATGTCGAAGTTTTCGAGCACCACCTTGCGGAAGGCGTCGGCGTCATGTCCCTCCGGCACGCGCACGCCGGTCAGGGCCGGCGAGTGTGCGGCAGGATCGGCGCACTGCGTCTCCAGGCCCCAGACCTTGACCGCGGCGCGCGTCGCCGCGCTGTGGCGCTTGTGGCGGGCCCAGACGTTCTCGAGCCCTTCCTCTTCCAGCATCTTGACCGCTTCGCGCAGGCCGTAGAGCAAATTGGTCGCGGGCGTATACGGGAAGGTGCCGAGCTTGTTGAAGTTGATGACTTCCTGCCAGTCCCAGTAGGAGCGCATGCCGGGGTTCGCCTTGGCGACTGCGAGAGCCTTCTCCGAGACAGCGTTGAAGCCGAGGCCGGGCGGCAGCATCAGGCCCTTCTGTGAGCCGGCGACCGAGACGTCGATGCCCCAGGCGTCGTGCTCATATTCCATCGATCCGAGGCCGGAGATGGTATCGACCATCAGGAGCGCCGGGTGCTTGACGCGGTCGAGGATCTTGCGCACTTCGAGGGGCGGCGTCACGCAGCCGGTCGAGGTCTCGTTGTGCACAACGCAGACCGCCTTGATCGCGTGCTGCTTATCGGCGGCAAGGCGCTTCTCGATCTCAGCGAGATCGGCGCCATGGCGCCAGTCGCTCGGGATGAAGTCGACGTCGAGCTTGAACTTGTCGGCGATGCCGCGCCACAACACGGCGAACTGGCCGGTCTCGCACATCAGGACCTTGTCGCCTGGCGAGAACACGTTGACCATCGCCGCTTCCCAGGCGCCGGTGCCGGACGAGGGGAAGATGATCACGGGCTGCTTGGTGCGGAACACCCGCTGCATCGAGGCCAGGACCGCGAAACCAAGCTCGGCGAACTCCGGACCACGATGGTCCAGCGTCGGCATGTCCATCGCCCGCAGCACCCGGTCGGGTACATTGGTCGGTCCTGGAATCTGTAGGAAATGCCTTCCAGTGTGCACGGTCATGGGCGTCCTTCCCGGTCTTTGAAGCTGACTTGGCTTCTAATGTCTGTTGGCCTGAACGAGGGGCTCCGGCGAGCCGCTCGCATATCACTATTCGCCGGGCTTGTCCCTCGCCCGGCGGGGGCCGTCAATGCACAAGAAGCAGGGCTCGCCTTGCCAAGGGCCGTGACGGTAGGCAAGACGGTGCCAGCGAACAGGCGAGAGCGGATCATGGCGGCTGAAGTGGCCGGAAAATCACTGGAATCGGCCCAAAAGGACAGCCTGGCGGCTCGCCTGGCCCGGGAAATCACTGGCGACGTCCTGTTCGACGCTTTCAGCCGCGGCCGCTACGCGACCGACGCCTCCTTCTATCAGATCATGCCCTATGGTGTGGTGGTGCCGCGCGGCATGGACGAGGCGCTGCGGGCGCTGGCAATCGCCCGGGACGACGGGCGGAAGGTCACCCCGCGCGGCGGAGGCACCTCACAATGCGGCCAGACCGTCAATGACGGGATCGTGGTCGATCTCTCGAAACACCTGAACCGCATCCTGGCACTCGACGTCGCGAACCGGACCTGCGTCGTCGAACCCGGCATCGTGCTCGACGACCTCAACCGCCAGCTCAAAAAGCACGGCCTCTGGTTCCCGGTCGATGTCTCCACCGCTTCGCGCGCCACCATCGGCGGCATGGCCGGCAACAATTCCTGCGGCGGCCGTTCGCTGCGCTACGGCACCATGCGCGACAACACGCTGTCGATGGAGGCCGCGCTCGCGGACGGCACGCTGATGCGGTTTGGCGAGGTGCCGCGCGATCTCTCCGACTTTGATGCGAGCGACGTCGCGCGGGCCCTATTCCGCGACATGCTCGATCTCGGGGCCCGCGAGGCCGAAGCAATCGCGACGCGCTTTCCAAAAGTGCAGCGCCGGGTCGGCGGGTACAATCTCGATGCGCTGACGCCGCGCAATGCGCGCAACAACATGGCGCATCTGCTCGTCGGGTCCGAGGGCACCCTCGCCTTCACCACCAAGGTCGAGCTGAAGCTGTGGCCGGTGATCCGCAATAAGGCGCTCGGCGTCTGCCATTTCGGCAGCTTCTACGAGGCGATGGATGCGGCCCAGCATCTTGTCAAGCTCAAGCCGATCGCGGTCGAGCTGGTCGACCGAACCATGATCGCGCTCGGCCGCGATATCGCGATGTTCGCACCCGTCATCTCCGCCGCCATCAAGGGCGATCCGGATGCCGTCCTGGTCGTCGAGTTCGCCGAGGAGGACCAGGCCGACAATCTGCAACACCTCAAGCAGCTCAGGGAGCTGATGGGCGACCTCGGCTTCGGCTGGAATAACGACAAGCGCAAATGGGGCGGCGTGGTCGAGATTACCGAGCCTGCGCTCCAGAGCGGCATTGCCGATTTCCGCGCCGCCGGCCTCAACGTCATGATGTCGATGAAGCAGGAGGGTAAGCCGGTCTCCTTCGTCGAGGACTGCGCCGTGCCGCTGCCGCATCTGGCCGACTACACCGCCCGGCTGAACGAGGTCTTCGCCAAACATGGCACAAGCGGCACGATGTATGCACATGCCTCCGAGGGATGCCTGCATGTGCGGCCCGTGCTGAACCTGAAGCTGGAGAAGGACGTGAAGGCGATGCGCGCCATCGCCGAGGAGGCCTTCGAGCTGGTGCGCGAGTACAAGGGCTCGCATTCCGGCGAGCATGGCGACGGTCTGGTGCGCTCGGAATTCCACGAGACAATGTTCGGCGAGCGTCTCGTCGCCGACTTCAGGGAGGTGAAGCAGCGCTTCGATCCCGATGGCACCCTCAATCCCGGCAAGATCGTCGACGCACCTAAAATGGACGACCGCTCGCTGTTCCGCTACCGGCCCGACTATCGCGTCGGCGAGCTCAAGACCACGCTCGACTGGTCCGCTTATCCCGGCGCCGGCGGCGGTTTCCAGGGCGCGGTCGAGATGTGCAACAACAATGGCGCCTGCCGCAAGCTCGAGGGCGGCGTGATGTGCCCGTCCTACCGTGCGACCCGCAACGAGAAGGACGTCACGCGCGGCCGCGCCAACACACTGCGGCTCGCCATCTCCGGCCAGCTGGGCCCGAATGCGCTGGCCTCGGACGAGATGATGGAGACGCTGAAACTCTGCGTCTCATGCAAGGCCTGCCGCCACGAATGTCCGACCGGCGTCGACATGGCCAAGATGAAGATCGAGGTGCTGGCCGCGCGCGTTGCATCTCACGGCTTGACGCTGCGGGACCGCCTGATCGGCTATCTTCCGCGCTATGCCGGCCTCGCGTCGCGCTTCGCGCCGCTGGCTAATTTGCGCAACCGCAGCCCGTTGCTGCGAAAGCTGTTCGAGCGCTTTGCCGGCATCAGCGCGCGCCGCGCCCTGCCCGCCTTCCGCAGCGACGTCTTCGTGCCGCCGGCTGGCAGCGTTGGTCCGGAAACCGGCCGTGAAGTCGTGCTATTCGCGGACACTTTCAACCGCATCTACGAGCGCGAAAATCTCGACGCAGCGTTGCGCGTGCTCAAGGCAGGCGGCTATCGCGTGCACCTGCCGAAGCCAGCGAGCGGCAGCCGCCCGCTGTGCTGCGGCCGCACCTTCCTGTCGGCGGGTCTCGTCGACGAAGCCAGGTCCGAGCTCGACCGGCTCGTCGCCGCCTTCGCGCCCTTCGCCGCGCGCGGCGTGCCGATCGTCGGCCTGGAGCCGAGCTGCCTCCTGACGCTGCGCGACGAGCTCGCCTCGCTCCGCAAGGACGACGACGCCAAGGCGGTCGGCGCCCATGCGCTGACCTTCGAGGAATTTTTGGTCCGCGAGGCCGAGGCCGGCCGGCTGCAATTGCCGCTCGGCACCGTCGCCGACAAGGCCGTTGTCCACGGCCATTGCCATCAAAAATCGTTCGGCGCCTTCAGGCCGGTCGAGCAGGTGCTGCGCCTCGTCCCCGGCCTGAAGGTCGAGACCATCGAGTCGAGCTGCTGCGGCATGGCCGGCGCCTTCGGCTATGGCGCAGACACTTACGACGCCTCGATCGAGATGGCCGAGTTGTCGCTGCTGCCCGCCGTGCGGCGCGCAGGTGAGGCGACGCTGATCGTTGCCGACGGCACCTCCTGCCGCCATCAGATCCACGATGGCACGCAGCGCGAGGCGCTCCACGTCGCGCGCGTGCTGGCGATGAGCCTCGATCGCGCCGCGACCGAATCCACGACCACCCCCGTTGCAAAGGAAGGAAGCCATGGCTGAACTCACGCTCGACACCGCCCGCAAGATCCTCGACGCCGCTTTCGCAAAGGCCACCGAACTGAAACTGAAGCCGCTGGTCGTCACCATCCTGGACGCGCGCGGCGTGCTCAAGATCGCCGCAGCGCAGGACGGCACCAGCCTGATGCGCGCCGAGATCGCGCACGGCAAGGCCTATGGTGCGCTCGCGATGGGCATGGGCTCGCGCGCCCTGTTCCAGCGCGCGCAGGAGCAGGCCTATTTCATCGACGCCGTGAACACCATCGCCAAGGGCGCGCTGGTGCCGGTCCCTGGCGGCGTGCTGATCATGGACGGCACGACGCTGCTCGGCGCCGTCGGCGTCTCCGGCGACACCTCGGACAATGACGAGGCGTGTGCGGTTGCCGGCATCCAGGCAGCGGGACTGAAGGCCAACGCGGGATAGCGCTCGTCCACACTACCGGTAGCGGCTGCGCTCGAGAAGATGCTAAGGATCGCCCCGCCGTGGGGTCAATTGTCGGGGGTTCGAGTCCCCGGTCCGCTACATCGTTAAACCCTGTCCAGACCGAAGACATCGGTAACAGATCGTACCTAAGACATAGGTGACAACCTCGTGCCGAGCGGGTTGCCGATTGGTTGCAAGGTCATTTACTCCAGGGTCGATCCAGCCA
>NZ_LGHL01000188.1 GCF_001908205.1 Bradyrhizobium sp. NAS80.1
CAACTTCCAGTTTCTCCACCCTGAATGGGGCGTGGCATTCGATCAAGATCCCGAACTTGCAGCGTCGACAAGAAAACGCGCATTCGAAATGGCCGCCTCGGACAACCTCATGGTTGCCGGAGCACACATAGGATTTCCGGGTCTTCTCAAGATCGTCAAGGACGGAGATGCCTGGAAGCCAGTTCCGTCCTCGCGTTGATCGAAATCACTTACGTCCGGATTGAGGTCGGTCGCGAGCAGACGCAGTTACACACCGACTCTGAGTATGGCAGACACGCGAGCGCGAGCCATCCGATGGATGACTCCACTGCCCGACCTGACAGACGAACACGCTCTGATTGCCACCACCCATTGCCACCGCCCATCGTCAGCGGGCCGGCATAGCCGGCGACGTTATCTTCCGGCCAGTGCGCTTCAGTAATACGGCGCAAGGTCCTCATTGCGCGTCTTAGTCGAATTCATTCGTGGGGAGCCGTCCACTCACGCCATATCTTTTTTCGCAAGACCATCAAAATGGGGAGTTGGCTGCGGATCGCTACTATCCATGAACCGCGCTATCCCAGCGCGCAAATCCGACAATATCTTCTTCTTATTCTGCTCAAGCCGCTCGACGGGGCCAGCAACACCGATCGCCAGAATGCGTCCGTAGCGGCGGATTGGCAGCAGCATGGCTATAACGCCGGCTCCGACTGTGACCGTGTGCCGCGAGAACACGTAGCCCTGTTTTCTGATTTCCTTGATTCGGACCATCAGATCAGGAAGCGCGATCCGCAACTTGCGATCCTCTTCTTCGACATTGATGCGTCGCAATAACTTCTCGATCATCTCGTCGCTGCGCGCACTTAGTAGCAGCCAGCCAACCCCAGATCGCGCAAGAGGACGTACCGTTCCTGGCTTCACGTGATATCTGATCGCGTGGGTTGAAGGAATGATGTGAATATATTGTGTGAACAGATCGCTCTGCGTGCCGATACTGATCAGTTCCTGTGTCACGTCGCTCATGTGCTTCATCAGCGCGAGGATGCGTCCCTCCCCAAACAGCGCACCTTGTACCCAGTTTCCGAGCATGGCGATCCGCATCGTCGGCATGTAGGTACGTGAGTAGCTGTCGTAGTCAAGATATCCCATGACAACCATTGATTTCAGCAGGACCGACGCGCTCGACACTGGATATTCCAGATGTGCAGTGATGTCCTTCAGGCTAGCGGGGCGCTGGATCCCCTCGAAATGCTCCAGCACCTCGAAAATTCGACGCGCAGTCTTGATCACGGCTTCTGACATCCCAAGGCCCGCCTTGCATTTCACAAGTATGGAATTGCACGATAGAATACGGGAATTGCTTTGCCATTGATAGGGCGTATCGATTCCGCCTCCGCGGTTGAAATCACCGATGCGACGCCTGCGTCCGCTCGTGGAATCCGAATCGTGCCGACAATTGGCTTGCCGCCCGCGACGAGTGATCTACCTCATGAGCGGCGCCGGAAATGCCGATGGCGGCATCCGCGACTTTTCGCCCTCAGCTGAAGATATTTCAGAGCGTCCCTAATGGATGGCCGGTCATAGGCACGGCATACATCATCAAAGCTTGCCCGACGTTTGCTCGCAGCACAATCGGCCGCTTGCGACCGAGCGCCAGGAACGTCCGAAACTCCGGTCACGCGGAGATGGGATCACGTCGCATAAGCGAGGATTTCCGCCACTTCGTTGGGAGACGCGATCGGCCGCGGATTGTTGCGCATCGGTGCATACGTGAAAGCTCGCTCCGCCAGACGCGAGATTTCCGAAGCAGCGATGCCGACGTCACCAAGTGTAACCGGCGATTCGAGACGGCAAACAAGATTACGTACCACCTGCCAGGCCGGCTGACCAGGATGCCCCATTGCCTCGGCTAGCACGTCCTGGCGCTCGCGATTGACCTCTGCGTTCCATCTCAGGGTCGGAGCGAGCGAGATGCAGCTCGTCTCCCCGTGAGGCACTCCGTAAGAAGCACCCAGCGCATAGCCGATGGCGTGGCTCGCTCCCGTTCCCGCACCCGTCGAGGATGAAAGAATGCCTTGCCACATTCCGAACTGGGCGAGCTGCCGCTGCACCAGATCCTCGGGGGCCGCTTTCATCGCAGGCAAGGCTTTCGATAACAGGCGGGCCGCGTTCAATGCATAAGCTTCAGTCATGGGATTGGCCGTGGGCGAACAGAACGCCTCAGCCGCGTGGTCTACCGCGCGGATGCCACTGGTCAAAAGCAGCCGCAACGGCGTATCGAGGGTCGCAGCCGGATCAAGCACCACGACCTGTGGAGCCGCGTCGCGGTGCCTATACATCATCTTCTGTCCGGTGTCGGGGTTGGTGATTCCAGCAAGCGCCGTAAACTCCGCCGCCGACAAAGTGGTGGGTACAGCAAACGCCCGCTCTCGCCCCAACTCAGTCGTTGATACTCCGTCAAATTTCGGATGCGCAGCACGGAATGCCTCCACATTATCTATCCCGTCCCACAGGCACATTAGAACTGCTTTCGTCGCATCGATCACTGATCCGCCGCCGAGCGCGACAATCACCTCCGCGCCGGCCTGGCGTGCGGCGTTCGCAGCGGCAACGATGTCATGATCGGGACTATGTGCCCCGATGCCGGTGAATTGCCCGACATAACGAGGACCCAGCGCCTCGATGACCTTCTGTAGCGGGCCATTCCCCAGTAGAGCGAGAGAGCGAGTCGATGTCACAAAGATGCGACGGAGGCCGCGACGGGCTGCCTCGTCGGCAACAGCCTCGTGAGCAGGCTTACCGAACACAACGGATTGGGCGAGGAGACTGACAACACCGGTCTGAACATCTCTCGTCATGGCGCGACCTTGATACTCTCTATGCGGCGCTGGCGCTATATCGTCTCAGCCAACGCGATCACCTTATGCGCAGCACCACTGCCGTGCTTCTGCGCCAAAGCCGACCACGAACGGTAGTCGGCCATGCCGCTCTCCCTCTCGACGTGGTGGATACAAGCGCATCCTGCTAACAACTTCGATGGGTGCGGCTTGTTACGCGAGGTTCGTCCGCAGCCTCAGGGGCTGCATGCAAAACTTTGACAAAGCCTAGTCCTTTCATTTTGGCAATCAATCAAAGTCTTGAGCTTCGTTCCGTTTTACATATGTGAAAACACAAACCGGCACGATAATCACGGTCCAACGCGCACTAACGGCCGTCTCGCCGAAGACATGGCAATGACACTCGACAAGCCCGTCGCACCATTTACGTATATGGAAAACTCGCCCCAAGCACGAAAGCCATGGACGACGAACTCGAGCCGATGCTAGCTGGGACAGCTTTCGAGCAACTGATCCTGACCTTCGGTCGCTCGCCAATGGCGCGCGCAACTCATGGCGTTGTTGCTGATACCTCGTTCGCGGGATGCTCGCGGTCAATGTCAGCGTGTTCGAAACTCCCACTCTAGAGCCGAGGCCCAAGTGCTCAAACGTCGTAACTTGCCGCTGGATGGTGTCACCGTTCTCGACCTCGGTCAGATCTATCAAGGACCGTACGCCGGCTTTCTGCTGGCGCAAGCCGGTGCCACAGTGATCAAGATCGAGCCGCCTAAAGGAGAGCCGATCCGGCATCGCGCGCGTGTGAGCAATGGTGCGGCCATTCCCTTCGCTATGCTGAACGGAAACAAGAAGGCAATCAGCCTGGATTTGAAGTCACCCGAGGGGTGCCACATTCTAAAAGGCCTGGTGGCCCAGGCAGACGTCCTGCTCGAGAATTATGCCCCCGGTGTGATGGATCGGCTCGGTGTCGGGTTCGAGGTACTCCACGCCATCAACCCGCGCCTCGTTTATGCTTCGGCATCCGGCTACGGCCTATCTGGGCCTGACCGCAACAACCTTGCCATGGATATCACGATCCAGGCGGCATCGGGCATGATGTCGATCACAGGCTTTCCGGATGGCGCACCGGTCAAGGCCGGTCCCGCTGTCGCGGACTTCATCGGAGCCGCCCATCTCTATGGTGGAATCGTCACCGCTCTCTATGAGAGGGAGCTCACGGGCCTGGGTAGGTTGGTTGAAGTTGCGATGATCGAGGCCGTCTACCCTACCCTGGCATCGGGCCTGTCATTTGTTTTCGATAGGGAAAGCGCACCACCACGCACCGGAAACCGCCATGGCGCCATGGCGGAGGCGCCCTACAATGTCTACCCAGCGGCTGACGGGTTCGTTGCAATCATTGCGGTGAATGAATCGCATTGGGTCGGCCTCGCCCAAGCCATGGGCAAGCCCGAACTTGCCGTGGACCCCCGTTTCGCGACGGCGGCCGACCGCGTGCGCAATATGGACCTGACCGATAGCGTAGTCGGCGGTTGGACCGCGGAGTTCACCAAAGCCGAGATCGTGGAGACTCTCACACGCCATAAAGTTCCTACCGCTCCCGTGCGCGATCTGATGGAAGTGACACGCGATACACATATGCATGCCCGCGGCATGCTGGAGTGGGTTGACCACCCGCATTTCGGCCGCGTCGTCCTGCCATCAAGCCCAATCCGCTATCACGGCACAGATTCACTCGCGCGCCTGCCATCCGCAAGACTGGGCGAGCACAATGCCGAAGTTCTGACCACCTATCTCGGGCTTGCCATCGAAGATATCGAGAGGCTGCACCAGAAGGGCGTCCTCGGGCAGGACGACTAGGGCGCGCCGTCACTAATACCGATAATATGACACTCGCGGCGATTGGGCCGGCGGTCTTCTGGTTGACCGCCTGCCGCGGTGGATGACGCCTCATGAAACAGGCCGTACTCACGGTCAGCCGCAGGATCGGGCCTTCCTGCCCTTTCCGCAGCTGTTTCGTAACCGGCATGAGCCCCCCCACCTGAGCATCGCGCGAATGAGCTGCGACGCGGCTTGGCGTGAACTGTTTCTTGGAGTTGGGCTATCTCACCGACGTCCTCACAAGGATCGTCAATAGTCATCCGAACCACGATATCGATCAGTTGTTGCCCTGGGCCTATCGGGGTCAAGCTGTCAAGGCCGAGGCCTGAGAGCGACGCCTATCCTTCCGCTACGATGCGAGCGACATCGGCTAAAATGCCTTCCTGAACCTTGACTGACCCTGGCGCTTCCCCAAGATAGGCGGCAAGCACGATTGGATCGCGATCCGGCGGCCAGATTACACCGATATCGTTCGTCGATATCTTCTCCCAAGTGCCAGGCTTGTTGGCAATCCGCCACCCTGCTGGCAGGCCAACCCGGAGACGCCGCGTAGCAGCATCTCTTGCCTCTACCATCCAAGTCGTCAGCCTTGCGCGGGATGATTTTGACAGAACATCCCCCAGAAGCAGCCGATGCAATGTTTCCACCATAGCGCCAGGCGTCGTAGTGTCACGGATGTCACCAGGCTTGACGATGTTCAAATCAAGCTCTATGCGATCTAGCCGGGTCACCGGATCGCCCAAAGATCGCAAATAGGCCGTAAGTGCTGCCGGACCGCCGAAGCTGGCTAACAATAAATTGGCGGCGGTACTGTCGCTGACTGTGACTGCGGCTTCACAAAGCTCCGCTATCGTCATGCCCTCGGGGCCAACATGAGGTTTGGTCGCGTTGAAGGGCGGAACCAAATCGCGCTCGGTGAAGACAACGCGACGGTCAAGCCGCTCTTCGCCCCGATCAACCCGCGCCAGCACGAAGGCCACCGCCAGCGCTTTGAACGTGCTGCACATCGCAAAGCGCTCGTCGACTCGGTTGCCGATCACTTGGCCGGTTGCGACATTCAGCACGGCAACACCCAGGCGTCCGCCGCTTCGAGCCTCGAGTTCCTTGAGCCGTGGTTCGATGCCTCGGCGGCTACTCTCGGCCTGGGCACGAGGTACGAGCAGCCCCGGAACAGCGGTTACCGGTATCATTAACGCAACACGACGCGTGATCGAAAGAGACATCTTGTTCAAATTCCTGTTCGGCTGACGGTAGGTCAGTCGTAGTCGATATGAGCTCCCACGTCTGCATTGTCAGCGCGCGCGAGCGTAGCGGGTCGGCATCCAGTACTGGCGTATGGCCTCGACGACGTTCGGAATGTCGGCATAGGCGTTGCGCAGAAATTCCTCGGTCTCGCGGCCTTTCCTTGGTAGTCCAAGTAGTGGACGCCCTTGATCGTCGACGCAATGCAGCAGGATGGGCAGGAGCAAGCCGTGGTGTATGTTGCTGATGTCGAGCAGCGGGGCCCAGGCCGATAGTCTCAGCCGCATGGCGGCATGGTATCCCTGGCACCACGGCCGCGCGTCAACGTCGCCATTCGGCTTGCGGCCATGGACCGGCGCGAACCGATGTGGTGCGGTGGAAAGAACGTCACTGATGTCGTTGTGGCGCAGCACGACGGCCGAAATCGCAGCGAGCTCCGACGTGCCACCATGGTTGAATGCGTTGGCGTCGATGGCGAGTAGCGGACAGATCCAGTCGGGCGGACTGAACGACACCGGCCCGGCCACGATCGCCGCGACATAGCCGTCGAGCATGGGAAGGCTCGTGGCGACGGGATGCTGCTCGGGGCGAGCCCGCAGCCAAGGCTCAAGCTCTTCGAGCGGCATCGCGGCTACCGCCATCCGTGATGAAGAACGGCGGCGCCGGCTCATGCAGCCACCCGTGCGCTGAACTCGCGGGCCGCTTTCCAGTTCCAGGGGAGAAGTTCGTGCAGCTGGTGGCTCTTGGTTTGACCGGAGACGATACGCTCCAGCACATCGACCAGATAGGCCTGCGGATCCAGTTTGTGGAGCTTTGCCGTGTTGATCAGCGATGCAAGGATTGCCCAGCTCTCGGCGCCACCCTCGCTGCCGCTGAACAGCGCGCCTTCCCATTGCAATCGGTCGCATTGAACGCTCTACGGTGTTGGAATTGATCTCGACACGACCGTCGCGGAGAAATAGCGTCAGCCCATCCCAGTGATTGAGCGCATAGTTGATGGCCTCTGCCAGCTTCGACTGGGAGAACAGCTGGTCGAGCATCGAGGTCAGTCGCGCCTTCAGCACCTCCATCAGCGGTGCGGTCCTAGTGCGGCGGGCGGCAAGCCGCTGTTCGGCGCTCAAGCCGCGGATCTCGGCCTCGATGGCCTAGACCTCTTGCAGGCGCTCGATGACTTCGTGAGCGAACGGCGATTGCATCGTCTTGTACACCTCGACGAATTTGCGTCGACCATGGGCGAGACAAAAAGCGTCGCCAACTCCACTCCCGGCTCGACCCGGGATGCGTGCCCCTCCCATCTCGATCTCGATCACACCTCCAAGCTTGGTTGCGAGCGGTGCCATCTGCGGCGGCACTTCATGTGCGGCCGCTGGCCGGTCCGGCTCGTCTGCCGTCGCCGAACCGCTCTCGGAAGTGATCCGGACCGGCAAGAAGCCTGGCGCCGGAAGGCCCGCTGCTGTCGCGAACTTTTACCTCCAAGCCGTGAGCAGCCCACGGACAACGCCATTGCGCCGAGCGATCTCGGAGATATTGACCCCTTCCTCGAAGCTCTCCGCCACGATCCGCGCCTTCTCTTCCGCAGTCCACTGCCGTCGCCAACGCTGCCCCGTGATCACCTCGATGCGACGATAGGAGCCACCTTCCGCCTGGCATCAAGCATGGCTTCATGCATGGCATCTGCCATTGCTCACCTCCCAAAAACCGCTCATGCCAGGATGTATCGCAGCTCATTCGCGCGAGGCCCAGGTGGAGGGCGCACGCCGGTTACGCTGTTTCGACTAGCCAGAGTTCGCAACGGGCCCAGCGCGCCCACAGCGCATCACTCACCTCCACCGCCGTAGCGCATTGGCGCTTCGCTGCCCACAGAACGGCAATTGAGAAGCGTCGCATCAGCGCCCCTCCGCCCGACTGAAGTCATTTCCTCCGGCTCGCATGTGCGCGATCTAGATAAGAAGGGATGCCGCGGAGCGGACTGCGCAGCGCGGCATCATAGGAGCGTTGACGCCAACAATTAATCGAGGACCCTACCTCTCCTCATTTGCCGCTAAGAACATCCCCGAACAAAATCCAAGACTTTCCATCGAACCGCGCCATTTGCAGCTGTCGGATTGGCGCGAAATTGTGCGGCTCAGTATAGACCTTTATTCCCGGAAGAAGCATTGGCAGCTCCTGGCCGTTCAATGTCGTCGCGTGCTTCATGATGTTTTCACGGCTAAGGTCGTCCTTACAGTTCTGCAATACGCTAACCATGAGCTGCGCGGCAGTATAGCCGTGAACGTTGAACAGGTCGCCGGTGCTCGCATTCGGTTGATACTTCTTCATCCATGCAAGCCAGTCCTTTAGTGCGGGGTCATCGGCCCAGCGCGGATCATTCGGGTCTTTGAGGTAGAGCCCGGTCACCACACCTACAGCATTGTCGAGGCCCGCCGGCTCGAGTACTGCCGAAAAGGAATTGGAAACCGACGGAAGAATAACCAACGGCTTCCAGCCCATACTCGCTGCCTTTCTCAACGCTTGAGCCGCGAACTTGGGCGAGGCCTCTGCAAAGAAGACATCAGCTCCCGACTCCCTCATGCTGACCATCTGAGAATCGATGGTTGGATCAGATGTCAAATAGGTCGTCTCCGAGACAATTTGATCCACATGTTCGCCAAGGCCGGTCTTGAAGCCCCTGAGATAGTCTCTTCCCGAGTCTTCGTTTGGCGTTATGACCGCGATTTTTGCGTTCGGTTTCGTCTTCAGGATGTACTGTGCGTAGACCTGCCCCTCCAATTCGTAGGTCGGATAGAAGCCGACCGTCCACGGAAACTGTTTGGGGTCATTCCACCTCGTCGCCCCGGACGTTACAAACAGTTGGGGAACACGCTTGGCGTTGAGATATTTTTGGACGGACATATTAGGTGCGGTACCGACCGAGCTAAACATTGCAAGCACCTCGTCCTGCTCCACGAGCTTGCGGGTTTGCTCAACCGTTTTCGCCGGCGAATAGCCATCGTCCAGGGTCAGGAATTCGATCTTCCGGCCGTTGATGCCACCCTGATCATTGATCATCTGAAAGTAGGCTGCCTCGGCACGCGCCATAATGCTGTAGGCGGAAGCAGGCCCGCTGAAGGGGGCCGTGTTTCCCAGCTTGATTACGCTCTCGGCCGCTTCGGATTGGCCGACCAGCAAGACCGAGAGGACAGCGGCGAGGAGCGATCCGCTCAAAGATCTGTTGCGAGTTGGAAAATTCCTTAGGGCAGACACGTGATTTCCTCCGGATTTATATGACGGCGTTTTTGGCCCACTCGCACGCAGCACCATGGTGGCACCCGCGGATACGCGGCCATGGCCCTAGAATTCCATCGAGCATGCCGCGTGGCTGTCTGTCGCTATCTGCACTCAAAAGTGGACGCGTGGTTATCGCCACTGCAGCTATAGTGGTGCATGCGTTGAGCTTGGGTCAACCTACCTCGGCACGATTCACATATGTGGATATTCTTGCTGCCAGCTAAAACCGCATGACGCGGCCAGAGGGAAATTGCTAGCTTCGGCGGAAGGAAACTACCCTCGCCCGTCGATCGCGGTGTTTCCGTAGCACGCAAGGATGCTGCAATTGGAAACCACGCGACCTCACGAGATAGCACTCCAGGCAACCTTTTTGCTCATCACGACACGCGCCCCCACTGAAGGATTAGCATGATATCGATGGACGACTTCAAGGCGCGCCTGAAGGCAGCCGGCTTCGAACCGGACGAGGACAGCTTGAAGGAGATGTATGCGGCGCTGCCGTATCTTGACGGGATGCGCACGCGCGTCGGTCGTGACCATCACCACGAGGACGATCCGGCGCACATTTTCTCGCTCTTGGGGCCGCGATCATGAGCGGCGCTCTTCATCACATGACAATTTCGGATGCCTCTCGAATGGTCGAGAGGAAGGAGTTGTCTCCCGTCACGCTTACCGAGGCCTTTCTTGCCCGGATTGAAGACGTCGATCCCAAGCTCAATGCATACATCACCGTAACGGCAGCGCGCGCGAGGGACGATGCGCGCCGGGCCGAACGCGAGATTTTGGCTGGCAACTATAAGGGCCCGCTCCACGGGATACCCGTTGCCTTGAAAGACATCTATGACACAGCCGGAATTCGGACAACTTGCCACTCGCATGTATTCGCGGACAGAGTGCCTGAACGCGACTCTCGGGTCGCGGAAATGCTACGCGGTGCCGGCAGCGTACTGCTGGGCAAGCTCGCTACGCACGAATTTGCATTTGCGGGGCCATCCTGGGAACTCCCCTTTCCGCCAGCCCGCAACCCGTGGAATACGGAGCATTTCACCGGCGGCTCATCAAGTGGCTCAGGTGCCGCGACCGCGGCCGGTCTCGCCATGGCAACTCTCGGCAGTGATACCGCCGGGTCAATCCGGATGCCGGCGTTCTTTTGCGGCGTGACCGGTCTCAAGCCGACCTATGGTCGGGTATCACGGCGAGGCGTGGTCCCACTGGCGTATTCGCTGGATCATTGCGGCCCGTTGACCTGGACAGCGCGTGACGCCGCGCTGGTCCTGCAGGCCATCGCGGGCTACGACGCAAGCGATCCGACGTCTGCGCATCATCCCGTTCCCGACTATGCGTCCGGACTTAGGTCCGATCTGAAAGGGCTCAGAATTGGCCTCATCCGTCATTTCTATGATGGCGACGAGCACGCAACTCCTGAGATCAAATCTGCCATGGATCTCTCGTGCCGTACTTTCGAGGAACTCGGCGCGACCATCGAAGAGGTGCAGCTATCCAGCCTGCAAGACTACAGCGACTGTTGCATCATACTGATCCTGTCAGAGGCGCTGTCAATTCACCAGAAAACATTGAAGCAGGTACCCGAAAAGTACAGTTCAATCCTGCGCGACCGATTGATGCTCAGCAGTTTCATTACTGCCGCCGACTACGTTAACGCAACGCGAACTCGGCAGAAGCTGGTGGCCGAAGTCAATGCGCTATTCGATAGCTATGACGTTCTGGTCACTGCGGGTGGTCTTTCTCCAGCGCCGAAAATCGACCAGATGGACAAGTTCTACCTTCTGAAGAACCCGTTGATCACAACCCCGTTCTGCATCACGGGGAGCCCGACCATCGCTGTCTGCAACGGCTTCAGTGCGGCTGGGCTACCGATCGGAATGCAGATCGCGGCCAGGGCGTTTGATGAGCAGATGGTACTGCGCGTTGCCGATGCATACGAGACAGCAACTGGCTGGAGGGATCGGCGCCCTCCAGTCTAGAGAAGCCGCTTTCCTTTCGGAACGCTAGATCGGCTAGTGCGGCGCACCAGAGTCTGATGGTGCATTGCATCTGCTTACGGCCACGAACCACGCCCCATGAGCGTCGGGAAGGTTCGCTGCTTCCGCGCTGCGATTGGAGGAGCGGCGTCTTCGTCTCTGACGACACTGCTACAACTGCCGATCAGAACGGCGCGATCTCTTCAAAGTCGACGTAAGCCGGTTGTCGGGCGCGACGAAACCAGGTGCGGATACGGACTCGGGCGAAACATTAGATCAGTTGCGGAATCGCGATAGCATGTACGATGACCTTTTCGGAAAGTGCGCACTTGTAACCGGAGCGTCCGCGGGACTCGGCGCACATTTCGCCCGGCTGCTGGCGCGCCGCGGCGCGCGGGTCGTTCTTGCCGCGCGCCGGATCGACGCGCTTACCCGGCTGCGCCACGAAATCGTTGAGGCGGGGGGAATTGCGGAGACGGCCCTGCTCGACGTGACCAACGCGGATTCCGTAAACGCCGTCTTTACGGAGTTGACCGTCAGCCCCGACATTATCGTCAATAATGCGGGCACCGCGGACAGCTGCCCGGCTCTCGAGATGGATACTCTCCATTGGGACCGTGTCGTCGACACAAATCTGCGGGGCGTTTTTGTCGTGGCTCAGGCGGCCGCGCGGAGAATGCGAGATGAAGGCAGGAGCGGCTCGATTATCAACATTGCCTCGATCGTCGGCTTGCGGCCTGCAGGAAATCTTTCGGCTTACGCTGCATCGAAGGCCGGAACTATCCATCTGACGCGTTCACTTGCGCTCGAATGGGCTCGCTTCGGAATCAGAGTCAACGCCCTATGTCCCGGCTATGTCGAAACCGAGATCAATCGGGATTTCTTCGCTACGCCGGCCGGCGAGGCTTTGGTAAAGCGCATACCACAACGACGGCTTGGTCATGCCAATGAGCTGGATGGCGCATTGCTTCTGTTCGCCTCGAATGCAGGAAGCTACATTACCGGAGCTTCGTTGGCCGTTGATGGCGGTCATCTGGTATCGTCGCTTTAGGCGCCTGACGCCTCATCGAGCTCGCGGATTTCCAGTGATCTGCCGTACAAGTCATTAGCAGCGACTTCGCGAGGCTGCCCAGCTGTCGCAACGAGCCTGGGCCGAGATCGGCTATTCTCAAGAGCCGCTCTCAGCCCCTCGGCCGGCGCGGGTCGATCCTTCCCTGATCCTCGATGCACCACCCATGGTCACGGTTTTCGAAGGTTCACCACCCTGAGTAACCGCCGCGAAGGCTAGGCGTCAACGTTGGTCGCGTCATTCTGGCACCAACCAGCGCCAGGCCTAGCGACGCGCCAGTGTGGAAACCTGCCCCTCAGGTCCTTCGCAGCCGGCCTGCTTTATCACTGACAAACTGCACGACCTGTTGCGCGCCGCGCGGCACCAGAAAGATCACGAGGAACAACAGAACGCCAAACACGGCGCCGGAGAGACCCTTTGAGATTCCTTCTGCAATGTTCGGGACGAAGATGATGAAGGCAGCTCCCACGAGCGATCCCGGCAACCAGCCCACTCCGCCGACCACCATACCGAGAAACAGCGAGATCGCGAGCGTGATCGTATAGCCGTCAGGCGCCACGAATTGCACAGCGATCGCTCCCAGCCCGCCAGCGACGCCAGTGATCCCGGCACTAACGCCGAACGCCAGCGTCTTGTAAAGTGCCACGTCGACACCCATGGCGGATGCAGCAATCTCGTTGTCGCGGATCGCCATGAGGGCGCGGCCGGAGCGTGACTTCAGGAGGTTGATCGAAAGGACATAGATTCCGATCGCGACAAAGAGGGTGAAATAATACAACCACACGTCCTGCGACATCGGCAGACTGAGTGGCGCGTCAGGTTTGGTCACGACGAGCCCTTGTACGCCACCGGTCCAGCGTTCGAAATAGCCGAGCTTCAGAAGCTGCGGTGTGGCAGTCGCCAGCGCGAAGGTTGCCAACGCCAGATACACGCCACTCAGACGCAGCGCCGGCTGGCCGAACAAGAATCCAAAGGCGAAACAGACGACGCCGGCGATCGGCAGCGCCAGAGCGTAATTCAGACCCCCGTGCTCGATCAAGATCGCCGTTGTATAGGCCCCCGCGGCAAAGAACGCACTTTGCCCGAGCGAGAACTGCCCGCTGGCGCCGGTGAGGATATTCAGGGCCAACACCGCAAGACCATAGATCAAGAGCATCGTCATCTGGAAGACGAAGAAACTCTTCACGAAGCAGGGCATGAACACCAGGAGTGTCAGGATCACCATTGCAGTGCCCTGCTCGAACGCCATGGCTTTCTTGGGGATCCCCTCCACGGCCGGGGCTCCGGTGGCCACTTCCTCAACTGCGCTCATGGTCATACTCGCTTCAGGATAGGTCGGCCGAGAAGGCCGGCGGGTTTGACAACCAACACAACGACGATCAGCGCCAGCGCGATCGGCAGTTTCAGTTCGTTGCCGACGCCGGGGACGTAGGTCCCGGCAAGATTCTCGAAGATCCCGACCAAAAAACCGCCGACGACAGCCCCGAGGGGGCTGGTCAGGCCGCCGAGTACGGCGGCCGCAAATCCGTAGATCAGAACGCCGCCCAGCATGTTCGGCTCGAGAAACACGAGCGGGGCGATCAGCATGCCAGCGATCGCACCGATCGCGGCCGCCATGCCCCAGCCAAGGGCGATCATCCAGGAGGTATTGACGCCCACGAGGCGCGCCGATTCCGGCATCGATGCAGCCGCGCGCATCGCAAGGCCGATTTTCGTGTACCGAAAGAAGAGGTACAGGCAGACCAATAGCATCACGGTGATGCCAATCATGCCCGCCTCATGAGTCGAGATCAGCTGGCTTCCGAGAAACGGCGAGGATCCGAATGGGGTCGGATACTGCTTGATGGTAAAGTCCCAGATCAGCCCGGCGCAGCTATTGATGATCGAGAACAGCGCAATGAATCCGGCAACGTTAGTCATGACCGGCGCGGTCGCCAATGGCCTGAACAAGACCCGTTCGATTACGATGCCACCGACAAACGAAAAGGCCAGCGTGATCAGAAAAGCCCCCCAATACGGGACTCCCCACTGCATCAGTTGCCAGGACATAAAGGTGGAGAACATCGCCATTTCGCCTTGCGCGAAATTGAGATGGTCGATCGCCTGGTAGATCATGACAACCGAGAGCGCCATGCAGGCGTAGATCGCGCCGGTAGCAATCCCGGCGAGGATTTGATTGGTGAGAAGGTCCACGACCCCGTTCCTCAATAGCCCAGATACGATCTGCGGACGTCGTCATTGCTCGCGATATCGGCCGCTCGCCCCGACATTACGATCCGTCCCGTTTCGATCACGTAGGCCCGATCGGCGAGCTCCAATGCGAGCTGAGCGTTCTGTTCAACCACCAGAATGGTGACCTTGTCCTCACGGTTGATCTTTCCGAGTATCTTGAACAGCTCACGCACGATCATTGGCGCAAGACCAAACGATGGTTCATCCAGCAGCATTAGCCGCGGGCGCAGCATCAACGCGCGAGCAACCGCCAGCATCTGCTGTTCGCCGCCAGAGAGCGTACCAGCCTGCTGAGTGTGCCGCACCTTAAGCACGGGAAAATAAGCGTATATGTGCTCGATGTCCGAAGCCACACCGCTCTTGTCCTGGCGGATGATCGCACCGAGATGGAGGTTTTCCTCAACCGTCATGCTCGTAAAGGTGCCCCTGCCCTGCGGCACATGAGCGATACCGAGACGGACGATGTTTTCGGTCGAGCGATTGCTCAGCGATCCTCCATCAAATTCGATCGAGCCAGTCGATCGCACCATGTTACAGATCGCGCGCAGGGTCGTGGTCTTGCCAGCGCCATTGGCACCGAGCAGCGCTGTCAGGCTGCCTTCCTCGAGGGCGAGATCGAGACCGTAAAGCGCCTGGACTTGTCCGTAGTGGGCTCGCAGATCTCTCACATTGAGCATAGCC
>NZ_LGHL01000189.1 GCF_001908205.1 Bradyrhizobium sp. NAS80.1
GACGGCTCAGGCACCGGCCCAGCCGGCTCCAGCTCAGGGCGCTCCGGCGCAGCAGGGCGCAGCCGCGCCCGCGGATCAGCAGATCCAGCTGATCTACGCCCCCTGGACGAAGTTCTGCCTCAAGGGCCAGGACGCCAACGCCAAGCAGGTCTGCTTCACCGGCAAGGACGGCCGGATCGAGTCGGGCCAGCCGGTCATCGCGGCCGTGATCATCGAGCCCGAAGGTGAGCCGAAGAAGATCCTGCGCGTGACGCTGCCGCTCGGCATGCAGCTCGTGCACGGCACCCGCATCATCGTCGACAACAACGCGCCGTTGCAGAGCCCTTACGTGATCTGCTTCCAGAACGGCTGCATGTCCGACTACGAGGCCACGCCCGAGCTCATCAACAACATGAAGAAGGGCCAGAACCTCGTTGTTCAGGCGATCAATGCCAACGGCGCTCCGCTGACGCTGCCGCTGCCGCTCGCCGGCGAATTCCAGAAGGCCTATGACGGTCCGCCGACCGATCCGAAGGTGTTCGAGGAAACCCAGAAGAAGCTCCAGGAAGAGCTTCAGAAGAAGGCCGACGAGCAGCGCAAGAAGCTCGAGCAGCAGGGCACGCCTCCCGGCGCACCGGCGGCTGGTCAGAAGTAATCTGGGCCGCAGACGTCCAGACATGAAAAAGGCGCTCACCTCGAGCGCCTTTTTTTGCTGGCCGCTTGCTGGCGGCGAAATTCAGTTCAGCGAGGGATTGCGCGGACGGTAGCCGCCGCCCTTGTCCTTGATGAAGATCTCGGCGACCTGGGAATGACGGATCGGCTCGCCGGAATCGTCCGGCAAGAGATTCTGCTCGGAGACATAAGCGACGTATTCCGAATCCGCGTTCTCCGCGAGCAGGTGATAGAACGGCTGGTCCTTGTGGGGCCGCACCTCCTCGGGGATCGACAGCCACCACTCCTCGGTGTTGTTGAATTCCGGATCGATGTCGAAGATCACGCCCCGGAACGAGAAGATCCGGTGGCGCACGACCTGTCCGATCTGGAATTTGGCGGTCCGCGCTTTAATCATCCCCCGTCGATAGACCAGGATTGTGGCCGATGCTAGTGGCCTCATTTCGAATTAACCCGCCGGTAAGGGGCAGATAGCCCCCAAGTCTTCAGAAAATACTTTACCAATGGTCGATATCCTCAATCTGGCTCTACCTTATTTCGGCTTGATATTTGTCGGCTTCGCCTGCGGCAAGGTGAAATCCCTGCCGGAATCGGGCCTGGCCTGGATGAACTTCTTCCTGCTCTACGTGTCGCTACCGGCACTGCTGTTCGCGATCATGTCGAAGACACCCTTTGCGGAGCTGAACAACCCGCCGTTCCTGGTCGCGACCACGCTGTCGACGGTTGCGGCGTTCACCGTCGCGCTGGTCATCGGCAAGGTTCTCGGCCGGCTATCGCTGCGCGAGGCGACGCTGGCAGGTCTGTCGGGCGGCTACGGCAATATCGGCTACATGGGACCGGGGCTGGCGCTCGCCGTGCTCGGACCGATGGCGTCGGCGCCAACCGCGCTGATCTTCTGCTGCGACAGCATCTTCCTGTTCACCGTCGTGCCCCTGCTGATCGAAATTTCCGACCGCGACCATCCCTCGCTCCTGCATGCCTTCGGCGTGGTGCTGAAGCAGATCGTGCTCAATCCGTTGATCATGTCGGCTTGCTTCGGCGCGGCCGTCGCGGCGCTGCATATCGAGCTGCCGGTTGCGCTCGACCGCACCATCACCTTCCTCCAGAACGCAGCTGCTCCGACGGCGCTGTTCGTGCTCGGTGTGACCGTCGCGCTCCGCCCGTTCGACCGCGTGCCGTGGGAAGTGCCGGGCGTGATTACAGTCAAGCTCCTGATCCACCCGCTCGCCGCGTTTGGTCTGATGCTCGCGTTCGGTCCGTTCGCGCAGCCCTGGGCCGCGACCGCCGTGCTGATGGCCTCGCTCCCGCCGGCGCTGAACGTGTTCGTCATCGCCCGGCAGAATGATGCCTGGATCGAATCCGCCTCTGTCGCGGTGCTGCTCGGGACGTTTGCGTCCGTGGTCACGCTGACCAGCGTGATGTGGGCAATCCAGACCGGTCGGCTGGCGTTTCCCTGAACGGCCTTACCGCCCCAATTACCCTCGCCAGGTCGGTGTCAGGCCTTCGCGCATGGCGAAGCGCCTGAGCGGCCCGATTGCGCCGAGCAGGTGCATGCCGATCGCGCGCGCCGGCTGGAGCGGCAGGAAATCGTTGAGCAGCGAGCGGTTGGCGATGTCGATCGCAAACGTCCGGCTCAAGATGTCCGGACGCCGCGCCTGGTCGTAGCGCTTGAGCACCTCGTCCGCGCCGGGATCCTGGCCCGATGCGATGGCCTCGCCGGCGAGCCTGGCAATGTCGGCGGCATCGCGCAGGCCGAGGTTGAGGCCCTGGGCGCCGATCGGGGGAACAACATGGGCGGCTTCACCGACCAGCGCGATGCGGTCGCGGCCGAAGGATTTCGGACGTTCGATGGCAAGCGGGAACAGGTTGCGCCCGGGCTCGACAGTCATGCGTCCGAGGATCGAATGCGCCTGCTTCTCGATCGCGGCCGACAACTCCGCGTCACTTAAGCCGCGAAGCCGCTCGGCTTCAGCCGGAGCGGATACCCAGACGATGCTGGAGCGGTCGCCGGGCAGGGGCACGAACACGCAGGGCCCGTGCGGCGTGTGGAACTCGGTCGAGACATTGCGATGCGGCCGCGTGTGGCCGACGTTGAAGGTCAGTGCGGTCTGCGTCAGTTCGCGCCGCGTCACTGCAATGCCGGCGGCCTCGCGGCACAGCGAATGCCGGCCGTCGGCGCCGACCACGAGCCGGGCTGACAGGAATTGTGCGGAGGCAGTGCGGATCGCGACGTCATCGGCTTTGATGACGACGCTTTCGGCCTCATCGTCGAAGCGGACAAGATTGGGCAACTCTGCCGCGCGCTCTTCGAGCGCGAGCATCAGCGAGCGGTTATCGATGTTGTAGCCGAAGGCGTCGAGAGCGATCTCGTGACAGGAGAACCGTACCTCCGGTGCGCGGAACAGCCGTCCGGTGTCGTCCACGAGGCGCATGACTTCCAGCGCCGCCGCCTTGTCCTTGCAGCGCGGCCAGACGTCGAGCGTCTCCAGAAGATCGATGGAGGCACCGAGCAGCGCGGTGGTTCGGTTGTCGGCGTAGGGCACGCGCCGCGCCACAAGCGCGGTCCGTGCGCCCGCCTGGGCCAGTGCGATGGCCGCCGCGAGTCCCGCCGGTCCGCCGCCGATCACGGCCGTGTCAAAGAGTGTCGATGCGTCTGTCATGAAGGACAAATGACACGCCCCACGGCAAATTCAAGCTGAAGTCTCGCCGCCGTCATTCCGGGGCGCGCCTCTTGGCGCTACGGTGCGCAATTGCGCACCTGAGAATCCATTGGGCCGCAGAGATAGCCGTGAAATGGCTTCCGGGCACGACGCTTCGCGTCGCCCCGGAATGACGATGCGGAGACCGTCAGCTCGCCTTCCCACTGATTTTCCCTGAGTTTATAACGAATTGCACGGCCGAACGCCGCAATGGCGGATGTGCAAACTGGTCTCATTCTGATAGCAGAAACCATGGATACCCAGCAGGATTCCCTGAAGCCGAAACCGGCGGTCCGCGCCGCGGCCTTCTCGGTGCACATCTTCACCGCTTTCGGTGGGGCGGTCGCGCTGCTGGCGATGCTCGAGGCCGTGCGCGAGCACTGGGCGGCGATGTTTCAATGGCTGGGCGTCGCGCTGATCATCGATGCGATCGATGGTCCGATCGCGCGCCGGCTCGACGTCAAGAACGTCCAGCCGAACTGGTCGGGCGACGTGCTCGACCTCGTGGTCGACTTCGTCACCTATGTCTTCGTGCCGGCCTACGCGATCGTGGCAAGTGGGCTGCTGCTGCCCGTTGCGGCGCCGCTGCTCGGCGTCGCCATCATCGTCACCAGTGCGTTATATTTCGCCGACCTGCGGATGAAGGCGGACGACAACCATTTTCGCGGCTTTCCGGCGCTCTGGAACGCCGCGGCGTTCTACCTGTTCCTGCTGCACTGGCCGCCGGTGTTGTCGACGATGCTGGTCACAACGCTGGTGGTGCTCACGTTCGTGCCGTTCCACGTGCTGCATCCGGTGCGTGTCGTGCGGCTGCGCTGGCTGACCATGTCGCTGATCGTGATCTGGGGGCTGCTCGGGCTCTACACGCTGGAGATGGATTTTCAGGTCGGCACCGGCGTGACCGTCGCACTCTGCGCGATCGCGCTCTGGATCAGCTTCAGCGACGCGCTGATCCGGCTGGCAAGATCCTTCGGATGATGCACCTGTTGACCAGCCCCGAAGCCTGGGCCGCGCTGCTCACCTTGACCGCGCTCGAGATCGTGCTCGGCATCGACAACGTCATCTTCCTGTCGGTGATCGTCTCGCGTATCCCCGGGAAGCAGGCGCTCCGCGCCCGCCAGATCGGGCTGGGGCTGGCGCTGGTCTTCCGCATTATCCTGCTCAGCCTGCTGGTCTGGCTGATCGGCCTGACCGCACCGGTGTTCTCGCTTTGGGACTACGACTTCTCCTGGCGCGACCTCATCCTGATCGGCGGCGGCCTGTTCCTGATCGCGAAGGCGACGCATGAGATCCACGCCGAGGTCGAAGCCGATGACGGCGAAGGCGATCAGGCCTCCGGGGGCAGCGCCTTCTTCTGGGTGATTGCCCAGATCATCGTCATCGACATCGTGTTCTCGCTGGACTCGATCATCACCGCGATCGGCATGGCGCAGGACATCGAGATCATGATCGCGGCCGTCGTGATCGCCTGCCTGATCATGTACCTTTCGTCAGGGCCGGTGTCGCGATTCGTCGCGGAGCATCCGACCACGAAGATGCTGGCGCTGGCCTTCCTGGTGCTGATCGGCGTCGCGCTGGTCGCGGACGGATTCCACTTCCACATCCCGCGCGGCTACATCTATTTCGCAATTGCGTTCTCGGCGGCGGTTGAATTCTTCAACGTGCTGGCGAAGCGCAACCGCATGAAAGCGGCGGCTAGGCCGCCCGCTTAGGCGTTCCAATCTGGGTCGAGTTGACAATGCGGGCGCGATGTCTTTCGCTCAGCCGCGAGAAGAGGAGGTCAGGTGATGACCAAAGCCGTCCGTGTGCACAAGGTTGGAGGCCCCGAAGCCCTGGTCTATGAGAGCGTCGACGTGCCGCCGCCTGCTACCGGCGAGGTGCGCATCCGCCAGCATGCGGTCGGCTTGAACTTCATCGACGTCTACTACCGCACCGGCCTCTACAAGGCGCCGGAGCTGCCCTTCATCGCCGGCAACGAGGCCTCGGGCGAGGTCGTCGCGGTCGGGCCGGGCGTGACGCATTTCCATCCTGGTGATCGCGTTGCCTACTACCACAATCTCGGCGCCTATACCGGCGAGCGCAACATCCCCTGGGAGAAACTGGTCAAGCTGCCCGACCACATCACCCACGAGCAGGGCGCCGTGCTGATGTTGAAGGGGCTGACCGTCTGGTATCTCCTGCACAAGACCTTCAAGGTCGAGCCGCATCATCGCGTGCTGATCCATGCCGCGGCCGGCGGCATCGGCCTCTTGGCCTGCCAATGGGCGAGGGCGCTCGGGGCCCATGTCATCGGCACCGTCGGCTCGCGCGAGAAGGCGGAGCTCGCCGAGGCCAATGGCTGCGACCACGTCATCCTGTACAATGAAGAAGACTTCGTCGCGCGTGTAAAACAGATCAGCCGCAACGAGGGCTGCGACGTCGTCTATGACGGCGTCGGCAAGGCGACCTTCCCGGGCTCGCTGTCCTGCCTGAAGCCGCGCGGCATGTTCGTCTCCTTCGGCAATGCTTCAGGTCCTGTACCGCCGTTCTCGATCGCCGAGCTCAACCATCACGGCTCGCTGTTTGCGACCCGGCCGAAGCTCAACGACTATATCGGCAAGCGCTCGGAGCTGCTGGAAGGCGCCGACACGCTGTTCGCCGCTGTCATCAGCGGCAGCCTGCACGTTCCGATCAACCATGCCTACGCGCTGAAGGACGCCGCGAAGGCGCATATCGATCTCGAAAGCCGCAAGACGACGGGCGCGTCGATCCTGAAGCCGTAGTTCGCCGAGATTCCGGGTTCGGCTCTTTGAGCCGCCCCGGAATGACGCAGCTTACGCCACCCGCCGTGCCGCGCCGGCCTTGGTCAGGATCGCATCGAGACAATCGATCATCTCGGCGATCTCAGCCCGCGTGACATTCAGCGCCGGCATGAAGCGCAGCGTGTCGAGCTGTGGCGCGTTGAGGAGCACGCCTGCCTCGAACGCCTGGGCAACGATGCCGGGCGCGATCGGCAGCTTGAGGTCGAGCGCCAGCAAGAGGCCGCGTCCGCGCACGCCGCCGAGGCCGTGCCGCACTGAGACCTTCTGCAACTCGCTTTCGAGCAGCAGGCCGGTCTCGGTGACCGCCTTCAGGAAGTCCGGCTTGCCGACCTCGTCCAGCACGGCAAGACCCGCCGCGCACATGATCGGGTTGCCGTTGAAGGTACCGCCCTGATCGCCGTGCTCGAAGCAGGAGGCGCGTTCGGTCGCGAGCAGGGCCGCGAGCGGCACGCCGCCACCGATGCCCTTGCCGAGCGTCATGATGTCGGGCGCGATGCCTGTGTGTTCGTAGTGGAAGAGTTTTCCGGTCCGGCCCATGCCGGTCTGGATCTCGTCGAAGATCAAGAGGAGGCCGTGCGCCTCGGTGAGCGCGCGCAACTCCTTCAGGAATTGATCGGTCGCAGGCCATACGCCGGACTCGCCCTGGATCGGCTCCAGCGTCACCGCGACGGTGTTGTCGTTGATCAGCCTTTCGACCGAGCCGATGTCGTTGAGCTTCGCCTTCTTGAAGCCGGCGACCTTCGGCTCGAACAGCGGCTCGAACGCCTTCTTGCCCGAGGCCGACATCGTCGCCAGCGTCCGGCCGTGGAAGCCGCCTTCGAAACTGATGATCTCGAAAGCGCCGCCTCTGTGCAGGCTGCCATATTTGCGCGCGAGCTTGATCGCGCCCTCGTTGGCTTCCGCGCCTGAATTGGCGAAGAACACCTGGTCGAAGGCGCTATTTGCAACGAGCGCCTGCGCGAGCTTCAGGCTCGGCTCGTTGTAGAAGGCCGGGCTCGGCGTCAGCAGCCGCTTGGCCTGCGCGGCAAGCGCGTCGGCGATCGCGGGCGGCGAGTGGCCGAGGCAGTTCACGGCCCAGCCCTGCACGAAGTCGAGATAGCGCTTGCGCCTGTCATCCCAAAGGTACGAGCCGGCGCCACGGACGAACACGGCCTTGGGCCGTGCAGTGATGTCCATCAGCGCGTCATACGGATGGGTGGCGGTGGTCATGTCGAACTCCTCTGGGGGCGGGTGAAAAAGGCGCGCGAAAAGCAAGAAGGCCGCACTTTGCGGGTGCGGCCTTCTCGAGAACTCTGCTGAATTCAGTAGCTCAGCGGCGTCGTCGGACATGGCGCAACCCATCATCGTCGCGGGTGCGACGACGGAAAGCTGCGCGGCGGTGGGTCCGAGAGTTGATCATGGGGCGCGTCCCTACAGCCGAAGTGCTGGGCTTGTCAAGCGGGTGTTTTCCACGACACCCGCCAGGCGTGCATCTGTCAGGTCGGATGCGCAGCTTCTTCGGCGTGCTCGCCGCCCCAATCCGCATCGGCGATCGCCGTGTCGATCAACTCGCCGCGCAACAGCTTGAGCGGCGATGACCAGTACAGCGCGATGTTGTGGAGGGGATCGGTCAGCACCTTGAACACCCAGACCAGTCCGGTCGTGACGTCGCGCGTCACGAAGAGCTGGATCATGCGCGCAAGTCCGCCGCCGATGCCGATCGTCAGCCATAGCAAGCCGACATGGCGGATGAAGTCGAGCCGGCCTGCGGGCGGATCGAACAGGCCGAACAGAGTGGGATAGGCGTACAGCACGAGCGGAGCGCTGCCCCAGACCAGCAGCAAGATGATCTTGCGGGTCTGGTTATAGCCGACCTTGACCGCTTCCTTGTATTCGTTGCTGACGTCGTTGACCGCGTCATAGCCGTTCGGCTCGAAGAAGAAATGCCCGGTCTGACGCGTCAGCATCGCGAGCCAGCCGACGAGTCCGCCAAGCGCCGGGTCCTTGAACAGCAGCGCATAGCAGGCGAGGAAGATCAGAGCGCTGAAGAGGTGCAGCGTCTGGTTGACAGTGCTCTGGTGGTAGAAGCGGTAATCGTCGAAGCGCTGCGTGCGCAGCATGTCCGAGAGGCGGCTCATCATCAATCCTCGCTCGCGTTGAAAGGCGCGCCAGAGTTAGGACGAATCCGTGACCGATGCGTGAATGCACAATAGTGTCACTTCGCAGCGTGCAGTGCCGTGCATTGCGGTGACGTTGTGGTAGAGGACTACTGAGAGATCACCGAATCGCGATCGAAGTCCAGTCTCGCGGTGCGTCTCGATGGAAACAAACAAGCCTCTAGCGCGTTTGTGATCGAGGGGCGCAATTTGGTCTCGAACCGAACGAACGACGGTTCAGACCAAGAAGGCGGGACCAACCAGATTGTTTTGAGCCTTGTCTGACACGCCTTATCCGATCGATCTTGATAGCATTCACGGCGCGTTTCCTCCGGGCATCGAGGCGCCGCCGCTCTTGGTGGACTTCGCCGGCTGGTTGAAGGGGCGTCCCTGGGGCAGCGTCGGCTGCTTCTCCCTGCAAGGCCAGTTCTCCGACCATGCGCCGATCGTCGACGGCAGTCCCTTGCGCGACAGGTTTTCGCTGTTTATGCGGCTGCCGGACGGCTCGGCCGTCGGCGGCTGGTATGGCGCCGGTCTCGACCGCGACAATCCGCCGATCGTCGGACTGGGATCCGAAGGCGACTACGAGTTGCTCGCGCCGAGCCTCGATAGTTTGCTCGCGAAACTGACGTCGAAGCAATTCGACAAGGCCTGGAGCGATCTGCTGCCGAATGAGGAGGTCGAGTGCCAGACGGTCGAGCTCGCGCAATGGCTCGCAGGACGGCCGGTCGGTGAGCATATGGCGCCCGACGAAGGGGCATCAGAACTGCCAGACTTCCGTGGCTTCGTGGAGAAATGGAGCCGGGATCGCGAAGACTACTGGGCCAATCACCGGCTGATGGCCGAACTCGGTTGGCGATTATCTGCACATCTGCCGAAAGGCAGGAACCCCTGGGACAAGACGCGCTTCGAGGTCGCCATCGTTGGCGCGCAGTACCAGGCCCGCGTCCTGGCGCGCGGGCCGCAGCCGTTCGAGGAGGCCGCCTCGATCGAGTCCCTGCTGCGCGATCTCCGCGAGGAGATGCGCCGTGCGCAGCCAGAACTCGGACTGTGGTACGGGATGAATTTCGGGCTCTATGGCGATGGCCGCATCATGCCGCAGTTCGACTACGATGCGCGCCCGTCCATCGATGGCGAGCCGGCAAAACTGACCGAAGCCAAGGCTGATCTTGCCCGCGCGCCACGTCCCGAGCGCTGGGTGCCGAAGTGGCTGGTCTGACGCGGCGGCGTCAGTACCCAGCGACGCTGCCGTGCAGATCGTATTGGTCGGCGCGCTCGATCTTCGCGGTGACGATCTCGCCGACGCGCAACGGGCGGCGGCTCGAGAGGTAGACCGCGCCGTCGATCTCCGGCGCATCGGCCTTGGAGCGGCCCTTTGCAACGGTCGGGCCGACCTCGTCGATGATGATCTGCTGGCGCGTGCCGACCTTGCGCTTCAGCCTGCGTGCCGAGATCTTCTGTTGGCGCGCCATCAGCGCGTTGTAGCGCTCCTGCTTGACCTCTTCCGGTACAGGGTTTTCGATCGCGTTCGAGGTGGCGCCGGCGACGGGCTCATACTTGAAGCAGCCGAGGCGGTCGATCTCGGCTTCCTCGAGCCAGTCGAGCAAATAGGCGAAGTCGGCATCGGTCTCGCCGGGGAAGCCGACGATGAAGGTCGAGCGAAGTGCGAGATCGGGACATTCTTCGCGCCAGCGCTTGATCCGCGCCAGCGTCTTGTCCTGCGCCGCTGGACGCTTCATCGCCTTCAACACCTCGGGGCTCGCGTGCTGGAAGGGGATGTCGAGATAGGGCAGCACCTTGCCCTCGTTCATCAGCGCGATGACCTCGTCGACATGCGGGTAGGGGTAGACATATTGCAGCCGGACCCAGGCGCCGAGTTCGCCGAGCTCGCGCGCGAGATCGAGAAATCTGGCGCGGACCTGTCGATCCTTCCACGGGCTCTCGGCGTATTTGAGATCGACGCCATAGGCCGAGGTGTCCTGCGAGATCACCAGGAGCTCCTTGACACCAGCGCCGACCAGGCGCTCGGCCTCGCGCAGCACGTTATCGGCCGGGCGCGAGACGAGGTCGCCGCGCAGCTTCGGGATGATGCAGAAAGTGCAGCGGTTGTTGCAGCCTTCGGAGATCTTCAAGTACGCGTAGTGCCGCGGCGTCAGCTTGATGCCCTGTGGCGGCACCAGGTCGAGATGCGGATTGTGCGCAGGCGGCAGCGCGCGGTGGACGGCGTCCAGCACGCTCTCATATTGCTGCGGGCCGGTGATCGAGAGCACGCCGGGATAGGCCTGCTCGATCTGCTCGGGTTCGGCGCCCATGCAACCGGTCACGATCACCTTGCCGTTCTCGGCCATGGCCTCGCCGATAGCCGAGAGCGATTCGTGCTTGGCGCTGTCGAGGAAGCCACAGGTGTTGACGATGACGATGTCGGCCCCGTCATGCTTGCGGGCGAGCTCGTAGCCCTCGGCGCGCAGGCGCGTGATGATGCGCTCGGAATCCACCAATGCCTTGGGGCAACCGAGTGACGTGAAAGATATACGCGGCGCTCTTTCCATGTAATCGCCTGGAACCTACAGCTGAATTGTCCGGATTTGCGATCTAACTAATTGTCCCGATAGAAAAATTCAACCGCCGCGCATGTTCCCGCGATGATTTTGGCCAAGCCTTTAACGACGGCTAAAGAAATGTTCACCTAAAAGTTGCTGGATTGAGGTGAAGTGTTTTATGCGCGAAGAGCAGGGCGGAGCGGAGATCGATGCCGAAAACGCGCATCATGTATATCGAGAACAAGTCCTCTTCGCTGAATGGACCGGCGCGGATTGGCCGCGTTACGTTCTCGAAGACAGGCAAATCTATCAGCTATGAAGGGCGCACTTTCCAGAGCCTGAAAGGCAGTGGGTTCAAGGCAAATTTCTTCGACGTTGAAACTGGAGAAAGGTTTTGGATTTCGGGTCCGCGAAAAGACGGCAAAGATCGCCTCTACGCTGAGAGCTCCGCACCTGTCGAAATCGATCCTGAAGTCGCCGAGGAATACTGGCGTGACATTAGAGGAAAGTTCTCCGATTGAATTCTACGAACGTCGCTCTCCTGCTTTGGGTTGCGACCGATAAGGCTCGGATTGGGCACATGAGTTCTGCTTCGCATCCGAAAGCCTGCCCGGACTTCCGCGGCTATTGACGTGCAGCCGACAACGGCGACGAATGGTGGTGGGCGATCATCCATCGACCGTCGCGTTTTACGACGACCATGGTGAAGCGTGAAGGGCGGGGAGTGTCGTTCTCTGCGGTCCGGGTAAACGTATAAAATCCGGTCCCTACGACGGAAGTGTCGCTGAGAACGATCGTCCGTCTCTCGACGATCGTGTTCTTACGGCCGCTCCCCGGCAATTCCTGAAAATACTTTCGTATCCCCTCCGTGCCTTCGGAAATCACCGGGCTTGTCGTTCCGAGCAGGATCGCGTCCGGGGCGTATAGAGCTACAAGCGCGTCGCGATCGTTTGCGCTGTAGGTGGCCGACCATTGGTCGATCACCGCGTTGGCGTCTTCTGCGGGTCCCCCAAATGCAGCTGTTGTGGAAGTTGCAAACAAAAGGCAAAGCGCAAGCGCCAGATCTTTCATCATAGCCTCCCGGAGATTTATCGAATTCTGTGCAATGCTCCCAGTAGAGTTCCGTTTGCACTGTAGTTGAGGCCCAAGTCGGGCCGGAAGCTGACAATCGGCCGCGGCCCAAGCTGTCCGCCAAGAGTCACGACCCGTAGGGCCCGCATTGAGCTTCAGAGGCTTGCCTCGCATCCGAAAGCCAACTTCTCGCTTTCACGAGTACGTGCCCTACTGGACGAGTTGATCGTCCCGATCAGTGCCGCCTTCGTGGAGTTGTTCGTTTGGGAGTAGCCGGCTCGGAGAGTCTCATCCGTCGTCTCAGGCGCGCCCGAGCGGGACGACGCTGACCTTTGGCGCGGCCGTCTGATCTATATCTCATCTGCCTGATTGACAGGCACGAGCTAGTCCCAATTGCCAATAATTACAACCCTTTGCATCGCCTTCCGGCGTGCTATGGATGACTCGCTGGTGGTGAGTGAGCTATGAGCGCCGAACAGTCGCCTAAAATCGTGATTGTCGACGAAAGCCCGATCCGGGCTGCGATCCTCGAGGAAGGATTGCGGGAAGCCGGATTTACGCAGGTCGTCCATATCCGCGAGATGCAGAGCCTGCTTGCCCGCATCTATGCGGTCGACCCCGACATCATTCTGATCGATCTGGAAAACCCCAGCCGCGACGTGCTGGAGGCGATGTTCCAGGTCAGCCGCGCCGTGCGGCGGCCGATCGCAATGTTCGTCGATCAGAGTGATTCAGCCTCGATCCAGGCCTCCGTGGAGGCGGGGGGTATCTGCTTACATCGTCGACGGACTGAAGAAGGAGCGCATCAAGCCGATCCTTGACCTCTGCGTGTCCCGGTTCAACGCCTTCGCCAAGCTGCAGGAGGAGCTGGAGCGCACCAAGTCGCAGCTCGAGGATCGCAAGATCATCGAGAAGGCCAAGGGGATTTTGATGAAGGTCAAGGGCCTCACCGAGGACGAGGCCTATGTGCTGCTGCGCTCCACCGCCATGCGCGAGAAGAAGAAGATCGGCGAGATCGCCCAGTCGATCATCACCGCGTCGGAGATGCTGAAATGACCGCTCCCCTCCGCATAGGGTTCATCCCGCTGGTCGATGCCGCCGCCCTGATCGTCGCTGTCGACAAGGGATTTACCGCCGCCGAGGGGCTCGAGGTCGAGCTGGTGCGCGAAGTGTCCTGGTCCAACGTGCGCGACAAGCTCAACATCGGCCTGTTCGACGCCGCGCATCTGCTCGCGCCGGTGGCAATCGCGTCCTCGCTCGGGCTCGGCCACGTCAAGGTGCCGATTCTGGCGCCCTTCAACCTCGGCATCAACGGCAACGCGATCACGGTCTCGCCGGCGCTCCATGCGGCGCTGATGGAGGAGATCGACGGCGACCGCTTCGATCCACTCGCGACCGCCAAGGCGCTGGCGAAGGTGGTCGCAAAGCGGCGCAAGGCAGGGGCCGATCCGCTGACATTCGGCATGACCTTCCCGTTCTCGACCCACAATTACCAATTGCGGTTCTGGATGGCGGCGGCGGGCGTCGATCCGGACGAGGATGTGCGCCTCGTGGTGCTGCCGCCGCCCTACATGGTCGACAGCCTCAAGAGCGGACATGTCGATGCGTTCTGCGTCGGTGCGCCCTGGAATTCGGTCGCTGTCGATCTCGGCATCGGGCACATCCTGCACTTTGTCTCCGACATCCTGGTGCGCGCTGCGGAGAAGGTGCTGGCGGTGCGCCAGGTCTGGGCCGACAAGCATCCGGACGTGGTCGCGGCGCTGGTGCGCGCGGCGGTGAAGTCTGCCGAGTTCATAGAGCAGCCCGCAAACCTGACCGAGGCGGCGCAGATCCTGTCGCAGCCCGAGCGGATCGGCGTCGATGCCGAGGTGATCCAGCGGTCGCTCGTCGGGCGCCTGAAGATCTCGCCCGACGGCACGGTGCGCGAAAGCGGCCGCTATCTCCTGGTCGGACGCGAAGGGGCAGGGCGCCCGGACCCGGTCCAGGCAGCCTGGCTCTACGCGCAGATGGTGCGCTGGGGGCAGACGGCGCTGACCCCGGAGGCGCTTAAGACCGCCATGGGCGTGTTCCGGCCGGACCTCTACGACGCTGCGCTGGGACGGGCCGGCGACGGCCAGGCGAGCAGCCCGTTCAGTGCCTTCGCAGGCCCAGCCTTCGATCCCGGGGATGTCGGCGGTTATCTCGCCTCATTCGGGGTCGGGCGCCAGGCGTCGTAGCGACTGCCTAAAAAACAATCATCATGATTCGAAGCTTAAACTTTGGGCTGTTGCTGCCCGAAGTGGCATGAATTTTGATCCACTTGATGCGCCGCACATATAATCAAATATATGATTTTATTGGTATTTTAGGTTCTCGCTGCGTTGGCACACGTCTTGAATAGATAGAGCCCAAGCCGCCCGGCGTGGGCGCCGACGGCTCCAAATCCATGGTGGATTTCCGCAGCAACGAGGCTGATCGGATCGCTCCGGGTTCCGGTGAGGCACGCGCCTGCAACCTGCTCCCCGCGATCAATGTCCGTTTCACCCGTTGACGCCGCCCCGCGCGCGGCAAGCTGGAGCTCGATATGGATTACGCGAAACCCTCCGACGTCGTGGCCTCGATGGTCGATGCCAGCCTGAAGAAGCTGGCACTTGCCCCGCGCGACCTCCTGATCCGCGGCGCGATTTCGGGCGCGCTGCTGGGTGCCGCCACCACGCTCGCCTTCACGGGCGCCATCAGCACCGGCCAGCCCATCGTCGGCGCGCTGATCTTCCCGGTCAGCCTCGTGATGATCGTGCTGCTCGGTCTCGAACTCGTCACCGGCAGCTTCGCCATCGTTCCGCTCGCGCGCCTCGAAGGCAAGGCGAGCTGGAATGCCGTGATCGCCAACTGGTCCTGGGTCTTCGTCGCCAATCTGCTCGGCAGCCTCGCCTTCGGCGCGCTGATTGCGATCTCGCTCACCAACATGGGCAAGGTAGAAGTCGCCGGCGTTGCCGCCCGCATCGTCGCGGTCGCCGAAGCCAAGACCATCGGCAATGCCGCGATCGGCACTGCCGGCATGGTCTCGGTCTTCGTCAAGGCTGTGCTCTGCAACTGGCTGGTCTGCCTCGGCGTCGTCATGGCGATGACCTCGACCTCGACGGTCGGCAAGATCGCGGCGACCTGGCTGCCGATCTTCCTGTTCTTTGCGCTCGGGTTCGAGCACGCCGTCGTCAACATGTTCGTCATCCCCACCGGAATGCTGCTCGGCGCAAAGGTCTCCGTCACCGACTGGTGGCTCTGGAATCAGATCCCCGTGACGCTCGGCAATCTCGTCGGTGGCTTCGTGTTCACCGGCCTTGCGCTCTACGCGACGTACAAGCCCGCAAAGCCCGTGGCCGACGTGGCGCAGGTCGCGGTCCAGGCAGCAGAGTAGGTCCATTCAGCCCATGAAACTCGATACAGCACCCACGACCGATTTCTCCGACGAGCAGAAGCGCTATCTCGAAGGATTCATGTCCGGCATGCAGGTCGGACGTGTCGGGCGCGCTTTCGCAGCCGGCGGTGCGCCGGGTGCAGTAGCGCCCGCGGAGCCGACCGGTCCGGATGCCGCGCACATCAAGGCGCAGGACAAGCTCATTGCGGCGGGCAAGAAGCTCGCCGACCAGGAGAAGTTCAAGCGCGAGATGCATCCCTTCGACGCCTATGATCGCTTGAAGGATCAGGCGCGCAACAACGCCAATCCGACGCCGGCGGACAATTTTCGCTGGCGCTATTACGGCATCTTCTGGGTGGCGCCGGCGCAGACCTCCTACATGGCACGCCTGCGCATTCCCAACGGCATCCTGAAGCACTGGCAGATGTCGGGGCTTGCAGATCTGGCCGAGGCGTATGGCGGCGGCTACACCCATGTCACGACGCGCGCCAACTTCCAGATCCGCGAGATCGAGCCGAAGAATGCGGTTGCGCTGATCGAGGGCGTCCAGGACATCGGCCTGTGCTCGCGCGGCGCGGGCGCTGACAACATCCGCAACGTCACGGGCACGCCGACGGCGGGCATCGATCCGCAGGAGCTGCTCGACACGCGTCCCTATGCGCGCGAATGGCACTACCACATCCTCAACGATCGCTCGCTGTTCGGCCTGCCGCGCAAGTTCAACGTCGCTTTCGACGGCGCCGGCAAGATCGCCGCACTGGAGGAGACCAATGACATCGCCTTTACCGCGGTCGAGGTAAAGGACGGCTTTGGCGTTGAACCCGGCGTCTGGGTCCGCCTCGGTCTGGGCGGCATCACCGGTCACAAGGATTTCGCGAAATATTCGGGCATCGTCGTTCGCCCCGAGGACGCGACATCAGTCGCGGATGCGATCGTACGTGTCTTCATCGAGCACGGTGACCGCACCAACCGCAACAAGGCGCGGCTGAAATATGTGCTCGACAGCATGGGGCACGACGGGTTCCTCAAGCTGGTCGAGGAGCGACTCAAGAAGCCGTTCGCGCGCGTGCCGGCCGAGGCGCTCGCGCCGCGTCCGGCGCCCGACCGCATGGCCCATGTCGGCGTGCACAAGCAGAAGCAGGCAGGGCTTAACTGGGTCGGCGTGGCGCTGCCGGTCGGCAAGCTCACCTGCGAGCAGATGCGCGGTATCGCTGGGATCGCCCAGGATCTCGGCGATGGCGATATCCGCCTGACGGTTTGGCAGAACCTTCTGATCTCCGGCGTGCGCGACGAGAACGTCGCGCTCGTCGCCGCAGCGGTCGATAAGCTCGGTCTCGCCACTGAGGTGTCGAACGTGCGCGCCGGCCTGATCGCCTGCACCGGCAATGCCGGCTGCAAGTTCGCGGCCTCCGATACCAAGCGTCATGCCGCCGCGATCGGCGACTGGTGCGATGAACGCCTCAGCCTCGACACGCCGCTCAACATCCATCTGACCGGTTGCCATCACTCCTGCGCCCAGCATTACATCTCCGACATCGGCCTGATCGCCGCCAAGGTGCCTGGCGCGAGCGAAGAGGACACGGTTGAGGGCTATCATCTGTTCACCGGCGGCGGCTTCGGTCCCGATGCCGATATCGGGCAGGAGGTGTTCCACGACGTGAAGGCCGAGGATGTGCCGAAGACCGTCGAGAGGCTTTTGAAGGCCTATCTCGCCAATCGCACCTCGCCCGAAGAGACGTTCCTGACCTTCTCCCGTCGCCACGACGGTGAAGCCTTGCGCAAACTCGCCGAAGCGGAAGCAGCAGCATGACCCAGATGACCGCGCCTCCCAAGATCGAGATCATTCCGGCCAACGCGCCCTTCAGCGAAGGCCAGCGGCTGTGGCTGAACGGGTTTCTCGTCGGCATGCTCGGTCTTGATGGCTCGACGCCGCTATTGCCCGCCGAGAACGGCGCGATGCTCGCGCCACAAGGCGATGGCGATGACGGCGAGGCACCCTGGCACGATCCGGCAATGCCGATTGCCGATCGCATGAAGCTCGCGGAGGGACGTCCGCTCCGGCGCCGCATGATGGCGGCGATGGCGCAGCAGGACTGTGGCCAGTGCGGTTACAATTGCGCCGACTATTCGGACTCGATCGCCAACAAGAGCGAAGCCCGCCTCAACCTCTGCGCCCCCGGCGGCAAGGAGACGGCGCGCATGTTGAAGGTGCTCTTCGAGGAGCTTGACAAAACGCCCGCTGCAAAGCCCGCTGCGGGTGCGGCAGCGAGCGCTCCGGCTGCGCCTGAGGTGAAGGCCGAGCTCGGCCGCGCGCGCGAAAATCCGGCCGAAGCGACCTTCCTGTCGCGGCGCCTGCTCAACAAGGGGGCCTCGGAGAAGGAAACCTATCACATCGAGTTCGATCTTTCCGCGAGCAAGCTCGACTATGTCGTCGGCGATTCCTTCGGCGTGTTCGCGCGCAACGATGTCGGTCTCGTCGACCAGATCATTGCGCTGCTCGGCGCCTCCCACACGATCAAGGTCAACGGCAAGACGCTGCGTGAGGCGCTGATCGAGGACGTGTCGCTATCGCCTGCGCCCGACAAGCTGTTCGAGTTGATCTCCTTCATTACTGGCGGCGCGCAGCGCGAGAAGGCGAGGGCGCTGGCGCAGGGCGAGGATCCCGATGGCGATGCCGCGACGCTCGACGTCATGGCGGCGCTGCAGAAGTTTTCCGGCACGCGGCCGCATCCCGAAGCCTTCGTCGAGGCGCTGGAGCCGCTCCAGCCGCGGCTCTACTCGATCTCCTCGTCGCACAATGCGACGCCCGGAAAGCTGTCGCTGACGGTCGATTCCGTGCGCTATGTCATCGGCAAGCGCAAGCGCCTCGGCGTTGCCTCGACCTTCCTCGGCGAGCGCATCAATGAAGGCGATAAGCTCAAGGTCTATGTGCAGAAGGCGCATGGGTTCGGCCTGCCGCAGGATCCGAAGACGCCTGTTATCATGATCGGCCCCGGCACCGGCATCGCGCCGTTTCGTGCCTTCCTGCTCGACCGCAAGGCGACCGGCGCGCCGGGCAAGAACTGGCTGTTCTTCGGCCACCAGCGCAGCGATTGCGACTTCTTCTATCAGGAGGAGCTCAACGCGATGAAGACATCGGGCCTGCTGACGCGCCTGTCGCTGGCCTGGTCGCGCGACGGCGAGAAGAAGTTTTACGTGCAGGACCGCATGCGCGAGGTCGGCCGCGAGTTGTGGACATGGCTCGCCGAGGGAGCACATTTCTACATCTGCGGCGATGCCAAGCGCATGGCCAAGGACGTCGAGCGCGCGCTGGTCGACATCGTCGCCCAGTTCGGGGCACGTTCGACCGACGAAGCCGTGAGTTTTGTTGCCGAGCTCAAGAAGAAGGGCCGCTTCCAGGCTGACGTCTACTAAAGAGCGATGGGATCAGCGTGAATCGTCCCGGCGGCGCAGGCGCGAGGCGTCGCGCTGAAAGGCGGTTTCTACTTTGCATGGGGTTGTTTTCGACATTTTTTGTCGGACGACCTTTTGAAGCCTCGCTCCGACTGTCATCCCGTCGTCATCCGGGCCGGTTCCAGCTGGCTCGGACTTTAACGAATAATATTCTCGGAATCCGCAGGTGAAGAGAATTTGTGCCTGCGACGGGGGGGCCTCAGAGAACCCGCATCGCTATTTCCGCCGCCGACTTGCCCGCCACCCGGGTTGATCCTTCATAATCCCGCAAATGGGGCGTTGGAGATCGACCATGCGCGAACTATCGGCGGAAGCCAGGCTGCACTTCTACGCGCGCGCGCTCTCGCGTCGGACCGGGACAAGCATGCACCACGTCGCCCTCTACAGCGCCTTCGCAGTCATCGCCGCGATCGTCTTCGGCACACTCTCGGTACACCCGTTCTGATCACGCCCCGCGCTTGAACGGCGCGACTTCGATCCCTGCATCCTTCAACGCCTGACGCAAGCCACGTGCGATGTCGACTGCACCCGGTGTATCGCCGTGGATGCAGACCGTGTCGGTGCGCATCTTGATGACCTTGCCGGTGACCGAGACCACCGCGCCGTCCTGCACCATGCGCACCACGCGGTCGGCAATCGCCTTGGCATCGTGCAGCACCGCGCCGGGCTTCTTGCGCGAGACGAGGTTGCCGTCGTCCTCATAGGCACGATCGGCGAACACCTCGTGCACCATCGGCAAATTGGCGTCTTCGCCGGCCTTCACCAGCTTCGAATTGGCGAGCACGACGAAGATCAGGCTGGGATCGACCGCCTTGATGCCGGCGGCGATCGCCTTGGCGGTCATGTCGTCCTCGCACGCGACGTTGGAGAGCGCGCCGTGCGCCTTCACATGCGTGACCTTATGACCGGCCGCGGTCGCGATCGCCTGCAGCGCGCCGATCTGGTAGGCGACGAGGTTCTCGATCTCGGAGGCCTTCAGGCCCGCGATCGGGTGGCGGCCGAAGCCGTGCAGGTCGCGATATCCAGGGTGGGCGCCGACCGAGACACCGCGCGCCTTCGCCAGCTCGACCGTCCGGCGCATGATATCGGGATCGCCGGCGTGGAAGCCGCAGGCGACGTTGACCGAGCTCGCCAGCTCGATCATCGCGGCGTCGTTGCCCATTTCCCATGCGCCAAAACCTTCGCCGAGGTCGCAATTGAGATCGATCGTCTTCATGGTGCTCTCCGCATCTGGTCTTGTTGTTTACGGCTCTGCCGCGACCTGCCACGTCCCGGCATCCACGGCGCTCACCGCGTAGCCCGCAACGTTAGCATCGCTGAGCGCCTCGATGTTGAGTGCGACGGCGTCGGCGGAGCGCAGGCGATCGGGCAGGTTCCGGATCAGTTGCGCGAACTTGCGCGCCTCGTCCTGCGCCTCAGCCATGGTGACCTGCTGGAAGCGGAACGCGGTTCCCGCCGAGGTCTGTGCCAGACGGCCTACATCGGCCGTGATCACGGTCGCGATTTTTGGGTAACCGCCGGAGGTGCCGCGATCCATCATCAGCGCGATCGGGGAGCCATTGCCGGGCACCTGGATGCTGCCGTTGACGGTGCCGTCGGAGACGATGTTGTGGCCGTGCAGATGCTTGATCGCGGGCCCTTCGAGCCGATAGCCCATGCGGTCGGAGGTCGCCGAGATCTTCCATTCGCTGCCCAGGAACAGCGCCTTGTTGGCGTCGTCGAACTCGTCGTCCTGCGGGCCCAGCACGACGCGGATCGGGCCGCTCACGGGCTTAGGCAGTTCGATGCGTAGCTCGGGTGCACCACTCGCGGCATCGACGCTGAATTCGTCGCCGGCCTGCAGCGGGCGCGGGTAGGGGCTGCCGAGGCCGGCGCGGGCATTCACCGCGAGGCTACCGAACACGAGCTCGCCGCGGATAGCCCCTTCGATCGCGAGATAGGTGAAGGCGCCGCTACGGGCAAAGCCCAGCGTCAGCGTCTCGCCATCCTTGAGCGTCGCTGATGTGTCCATGGCCACGGGCCGCCCGGCGATGTCGGCATTGCGCGGCGCACCGGCAATCGCAACGCGCACGGCTCCGTCTTTGGCGGTGAACGTGGCGCCGAACGGGCCAATCTCGACAACGGCTGCGAACGGCTCGTTGCCGACCAGCGTGTTCGCCGCTGCCAACGACAGGCGGTCCATCGCGCCGCTTACAGTCAAGCCGTAGCGCTGCGCGCCGTGGCGACCGCCATCCTGGACGGAGCTTGCGGGGCCGATGCTGGCGACCACGAGCCGGCTCATGCGACCACCTGCTCGGCGATGATCTCACCGGCTTCGGCGGCGCGGTCCAGTTCCTCGAACGTCTTGTGGTCGATGGCGAAAAACGTCACGCGATCACCGGGTTCGGTGAGAAAGGTCGGATTCCGGTGGAGCTGATAGGTCCGCACCGGCGTACGGCCGAGCAGGTGCCAGCCGCTCGGGGCAGCCAGGCATTGGATGCCCGCCTGGACGCCACCGATCGAGATCGTGCCGGCGGGTGTGAAAAGCCGCGGACTCTGCCGCCGCGACATGTGCAGGGATTTGTCGAGGCCGCTGAGATAGGACCAGCCCGGCGTGAAGCCGATCATGGCGACGCGATAGTCGCCGGCGACGTGACGGGCGACGATATCGTCGGGCGTGGTGTTCAGGGCCTTGGCGACCTCCTCGAGGTCGATGCCGTGCTCGCCGCCGTAGGCGACGGGAATACGCCAGCGCCGCGCCTTGGTGGCTGGCGGCAGCGGCTGGCTGGCGATCGCAAGCAGCTTTTCGCCGAGCGCGTCGAAGCCGATCTTGCCGGGATCGTAATGCACCAGCAGCGAGCGATAGGTCGGCACAGACTCGGTGATGCCTTCGATGGGCGCTGCGGCGAGCGCCTTGTCGAGCGCGAGCACGCGCTCGTTGGCGGCGTCGTCGATGGTGCGGCTGAACTCGACCGTGACGGCGCTGTCGCCACTGGGCAGAAGGCGGGGCGGGGGGAGCGTCGCGGCCATGAGCTGTCGAAATCGGGCCTTTGGAAAAGCGCGGGCTCTGCCTTGAGTTCCGCGTCACCCTGCTTCGCGTAAATGCGCCCGCAAGTCCAATAAATTAATGCAGGGGTCCGCGATAAAGCCTTGTTATCGCGTCGCATAACAGCCTTGCGTGCAGCGTTCCCAGTACCTTCTTGGCCCTTGACGCAAGGCTTGCGGCTCGCAAGATGCGCGCGTTCTTTCCCGCCCATCCGGAGCTCGTCTGTTTTCATGTCGCTGTCCCCCGAAGCCCGCAAGACCCTCGCCGGCATCACCACTGCCACCATCACTACGGTCCTGCTGAAGAAGGGCCTGCGTAACGTGTGGATGCGCGGCGCGCGTCCGCTGCGCCCGGGCCTGCCGCGGCTGGTGGGACCGGCCTTCACGCTGCGCTTCGTGCCGGCGCGCGAAGATCTGGCGACACCCGAATCCTGGTCGTCGCCGATCTCGACCCGCACCGCGATCGAGGCGATGCCGGAAGGCTGCATCGCCGTGGTCGATGCCATGGGCATCACCGACGCCGGCATCTTCGGCGACATCCTCTGCGCCCGCATGGTCAAGCGCGGCGTCACTGCGCTCGTTACCGACGGCGTGGTGCGTGACGTCGAGGGCGTGCTCGGCACCAATCTGCCGGTGTGGTGCGACGGCTATGCGGCGCCGCCGTCGGTTGCGGGCCTGACTTTCGTCGGCTGGGGCGAGCCGATCGGCTGCGGCGGCGTCGCGGTATTCCCGAACGACATCGTGGTCGCCGACCAGGACGGCTGCGTGCTGATCCCGCAGGCGATGCTCGACCACGTTCTCGCCGAAGGCGTCGAGCAGGAACGAATGGAGGCCTGGATCGTCAACGAGGTGAACAACGGCGCGGTGCTGCCGGGCCTCTATCCCATGAACGCAGAGACCAAGGCGCGCTACGCGGCAAGCAAGAAGTAATCGAAGGAAACGAGGTACCCCCATGGAGATCACAGTCGCAGGCACGCGGCCGACCCGCCGCGCGCCCAAGGAACACTTCACCGGCACCGTGCTGCAGGACCCTGTCATCATGGCGCCCGCGCCGGCACGGCTGAACTGCTCGCGCGTGTCGTTCGAGCCGGGCGCGCGCACTAACTGGCATCACCATCCGCTAGGGCAGACGCTCTACGTCATTTCCGGCGTCGGTCGCATACAGGCCAAGGGCGGTCCGATTCGCGAGATTCGCCCCGGCGACACCATCTGGATTCCGCCGGGGGAATTGCACTGGCACGGCGCCTCGCCGAACAACAGCATGTGCCACATCGCCATGCAGGAAGCGCTCGACGGCGTGTTCTCGACCTGGCTCGAACCTGTTACCGATGCCGAATATTCGGCTCCGCTCGGCTAGATCTCGTGCCCCGGATGCAACGCGGCGCGCAAGCGGTACGTTGCTGATCCGGGGCCCAGAAATCTTCCCCAAACGAAGTCTCTTGGTCCCGGCTCAGCGTCGCGTCATTTCATGCCGCGCCGCGTCCGGGACACAAGACCAACATTCTTTCCGCCGTCCACGTGCCCGCGCACAGGGCGCCGCGCCATGTGCCAGAGCCCGAGGTGCCGCTGAGCCGGCCGAAGCCGACCGCGCGCTTGATGCCGGTGCTCAAGGTGACATTGATGCTGCCGGCCTCGGCGACGCGCCCCGACGCCGTCACCGCGGCGCTGCTTGATGCAATCTGACCATTGTTGATGCCGATCGAGACGGTCGCGCCGTTGCCGCAGGCCTCGCTCGAAGAGGCGATGCGCACGTTCCACGCGCCGTCAAAGGTGGTTGTGGCCGCGCCTGCCTGCGTGAGCGGGAAGGCGATAGCGACAATGGTGGCGAAGAGACCTTTGCGAAATCGGTTCATGACACGCCCCTGTGGTTGACCATGCGGGGATCGTGGCATGGGCGCGGAGCCAGCGATGTGAGCGTTGTCACGCGAGTAGGAAGCTCTGTAAGGTGGCGGACCTTGGCAATGCCACAGCGCGCAAAAGCAAAGGGGCCGTTGCAGGCCCCTTGTCTTCGTCGGAATGGCGAGCTCGAACTCAGTTCACCCGCGTCCAGGTCTGGCCGCCGCAAAACATGCCGCCGAAGGCGCAGCCCTGCACGCGAAGCCGGTCGGTGCCCTTCAGCGCGATCGTCGAGTCGTAGGTCGAGCCGGAGTTAGGATCGACGATGCGGCCGGACCATTTCTGGTCCTTGCCGGGCTTCATGTTAATCAGGACCTGCTCGCCATTCTGGTTCGACTTGTTGTCGACCGAATAGCCGCAGAGGTTGGTGCCGCACTGCTCGATGCGGACCTTGCCTTCCTTCTCCTCGGTCAGCCAAACGCCGAGCGGTGAATTGAGATCGCGCGCCGGCGCGGCTGCAGGAGCCGGCGGGGCGACGGCGGCGGCTTGAACCGGAGCGGGCGCAG
>NZ_LGHL01000019.1 GCF_001908205.1 Bradyrhizobium sp. NAS80.1
AGCCAAGCTCGCTCTCATTGCCGTCGCCAGGAAGCTGTTGACGGTCCTCAACGCCATTATGCGCGACAGGAAGCCGTACCTACAGACCAGGTCAACATAACAGTTGCCGGCTCTGCGCAGCAGCGTTGCACGCTGCAGCGCGTCCGGGACACGAGACTCGACGCTGCAATGATGAAGGTGAAAAGTGTGCCGCCCGCGGCCTACCGCCTGCGCTCGGCCGCAGCGGGCTTCGGTGGCTCGGGCGGCGGAGCTGGTTGCGAGCTGTTGCTGGCGCCGAACAGCACGCGGGTCGGGTTGCGGTCGAAATTGTTCACGGCCCGGCTGATGTCGCCGAGGGTGCGGCGGCCGTCGGACATCAGCGCGCCGGAGCGCTTGTCGAAATCGTCAGCCAGTTCGCGGATCGACTTCACCGCCTGGAACAGTTCGCCACCGTCCTTGCCGCCGGCCAGCGTGTTGAGGCCGAGCATGAGGTTGTCGGCCTTGAGCATCACGCCGTCGACCTTGGCCATCACGACGTCGATCTTCTCGGAGTTGCGGGCGAGCGAGTTGGTGAAGGTCTCGAGGTTCTTCAGCGAGTTCTTCACCGACTCCTGGTTGTCGGCGACGATCTTGTTGATGTTCTGCAGCGTGCCGCGGATCGCCTCGGTGACGTCCTGGAGCTTGTTGGGATCGGCCGTCAGCGTCGGAATGCCGTCCTGATCGAGCGGCGGCGGGGCCGCAGCCTCCTCGCCGCCCTTGAGCGAGATCGCGGCAACGCCGGTTAGGCCCTGGAATTCGAGGCCGACCAGGGTGTCCTTGCGGATCGGGGTGTTGTTCTCGATCATGGCGAGCGCGACAACCCGCCGCGGATTGTCCAGCTTCACCGAGATCACCTCCCCCACCCGGATACCGTTGAAATTGACGCTGCCGCCGTTACGCAGGCCCGCCGCCGGGCCTTCGAACACGACGCGCAGCGGACTGCGCTGCTTGGTGGTGTGCAGCGACTGGAACCACAGCACGAAGCCAATCGCCGCGGCGATCACCGCCAGCGTGAATGACCCGATCAATACGTAATTCGCCCGCGTTTCCATCAGGTGCTCCGGCTACTCAACCCAGTTGCTTTAACCCATGACCGCGCGGGCGCGCTTGCCATGGAAATATTGCCTCAACCAGGGATGCTGCGAGGCCTGCATGTCGGCGATCGACCCTGCCGCAATGATCTTACCGTTCCCTAAAACGGCAATGCGGTCACATGCTGTGTAAAGGCTGTCGAGGTCGTGGGTTACCATGAAAACGGTCAGTCCTAAAGTGCGCTGGAGCGTCCGCACCAGCTCGTCGAAGTCGCCCGCGCCGATCGGGTCAAGGCCCGAGGTCGGTTCGTCCAGGAACACGAGGTCGGGATCGAGCGACAGCGCGCGCGCCAGCGCTACGCGCTTGATCATGCCGCCCGAGAGCTCGGACGGAAATCGCTCGGCGACTTCCGGCTTGAGGCCGACCATGGTGAGCTTGGCCATGGTGATCTCGTCCATCAGCCGCTGCGAGACCCGCAGATATTCGCGCATCGGGAACTGGATGTTCTGCCGCACGGTCAGCGAGGAGAACAGCGCGCCCTGCTGGAACAGCACGCCCCAACGGCGCTCCACGCGGCGCCGTTCCGACGTGTTGGAGGAATCCAGATCGACGCCGAACACCTCGATGCTCCCGGCAATCTTCGGCACGAGGCCGATGATGGTGCGCGTCAGCACCGACTTGCCCGCGCCCGAGGGGCCGACAAAGCCCAGGATCTCGCCGCGCTTGACGTCGAGGTCGAGCCCGTCGAGCACGCGCGTCGCGCCGAACTGCACGGTCACGTCGCGGACGCGGATGATGGGGTTTTGGATCTCGCCTGCCATCGTCACATTCCGATCGAGGCGAAGAAGATGGCGAAGACGCCGTCCATCACGATGACGAAGAAGATGCCCTTCACGACCGACGCGGTCGTGTGCTGTCCGAGCGATTCCGCGCTGCCCTGCACGGCGAGGCCCTCGACGCAGGCGACGATGCCGATCACCGCAGCCATCACCGGTGCCTTCACGATTCCGACGATGAAATGATCGATCGAGATGGCGTCGCGCAGACGCGCCAGGAACGCTTCGGGCTCGACACCGCCATAGAGCCAGGCGACGAGACCGCCGCCATAGAGCGCGGCCATCGCACCGAGGAAGGCCAGGATCGGCAGCGCCAGCACGAGGGCCAGCATGCGCGGCAGCACCAGGACCTCGATGGGGTCAAAACCCATGGTACGCAGCGCGTCGATCTCCTCGCGCATCTTCATCGAGCCGAGCTCAGCGGTGTAGGCGCTGCCCGAGCGGCCGGCGACCATGATCGCGACCAGCAGCACGCCGATCTCGCGCAGCACCAGCACGCCGAGCATGTCGACGACGAAGATATCGGCGCCGAACCGGCGGAAATGGAAGATGCCCTGTTGCGCGATGATGCAGCCGATCAGGAAGGTGATCAGCACGATGATCGGCACCGCTCGCCAGCACACCTGCTCCATGTGGTGCACGGTCGAGGTCAGGCGGAACGAGCGCGGATGAATCAGCACACGCCCAGCCGCAGCCAGCACCGCGCCGAGCATGTCCACGAGGCCCGCGACCGTCCCGGCGATACCGGCAACAGTGCGGCCGATCTGCTCCAGCATGCCGGTAATGGTCACCGTACCGGTGTCGATGACGGGCGTCGCCGTGACCCGCCGGACCTCGTCGACGAGGCTCGAATAGTTCGCGGACAGCCCCGCGATCTGCGCCTCGACGGTCCCTTGCGTCAGGCTGCGGCGCAGCCGCTCGATCAGCCAGGCGCCGAAAGTGTCGAGCTGGGCGACCTCGGAGACGTCGATGAAGATGCTTTGCGGGGTGCCAGCGAGCTTCTCCGCGTCGGCCACCATCCGCTCCAGGACCGGCGCGAAGCTCGCGGTCCAGGTTCCGGTGGCGCAAAGAGCCAGCGCGTTGCCCTTGGCAATCCGTTCCAGCTTCGGATCGCCGTTCAAGATGTCCGCTCCCGTCCCGAGGCGGAGGAAATCAGATCGTTGCGCACGCGCCCTTACCTAGAAAAGGTACCCCCAACTGGCCATTGTTAGTTGCTACAGGTAACCAGCAGGTTCAGATTTCGCCAGAGTTCAAAATGACTTCCAGCAAAGTTCCGTCCCTCTCCGCGCGAATCGAGCGCTTTCCCATCGCCGGAAGTTTCACCATCAGCCGGGGCGCCAAGACCGAGGCCGTTACGGTTGTGGCCGAAGTGAGCCAAAACGGCCTGACCGGCCGCGGCGAGTGCGTGCCCTATCCCCGCTATAGCGAGACGCCCGAGGCGACGCTAGCCGCCCTTCAGGCGATGCAGGACGCCGTGGCCGGCGGGCTCACGAGGAAGGCCCTGCAAGCCGCCATGCCGCCCGGCGCGGCCCGCAACGCGCTGGACTGCGCCCTGATCGACCTCGAGGCCAAGACGGCCGGCCTGCGGGCCTGGAGCCTCCTGGACCGCCCGGTGCCAAGCGAACGCACCACGGCCTACACGATCTCGTTAGGTACCCCCGAGGCCATGGCGGCGGCGACCGCCAGGGCGGCGCACCGGCCGCTGCTCAAGATCAAGCTCGGTGGCGAGGAAGATGCGGAGCGGATCGCGGCCGTGCGCAGGGCCGCCCCCGAATCCGAGCTGATCGTGGATGCCAACGAGGCCTGGACCGAGGCCAATCTGGAACGCAATCTCGCCGCCTGCGACGCCGCCGGCGTCACCCTGGTGGAGCAGCCGCTGCCGGCCGGCAAGGACGATGCGCTGGCGCGGATCAGGCGTCCGCTCGCGGTCTGCGCCGACGAGAGCGTGCATGACCGTGGCTCGCTCGCACCCCTGCGCGAGCGCTACGACGCCGTGAACATCAAGCTCGACAAGACCGGCGGCCTCACCGAGGCGCTGGCGATGGCCGATGCCGCGCAGGCGCTCGGCTTCGAGATCATGATCGGCTGCATGGTCGCGACCTCGCTGTCGATGGCGCCGGCGATGCTGGTGACGCCGCAAGCGCGTTTCGTCGATCTCGACGGCCCGCTGCTGCTGGCGCGCGATCGCGACCACGCCCTGCGTTATGACGGCAGCCTGGTCTATCCGCCCGACGCCTCGCTGTGGGGATGAACCTTCAGGCGGTGCCGTGCCGACCAGATGACCAGCGCTCCGGCAGCGGCCATCGCCGCCATGACATAGTACAGGCCGTCGCCGATGCGGGCGTAGATCGCGCCTGACGCGATCGACGTCGTCGCGCCCAGAAGGCCGTTGCACGCGGCGTAGTAGCCCTGTCCCCGTGCGATCTGATGCGACGGCACACGCTGCACCAGCAGACTCATCGTGCCGACGATGGTCATGCCGAAGGTGAGGCCGTGGCCGAGCTGCACGATCGCGAGCAGCGCCAGTGGCGGCTCGTGCGCCGTGACGATCCAGCGCACCACTGCACTCGCGCCGCCGATTGCGATCAGCGACGACGGATGCAGCGAGAAACGCGGCGACAGCGCGAAGACGACGATCTCGGCGATCACGCCCAGCGTCCAGAGGCCCGCGATCGTGAGCCCGCCGAAACCGTGCGCCTGCCAGTTGATGGCCGAGAACGTGTAGTAGGCGACGTGGCTGCCCTGTATCAGCGCCGCCGAGGCGATGACGGCCCAGAAGCCGCCATCGCGCAGCAGCGCCTTGCCAGCATGCGTCTCGGTGGTCTTGCGCCTGACATCGTCGAGCGGCTGAAGCAGCAGGCTGGCAAGGACCGCGATGACAGCCCATGCGACGATGACCCAGATCAGGTCGCGCGCGGCGATGCTGTCGACGAGATAGCCGCAGGCGAGCGAGCCGGCGGCGAAGGCCGCCGAGCCCCACAGCCGCAGCGGCCCGTAGTCGAGCCCGTAACGGGCGACACCGCGCAGCGCATAGGCATCGGTCAGCGGGGTGGTCGGCGTCCACATCATGCAGGTGAGCGCGTAGATCAGGAACAGCGCCAGCGGCTGCTGCTGCAAGCCGACCGCCGTAAAGCCGATCGCCGTCGCCAGCACCGACATCATCATGCCGGCGCGAATGGCATGTCGCTTCTCGGCAAAGGCGGTGATTTGCGGCAGCGTGGTGAAGCGCGTGATCGCCGGCAGCGCGTTGATGATTCCGATCCAGGACGCGTCGATGCCGATCGCCTTGAGCCAGACCGGAAAGAACGGCAGATGCGTGCCCGACACCGCGAATACGGCCGAGTAGAACACGGCGAGACTCACGGCGAATCGCCGCTTCACTGAATCTGGCGTGGGGATTTGTGATTCGCGTGCCATCAAACCAATTGCGATTCGGTCGATATCGTGGTGATCGTTACAGTAACGCGCAGTGATTTGCGCGACGAGATTGTCATGGCCAACGAAGCATTCGCCCTCTCGCCCATGTCTGCCCGCGCCACCGAGCCGAACGAGCAGGATTACGACGCGATACGCGAAGCCTTCATGGAGACCGCGCGAGGCCGCTGGTTCCTCGGCGAATACGCCAAGCGCAACCGCAATGCCGATACCCGCATGGTTCTCGATGCGGTCACGAAAATCGAAGAAACCCTTGCGGCACAGCGACAACCCGTCGTCGAGGACCGCCTACCCGAGGCGCTGGTCGAGATCCGTCGCGCCATCGGCGAGGCGGAGACGATCGCGATCGCAGCCTTCGATCCCGCGGCGATCGAGGCGAGCCTTGCGCCGATACCGCGCGGCATCCGCATCATCAAGGAGATCTCCTGGCGCTGGCGCGAGATCGGCGCAGACGGGCGAATCTGCGACATGATTGATTCGCAGCTCGCCTCCATCGAGGCCGCCTACGCGCAGGTGTCGATCATCGACCCCCGCGCCGAGCTCAAGGCCGCATTCGATCTGCTCAAGGACCGGGTCGAACAGATCGACGGCGACGCAACGTCGCAGGCAGCGCGTCCCGCCCCTGCTCCGATCCAGCAAGCGACGCCGCCTGTCGCAGAGACTCCGTCTGCCGAGCCCGCGCCTGTCGCGATGGCGGGCGAAGCATCCGAAGCTTTTACGGAGAGGCCGCAGGACGTCGCAGCCGCTGCCGAGCCCGAAGCGGCCGTTGAGACCGCCGGCACCGCCGAAGCATTCGCAATTGCCGAGCAGGCAATGGACGCCGCTGTCGAGCCGGAGATCGCTGCCGAAAGCCAGATCGCATTTGAAAACGCTGCGCTCGACGAGGCGGCAGTTGAGCCCGCTGCCTTCGCAGAGATAGCGGACGAATTCTTGCTCGATGCCGCCGCGGAAGCCGAGGACGAAGCCGTGCTCGAGCGCATTGCGCTGGAGATGGCCGCACCCGATCTTGAGTTCGACGAGATCATTGAGCCGTTCGAGATGGCTGCTGCAGCGCCGGAGCCGATGGCTGCTGAGATCGCAGCTCCGCTTGCAGCAGCTGCGCAGCCGATCGCGTCGGAGCCGGCGGCCGCACCGGTCGCGAAAGAGCCCGCCCAAGGCGCGCCGATCGCGAGGGACTCACTGGCGCGCCTCACCGATGCCATTGCGGAGGCCGCCGCCGAAGCGATGGAGCAACCCGCCCTGGCCATGGCAGCCACGGCAACGTTCGCCGCGGCGCCGACCACGACGCTTCCGATGCCCTCACCCGTCCACGAGCCCTCGCTCGGCGCCACCATCCTCGCCAGCGGCATTTTGCAAAAGCCCCGCGCGCCGGCAAACGATCCGCTCGCGCCGATCCGCCGCATGACCCAGGCCGAGAAGATCGCGTTCTTCTCGTAAGGGGTACAGATCCTTACTGTGTCCCGGACGCGCTGCAACGCCCTAGCGTTGCTGCGCAAAGCCGGGACCCAAGAGCCACAGCCCACTTAGCAGCATAGGCCCCGGCTCTGCAGCGCATCGCCGAAGTGGCGCTGCGCTGCGTCCGGGGCACGAGCGCAAGATGCGGCGCGCTCTCTCCACATCGTCATTGCGAGCGCAGCGAAGCAATCGAGACTGTCACAGCGGAGGCATTCTGGATTGCTTCGCTGCGCTCGCAATGACGGAGTATGAGGCAACAGCGCAGTCACTCTCGTGTCCCGGACGCGCTGCAACGCCCCAGCGTTGCTGCGCAGAGCCGGGACCCAGGAGCCACAGCCCACTTAGCGGCATGGGCCCCGGCTCTGCAGCGCACCGCCGAAGTGGCGCTGCGCTGCGTCCGGGGCACGAGCGCAAGATGCGGTCACCCGCAATTCCAGACCGCGCCGATCGGCGTCCGCGTCCAGCACGGACCAAAGCTGCCGCCATTGTAGCGGCCGCCGCCGAAGCCGGGCCGGCCGAAATAGCGCCATTCGCCATCCCAGCCGTAATACTTCGGGACCGGGTCAATGTACCAATGGCGCCGGTCGTTGCGTGACAGGCGGCGCATCGCGTCCTTCTGGGCATAGAGCGGCTGGCTGTTGCTCAGCGGTTGGCGATAGCCCGGCAGGAAGCCGTAGCCATGCCAGACCGGCTTGGGGCGCTTTTGAGGTGACGCCGCCGGCGCCACGGCCGGCAGCAGCGACAGAATGATAGCAACAGATAGGCACAGGACTCGCGACATGACTGCACGATAGACAGTCGCATGCGGAAGGGCCACTCAAATCCGAGTGGGCTGGTTCTGCTCCATCCTGCCCAGCAACTTGCACCGACGCGCCAATCAGGCAGTGACTGAATTCCGGCCTTTGTTGCTGTACAGTCTGCTTCGCTATTGGTGGTGCTCTGCCGGAAGGAGCGCGCATGTCCACGGCGATCTCGACGCTCGGCGGGGTAGGTCTCTTCCTGCTCGGCATGACCGTGATGACGGAGGGCCTGAAGACGCTGGCCGGCTCCGCGCTGCGCGCGGTGCTCGGCAAGGCGGCGTCGACGCCGCTGCTTGGCTCATTTTGGGGTGCCATCGTCACGCTGCTGGTGCAGTCCTCCAGCGCGACGACGATGACGACGATCGGTCTTGTCAGCGCCGGCCTGCTGACGTTCCAGCAAGGGTTGAGCCTCGTCTTCGGCGCGAATATCGGCACCACGGGGACCGGCTGGCTGGTCGCGCTGATCGGGGTCCGCGTCTCGCTCACGGCCGCGGCGCTGCCGATGATCTTCGTCGGCGCGTTGACCAAGCTCCTCGGCCGAGGGCGAATTTCCGGGGTCGGTGCTGCGCTCGCAGGCTTCGGACTTGTGCTGTTCGGGCTGACGACCCTGCAGCAGGGCATGGGCGGACTGGCGGAACGATTGCACCCGGCGGACCTGCCTGCGGTCCTCGCGAGTCCCGGAGTGTCTTGGTGGTCGGGCCTGCTCGGCGTGCTGGCGCTGGTCGTGATCGGATTGGTCATGACCGCGCTGATGCAATCGTCGACGGCCGCCATCGCGGTGACCTTGTCCGGCTATTTCGCAGGCGCGATCGGGTTGGACCAGGCCTGTGCGTTGATCATCGGCCAGAACATCGGAACGGCGACGAGCTCCGCCCTCGCCGCGATCGGCGCGAGCGCCACCGCAAAGCGGCTGGCCATCGCCTACGTCCTTTTCAAGCTGATCGCCGCGCTCATCGCGCTGCTGACTTTTCCCGTTGTAACGCCTTTGCTGCTGCGCGCCTCCAGCACGATCGACGGCGTCACGCTGCTGGCCGGGTACCACACGGCCTTTAACGTCCTCGGCGTCGCAGTCCTGCTGCCGCTGATCAACCCGTTCACACGATTGGTCGAACGGATTCTGCCCGAGCGCGGCTCGGCGCTGACGCGGTGTCTCGATCCTTCGGCGCTTCAGACACCGATCGTGGCGGTGGAAGCGGTGCGGCGGACGATCGCACGCGTGCTCGTGACAGTGTGCGGTTCGGTCGAGGCGCGACTGACCGGCCGTGCTGGACCGATACGCCTGGGAAAGGACACCGTCTCCGTGCAGGAAGCGGCCGATGCCGTGCGCCAGGCGCAAATATTCCTGTCGGACGTGGCCGGACCACCCGACACCGACGACAATCAACGGCGTCTCACGAGCACGCTCCACGCACTCGACCACGCGTCTCGACTGACAGACCTCGCAAATGGAGGAAGCAATTTCGGTTCGGTGGCAGGCGGACCGGAGGACATCCGCGCCGGAGAACTATGCGCAGAAGTTATGCGAAGCGCGGCCGCGATTGCGCGCGGCGTAGCGGCGCCGCCCGGCGTCGATGGATCGCCGCGATTTGCGCCTGGCGACGCCATGGCCGGTCCGCGCGCGAACCCGCCTGACGAGGCCATCGCCGAGCTCGAGCGCTGTACGGCACAACTCGGTGAAATGCTGCGCACCCACCGCAGCGCGACGCTCGGCGCGGTGGCCAATGGAACACTGACTGCCGACTCTGCCCTGCTTCGCGTCGAGGCGGTCCGAACCCTCGAGGCCCTGTCGCAGCACGCCTGGCGCTCGGCGATCCATCTCGTCGGTCGCGGCTAGAGCGTTTTCGAGCGAAGTGGATACCGGTTCGCGTCAAGAAAATGCGTCAAACGGCGCTTCCCCCAAAAGCATGTTGTAAGCCGGCGAAACCCCGCGCGGCTGGCAGGTGACCGCCAACCATAGCAGGTTCAAAGCGTGATTCAGGTCACGCAGGCCACGATTGTGACTGCGGTCACGGACCTCAGCCTCGAACGCGGCCAAGCTTCCTCGCAACCAATCTCGCATCGAGATCAGTGCAAAGGAGCAAGCCATGTTCCGCCTAAAGCCCCTCCTCATGACCGCGGGCCTGCTGGGGAGCCTGTTCGGCTTCGCCTGCGGCCCTGTCTCCGCACAAGTGGCCCCGGTCCAGCCGGCCGCCCCGGCCGCGCTGCAGGGCCCGGAGCAGCGGGTGGCGCTGGTGATCGGCAATTCGAACTACCAGAACGCGCCGCAGCTCCAGAACCCCGACAATGACGCCCAGTCGATGGCGCAGTTCCTGAACTCGGCCGGCTTCGAAGTGGTCGCCGCGACCGACCTGACCCAGAACGACATGCTGCGCGCGGTGCAGGACTTTTCGACCAAGGTCGCTTCGCGCGGTCCGAACACGGTGGCGATGGTTTACTACGCCGGTCACGGCGTGCAGCTCGCCGGCGAGAACTACCTCGTTCCCGTCGACGCCAGGGTTTCGAGCTCGACCGAGCTCGTCAACAATTCGGTGCGTCTGGTCGACGTGATGTCGACGCTGGAGACCATCCCGAGCCGCATGCGCATCGTCATCCTCGATGCCTGCCGCAACAACCCCTTCCCCTCCGTCAACGACGCCGGCCGCGGCCTCGCCATCGTCGATGCGCCGAACGGCTCGATCGTCGGCTATTCGACGGCGCCGGGCGCCGAAGCCCAGGATGGCACCGGCGGCCACAGCCCCTACACCCAGGCCTTCTTGAACGTCGCGCGCGAGCCCAACGTGCCGATCGAGCAGCTCTTCAAGCGCGTGCGTCTGGAAGTGAACCAGACCACCAGTGGCGCGCAGATACCGTGGGAGAGCTCGTCGCTGACGAGCGACTTCACCTTCTTCGGCGACACCGCTGTTGCCGCCAACCGCGCGCCGCTGAATGCGCCGGTGGTGCAGATGGCTTCCAACCTGCCGAGCCGTTCGACGCGCCAGGCCTATGACTACGTCGTGTCCGAGGGACGGCCGGAGTACTATCAGGAGTTCATCCAGATGTACCCGCACGACCCGCTGTGCGACCGCATCCGCTGGCTGCTCGCGAACCTCACGATCTCGCAGGCCTGGCACAAGGCGGTGCTCGCCAACTCGCCGATCGGCTACCAGAGCTTCTACGACAGCTACGGCAGCAGCCCCTATGCCCCGTCCGCGCTGAAGCTCGCAGCCCAGCCGAAGCTGATCCCCCTGATGCAGGCGACCAAGTTCCTGGCACCGCAGAACATCGCCCCGACGCAGAAGATCGGTAATCTCGGACCGGCCAAGTACATGCCGCTGATGCAGCAGGGCAATGGCGGTGCGCCGATCAATGGCAACCTGCCGGTCGTGCAGAAGTCGGTCGATGGCAACGTCATCGGCAAGCTCGGCAATGGCGGCCAGATCGTCAACCTGCCGGCGGGTAACAACCAGCCGAACCAGCAGAACGGCACGCCGTCGCAGACCCCAGGCAAGATCGTCACCCTGCCCGCGCCGACCAATACCACGACCAACAATGGCGGCATCGGCAAGATCGTGACCTTGCCTGCCACCAACAACACGCAGAACGGCAGCAGCAACGCCGGCACTGTCAGCGACACTCCTGGCAAGATCGTGAGCATGCCGGTGAATGTCGGCAAGGGCGGCTCGAATGTCGATGTGAAGCCGGTCAACGTCCAGACGCAGAACAACCCGATCCGCATCAACAACGGCGTGAAGCTCAACAACAACAACCCGGTGAACAAGGTGCAGGTCCAGAACAACCAGCAGAACAACCGCCCGCAGTTCAACACGATGTCGAACCGAAACAACGGCGGCGGCAACAACTTCCGGCAGTCGATGAACCAGGCGCCGAACATGAACGGCGGCAACAATTACCGCGGCCGCTTCATGCGCTGATCGCGCGGAAGGCGCACACGACAAAGGGGCAGAGCGGTAACGCCCTGCCCCTTCTTATCGGCCCACAAATGTTGTCATTCCGGGATGCGCCGAAGGCGCAGGCCCGGAATTCATAACCACAATCGAGAGTATGGATTCTCAGATGCGCAAGTGCGCATCGTAGCTCACGCTTCGCGTGCCCCGGAACGACGGTTAGGCCACCAGCTTGATGAACAGGTCGGCATCGACATTGCCGCCCGACAGGACGATGACCACGTTCTTACCGGCGACGTCGAGACGCCCCGCCAGCAGCGCGGCAAGGCCCACGGCACCACCCGGCTCGACCACCAGCTTCAGCTCGCGATAGGCGAACGCCACGGCCGCGCCGACTTCGGCATCGGATGCGGTCACGCCGCGCGCGAGCAACTTGCTGTTGATCGCAAACGTCATCTCGCCCGGGATCAGGGCCATCAGCGCATCGCAGATGGTGCGGCCCGCCGGCGGGTGCGGCTCGCGATGGCCAGCGGTCAGCGAACGTCCGTGATCGTCGAAAGCTTCGGGCTCGGCCACCACGATTTGCGCCTGCGGATAACGTGCCTTCACCGCGGTTGCGACACCCGCGATCAGGCCGCCGCCGGAGGCCGGCGCCACCACGATATCGGGAGCGAGACCGAGCGTTGCCATGTCCTCCGCGATCTCGCGGCCGGCGGTGCCTTGGCCGGCGATCACGAAGGGATCGTCATAGGGCTTGACCAGCGTCGCACCGCGCTTTTCGGCGATGCCGCGCGAGATCGCCTCGCGGTCGTCGCGATCGCGGTCGTACAACACGACCTCGGCGCCGTAGGATTTGGTGCGCTCGCGCTTCGACAACGGCGCATCCGCAGGCATCACGATGGTCGCCTGCATGTCGAGGATCTTGGCCGCCGCCGCCACGCCCTGGGCGTGGTTGCCGGAGGAGAACGCGACCACGCCGCCGGCACGCTTGTCCGGCGGGATCGAGAACACCTTGTTGAAGGCGCCGCGGAACTTGAACGAGCCGGTGCGCTGGAGCATCTCCGGCTTCAGGAAGACCTTTGCGCCAACGCGCTCGTTGAGCACGGGAAAGGACAACAGCGGGGTGCGGATAGCGAAGGGCGCGATCACGCGCGCTGCGGCATCGATGTCGGCGGGGCCGACCGGGAGGAGCTGTTCGGTCATGCCCGACTTTATCGCGGCCGACGATGCGCGGGCAAGACACCTCCGCGCGACGATCAGGCGACGAAGCGCGCCGGCTCCGCTCCGTTCCGGCCGGGCAGCACCGCGCCGACCGCCCGGATGCTGTCCACAAAAGCCCGGGCCGAGGCTTCCCAGGTGTAGTTGGCGGCGAACTCGACGCAGTCCTGCCGGGAGATGTCGAGCGCCGCAAAACAGGCGCTGCGCAGATCATGATCGAGGGCGCCGACCGGCGCATCGCCGATCACGTCGCGAGGTCCCTTCACCGGGAAGGCCGCGACCGGAAGGCCGCTCGCGAGCGCTTCCAGCAGCACCAGGCCGAACGTATCGGTCTTGCTCGGAAACACGAAGACATCGGCCGCAGCATAGATTTCCGCCAGAGCCTCGCCGTGCTTCTCGCCGAGGAAGATCGCATCGGGATAGGCCTCTTCGAGCGAGGCGCGTGCCGGCCCGTCGCCGACGATGACCTTGGTGCCGGGCAGGTCGAGATCGAGGAACGCCTCGAGATTCTTCTCCACCGCGACACGGCCGACCGAGAGGAACACAGGCGCCGGCAGGCAGAGATCGATGGCGCGGGGATGGAACAGACTGGTATCGACGCCGCGCGGCCACAGCACGACATTGTCGAAGCCGCGCTCGCCTAGCTCGCGGGCGAGCGCCGGGGTCGCCGCCATCACGGCAAGGCTGGGCGCATGGAACCGGCGCAGCGCCCGCCAGATCAGCGAGCCCGGAACCGGCACGCGGGCGCGGACATATTCGGGAAAGCGGGTGTGGAAGCTGGTCGTGAACGGCAGCTTGCGCTGGCGGCAATAGCGGCGGACCATCAGGCCGATCGGCCCTTCGGTTGCAATGTGGATGCTGTCGGGGCGGGCTTCCTCGATCAGCTCAGCGATTCTGGCCGGTCGCGGCATTGCAAGGCGCACGTCGCGATAGCTCGGCATCGCGAAGGTGCGGAACGATTGCGGCGTCAGGAACGTGAACTCGACGCCGAGCGCCTTGGCGGCGTCAGCGAGCTTGGTCAGCGTCCGAACCACACCGTTGACTTGCGGGTGCCAGGCGTCGGTCGCGACCAGGATACGCATCAGGCTGCCCTTGCTGCGACCTGCGGGACCTGCGCCGGCTTCTGCAAATGATCCGCCCAGGTGATGATCTCGAAATGGCCGTCGTCGTGCTCGACCAGCGCGGTGCAACTCTCGACCCAGTCGCCGCAGTTCATATAACGGGTGCCGGCCTCGTCGCGGATCACGGCGTAGTGGATGTGGCCGCAGATCACGCCGTCAGCCTCATGGCGCCGCGCCTCTGCGGCAAGCGCCTGCTCGAACGCGCCGATATAGTTGACAGCGTTCTTGACCTTCTGCTTGGCCCATTGCGACAGCGACCAATAGGGCACGCCGAACATGCGCCGGAAGAAGTTGACGAAGCGATTCATCTGGATCGCGAAATCGTAGGCCTTGTCACCGAGATGGGCGAGCCAGCGCGCGTTCTGCACCACGAGGTCGAAGATGTCGCCGTGAATGACGAGATAACGCTTGCCGTCCGGGCCGGTGTGCACGGTGTTCTCGACGACGTCGATGCCGCCGAAATGCGTGCCATAATAGTTGCGCAGGAATTCGTCGTGATTGCCGGGGATGTAGATGATCTTGGCGCCCTTGCGCGCCTTGCGCAGCAGTTTCTGGACGAGGTCGTTATGCGATTGCGGCCAGTGCCAGCTAGATTTCAGCGCCCAGCCGTCGACGATGTCGCCGACGAGGTAGATCGTATCGGCATCATGGTAGCGCAGGAAGTCCAGCAGGAGGTCAGCTTGCGAACCGCGGGCTCCGAGGTGAACGTCGGAGATGAACAACGTGCGAAAGCGCCGCTCCGGGCTCTCATCACTCACATCGTAGCTTCCCATGCGCCAGCCTGTAACTATGTCCCGTGACAGGGGGATGACCGATTGAACCTGTGAGGCACCCTCAGATACGAATCAAACCTCGCCTCGCCCAACCCGCGAATATCAGTCGCATGCGACAATCAGGCGACATGGCACTGCGGTGGCTTCCGCAACGGCATGGAACTGCACAGTTAACAGGGTTAACGCCGCGATCCACGGGGCTGCTGCCGGGGGATGATTCTAGCCAGCGTCAGTAGAAGCTGTGGAAATGATGGATCGGCCCGTGGCCATGACCAACGGTGAATCGGTCGGCGGCTCCGATTGCGGCACTGATCCAGGCCTTGGCGTTACGCACGGCGCGCTCAAGATCCTCGCGCTTGGCGAGGCCCGCCGCAACCGCCGAGGACAGCGAGCACCCGGTGCCATGGGTGTTGCTTGTGGCGATGCGGGGCGCGGCGAGCGCAATCGTTCTGGTGGAATCGACGAGATAGTCGGTGCTCTCGGCGCCCTCACCGTGCCCGCCCTTGATCAGGACCGCACGGCAGCCGAGCGCCAGCAGCCGGCGCCCCTGGCTCTCAATCTCGGCCTCGCTGGTCGCGATCGGCTCATCCAGCAGCGCGGCAGCCTCCGGCAGGTTCGGCGTGATCACAGTCGCCAGCGGAATGAGGTTTTTGCGAAGTGCCGCGACCGCCTCGGATGCCAGCAGGCGGTCGCCGGAGGTTGCGACCATCACGGGATCGAGCACCACATGCCGGGGCGCCCAGCGCGACAGTGCGGCCGCGATCGCATCTATGCTGGCGGCCTGCGCCACCATACCGATCTTTACCGCGCCGACGTCGAGATCGGAGAACACCGCGTCGATCTGCGCGGTGACGAAATCGGCCGGCACCGCATGAATGCCGGTGACGCCGCGCGTGTTCTGCGCCGTCAGCGCCGTGATGGCGGAGGCGCCGAAGACACCGAGCGCGGCAAAGGTCTTCAGGTCCGCCTGGATTCCGGCGCCGCCGCTCGAATCGGAGCCGGCGATGGTGAGCGCCACGGGCGTCGTCATGGGGCGATTTTCCGCGTTTTCGGGGTCACGATCCGTCCTAGCGCGCATGCCCAAGGCGGACAAGGAGGGGGCAAGTTTGCTTGCGCCCGGGGGCGGCAAGTTCGCTTGCTAAATCCGGCCGGTTTTGGCCTATTAGCCGCCAGATACGCCTTCGGAGTGACTGCAATGGTACCTTTTTTCGTCCAGATCAAATGCAAGCTCGGCCAGTCCTATACGGTCGCCAATGCGCTTGCCGAAGCCGAGATCGCCTCCGAGATCTACTCCACGGCCGGCCATTACGACCTCCTGGTGAAGTTCTACGTCGACAAGGACACCGACATCGGCCACTTCATCAACGAGAAGGTGCAGGTGCTGCCCGGCATCCAGGACACCCTCACTATCATCACCTTCAAGGCGTTCGGCGCGAGCTAACCGGCCTCCTTCTCCTTGCGCTTGGGTGGCGTCGGGCCATCCACCGGCGGCAACGATTTGAGATAATCCGCCATCGCGGCAAGATCCTCGTCCGACAATTGCGAGGTGTTCTTGATCACGCGCGTCATCCCGCCGCCAACGCTGTCGCCGTCGGGCAGTTCGCCGGTCTTAAGGAAATAGGCGATATCCTTCGCGCTCCACTCGCCAAGGCGCTTCTGGGTGATGTTTGACACCCATCCCTCGCCTTCCGGATTGGGCCCGCCGGCAAAGCGTTGTCCGGAGATGATGCCGCCGAGAGCGTTGCGCGGGCTGTGGCATTCCGCGCAATGGCCAAAACTGTTCACGAGATAGGCGCCGCGATTCCATTGCGGCGACTTCGTGCCGTCGGCGACGAAGGGCTTGCTGTCCATGAACAGGAATTTCCAGATGCCGATGTTGCGCCGGATGTCGAAGGGAAAGCGCACGTCATGGTCGCGCACCTTTCCAGCAACGGGCGGTAGCGTTTTCAGATAGGCAAAGAGGTCGAGGACGTCCTCGCGCCTGGCGTGCTGGTAGGACGTATAGGGAAAGGCCGGAAAGTAATGCCGTCCGTCTGGCGAGACCCCGTGCATTACCGCGTTGACGAAATCGGTATCTTTCCATTGGCCGATACCGTAGGTCGGGTCGGAGGAGATGTTCGGTGTGTAGAACGTTCCAAACGGCGACTTGATCGCGACGCCGCCGCCGAGCTTGAGACGATCGGGCTGGTCGGGAACGGCATGGCAGGACGCGCAGCCGCCGGCGTTGAAGATCAACTCACCATTGGCGAGATCAGGAACATGGGCGGGCGCGGTCCCGACGGCCGCCCCCACCGGCGCGCTGAGCCACCAATAGACACCGGCCGCAGTGACCGCGGCGAGCAGCGCCACGAAAATTGTTCGTTGCAACATTCAGGTCCATCCACTCGTTGCGGCGAACTTATGACCGATGCCCTGGCCGCTCCAGCCACGAAGAATTTAGCCCGCACGCGCAGGAAACGGGAATAAACTGAAACGTTGACTGTTGGAAGTTTGCCAATTCAACGAGGCCACAGGGAGAATGTCATGAACAAGACCGTCATCGCCATGGTAGCGCTCGGCGCCGTCGCTTTTGCAGGCTCCGCCAGCGCCGAGAAGCTGAAAGCAACGCTCAGCGGCAAGTCCGAGGTGCCCGCAACGACCAGCAACGGCACCGGAACGGCCGACCTGGACTATGACGCCGCCAGCAAGAAGCTGTCCTGGAAGGTCACTTATTCCGGCCTGTCCGGCCCGGCAACGGCCGCGCATTTCCACGGGCCGGCCGAGACTGACAAGAACGCGGGCGTCGCTGTTGCGATCCCGAACGCATCGTCCAGCCCGGTCGAAGGCTCGGCGACGCTGACCGACGCGCAGGCCGCTGATCTCTTGGCCGGCAAGCTCTACGTCAACATTCACACTGCGGCCAATCCGGGCGGCGAGATCCGCGGCCAGGTGACGAAGTAGGCATCACAGCTGCTTCGTCGACGAAGGCCGGACTCAGGAGCAGCGTCCGGCCTTTTTGCTGTCAAGAAATCGCAGGTTCGGCGAGGATCGACCTTCCCTCTGCAGATGGTCTCAATGGTCTTCTTCGTGCTTCCCGGATTTCGCTTCGCTCCATCCGGACTACAAATCAACCGCTGCTCAACCGCTGCGCAGGCGCCGATCTGCTCGCCAGTGCGCGCCCCCACCGCGCTCAAGCCCCACTCAACGCCTGCGCGAGGTCCGCGATCAGGTCCGACGGATTCTCGATGCCGATCGACAGCCGGATCGTGGAATCGAGGACGCCGATCTTGCGGCGGACGTCGGCCGGAACGCCGGAGTGGGTCATCGTTGCCGGCAGGCTGGCGAGCGATTCGGTTCCGCCAAGGCTCACCGCCAGCTTGAAGATCTGCAGCGCGTTCAGGAATTTCACAGCCGCCGGCTGGCCGCCGACGATGTCGAATGCGAACGTAGATCCGGCTCCGAGGCATTGCCTTGCGAAAACACGCCCGGCCGCCGAGGCTTCCTCGTGATGACCGAGATAGTGGACCTTCGCCACCTTGGGATGGTCGCGCAGGTAATCCGCCACGAGGTGCGCGTTGCTGTCGGCTCTCTCCATGCGGATGCTCAACGTCTCGAGGGACCGGCTGATCATCCAGCAGGAATGAGGATCCAGCTGGGTGCCGATCGCGCCTCGCAGCGCCTTGATGTCCTTCATGATCGCTTTTGAGCCGAGCGCGGCGCCCGCGATCAGATCGGAATGACCGCCGACATATTTGGTCAGGGAGTACAACGAAAGGTCCGCGCCATGCTCGATCGGCCGCTGAAACACCGGTCCGAGCAAGGTATTGTCGCACGCGATGATCGGCACGTGTCCTTTGGTGCGGCCGATCGCGTCGGCGATGCGGCGGATCATGGCGATATCGACCAGTCCATTGGTCGGGTTGGCCGGCGTTTCGATCAGGATCATCGCAATCCGGCCCTTGCCCGCCGCCGCCTCTGCGGCGTGCGTCACCGCTGTTTCGTCGAGGCCGTCGGCAAAGCCGACTGCGCTGATCGAGAAACGCGAAAGCGTGTTGGCAAGCAAGGTTTCCGTCCCGCCGTAAAGCGGCTGGGAGTGCAGGATGACGTCGCCCGGCCGGACGCAGGCGAGAATCGTCGTCGCAATCGCCGACATTCCGGACGAGAACAGCGCGCAGCTCTCGGCGCGCTCGTAGATCGAGAGCCGGTCCTCGACAATCTCGCTGTTGGGGTGATTGAACCGCGAATAGACGAGGCCGGCGCCCATTCCCTCTGGCGGCTCGCGCCGGCCGGAGACGAAATCGAAGAAATCCTGTCCGTCTTCGGCCGTCTTGAATACGAAGGTCGAGGTCAGAAACACCGGTGGCTTGATGGCCCCTTCCGAGAGTTGCGGATCGTAGCCATAGGTCAGCATCAACGTTTCGGGATGCAGCATATGGTTGCCGATGTGGGTCTTCGACGGAAACGGTTTTGCCATGGCCTGTCTCACTTTTCTTGATCCAGATCTTGGCCGTGCGTTGGAAATGCGATGGTGGAGCAATCAGGATTCGAATGCGCCGGCATTCGACTCTCATCAACGTCGCAGCGGCTAAAGTTGAAGATAGCTCATACGCGGCTTTCTGACAGCGATCCGTCAGGCCTGGCGGACAAATTGTGCGTTTGGTGCGAAACTCGATGACGCAGGCCGCCGCGCCTCCACGCGATCGTTTCGAGCTAAATCCCGTCGGGGTTCCACTTGGACGCCCGCCCGCAAACATCCCTGATTCCGTCCACCTATGTTCGTGCTGCCGCCACAAACCGCCCTCACGAAGGCGTGACCGCGTATGGGGAGAAGAAAATGCGCGTACGGAGAACATGGAAGGTCTTGGGGGCCAAACATCACGACTCGCGTATCGGGCAACTCCAGCTGGATTTGGCAGCATTCAACCGCTGCATAGACGTACTGGAAAAGGCCGACGCAAATCCTCAGGACATCGAGGTGCTGACCGCGCATGCGCTGACGCTCGCCGAACAGATCGACGAGGTGCGCTGGTCGAACCCCGCAAAAGCTCTGGGTTGGCTACTCGGAAATGAGACAAGCGAGCCAGCCGCTCGAAAAGCGTCGGGAACCGGCTGAGCGATCATTCTCGCCGGTAGTCACGAGGGCAGCCTCCGAAAAGCATGGATGCGCGAGCCGACCAGCTACTTCAGCTTCACGCGATAGGTCTCGTGGCAGTCGGTGCAGCGGTCGTTGATGCTGGTATAGGCGGCCTTCAGGCTCGCGAGGTTCTTGACCTTGCCCTTGACGTCGGCGATCGCCTTCTGCACCGGCGGGATCTTGGAGTCGAAATTGGCCTTGTTCTGCCAGACCTTCTGCGACGCGCCGTAGTTCGAGTCCACGACGTCCTGCTTGGGATTGACTTCGAAGGTCTTGGCGATCTTGGCGACGTCGGCTTCGAGGTTCGTCAGCGCTTCGTCGACGGCCTTCTGATTGTAGGGGATTTCGCCCTTCGTCATCTTCTGGATGACCGTGTACAGGCTCTTGGCCTGCGACCGCATCAAATTGTCCTGCTGAACCGCGATCTCCTGCTGCGCCATCACGGCGCCCGCACCCAACAGCAGGGTGCCCGCGACAATCATCGTCCGTTTCATTGGCCTGTTCCTCCGGCCCGCAGAGGTTTGCGGAAAAGGACCATCCACCGCACCGGGGGCAGCGCGGCCCATCATGAATAGAACCCCGCGCGGAGCGTTTATTCCCGCGCCGAAAGATGATGATTTAGAGGCTGTGACAGCGGTGGTGCCGTTGATCGCGATCAACATCCGCTCCGGGGTTTCCGGCATGTCGATGTGATCGATCTTTTATTCGCGCCAGAGGCCGTCGACGATCGCGTTGACGACGACCGGACAGGAGCCGATCGCACCGATCTCTGGTTTACCCTTGGCAACAGACGCCCGAGCAGACCATCCGAGCCAAGATTCGAAGTAACCGAGTTGCCTGCACTCGGCGCAACAAGAAAGGGCGGCGGCTTCGCAACCGCCCCTTCTTCATTCGGCACGCGTCAGCCGTTCTTCACGCGGAAGGTTTCGTGGCAGCCGCCGCATTCCTTGCCGACCACGGGCAGCGTCGCCTTGAGCGTGTCGAGATCCTTGACCTTGGTCTTGGCCTCGCCGACCGTCTTGGCGAAGCTTGCGATCTTCGCCTCGAACCCAGCCTTGTCCTCCCAGACCTTCGGCGAGGTGTGGTAGTCGCCCTCGGGCTTGAGCCCCTTCGCACTGTCCGGAAACAGGCTCGGCAGCTTCTTGGCGGTGTCCTCGAACTGCGCCAGCGCGGTGTCCACGGTGGCCTGATCGTAGGATTTTTCGCCCTTGACCATCGCCGAGAGCGCGCCCGCATTCCTGCCATTGCCCTTCATCAGGGTCTGAACCTGCTTGACGGATTCCGGCGACGCCCAGACTGCACTCAGGCCAAGCAGCAGCGCTCCTCCAACAACCAACACTCGCTTCATTCGTAAACCCCTTTCCCCGACGCAAGAATCGTGTCGACCTCATCATTGAGGCCAACACCGCTTGGTGGATTTCATTCCTTATGAGATCACAGGCTGTGGCGGCGATGGTGCTCGTTGATGGCGATCCACACCCGCTCCGGGGTTGCCGGCATGTCGATGTGGTCGATCTTGTATTCGCGCCACAGCCCGTCGACGATGGCATTGACGACCGCCGGACAGGAGCCGATCGCGCCGGCCTCGCCCGCGCCCTTCACACCCAGCGGATTGGTCTTGCAGGGAATGTTGTTGGTCTCGAACACGAAGGCTGGACCGTCGGCCGCCCGCGGCAGCGCGTAGTCCATGAAGGTCGCGGTAATGAGCTGGCCGTCGCCCGCGCCGTAGACAACCTGCTCCATCAGTGCTTGGCCGATGCCCTGCATGGCGCCGCCATGCACCTGCCCTGCCAGCAGCAGCGGATTGAGCGTCTTGCCGAAATCATCGACGATCACATAGTTGACGACCTTGATGATGCCGGTCGCCGGATCGATCTCGACTTCCGCCAGATGCGTGCCGTTCGGATAGGTGCCGTCGGCGCTGGCAAACGTCGCGCTGCCGTTCATCTTTGATGGATCTGCGCCCGGGCGCTTGGCGAGATCGGCGAAGGAGATCGTGCGGTCGGTGCCGGCGATGCGGACGGCGCCGCCCGAAATCTCGAGATCGCCGGCGCTTGCCTCGAGCGCCTGCGCCGCGATCTCCTTCAGCTTCTTGCCCAGCTCACCCGTGGCACGCTCCACGCAGACGCCGCCCGTCGGGATCGAGGCCGAGCCACCGGTGCCGAGCCCGGTCGCGATCTCGTCGGTGTCGCCCTGGTGGATGTGCACGCGCTCCGGCGGCAGGCCGAACTGCTCGGCAACGATCTGGGCGTAAGCCGTCTGGTGGCCCTGCCCGCTCGATTGCGTGCCGATCAGGACGGTGACGTCGCCGTTGGGGTCGAGCCTGACGTTCGCGGTCTCTTCCCCCATCACGCCGCAGATCTCGACATAGCTCGCAAGGCCGATGCCGCGGATCAGGCCCTGCTTCTTGGCCGCCTTGGCGCGCTTGGGAAACTCCTTCCACTCCGCGATCTCCATCGCGCGCTTCAGATGCGCAGCGAAGTCGCCGGAGTCATAGACCTTGCCTGTGGCCGTCGTGTAGGGCAGCGCCTTCGGCTGGATGAAGTTCTTGCGGCGGATGGCATCCGGCGTCATGTCGAGTTTTCGCGCGCAAGCGTCCACAAGGCGCTCGATGACATAGGCGGCCTCAGGGCGGCCAGCGCCGCGATAGGCGTCGACCGGCACGCTGTGGGTAAAGATCGTGCGGATCCGGCAATAGAAGGCCTGGATGTCGTAGAGGCCGGGCAGCATGCCGGCGCCGCCATGGGGAATGTAGGGGCCGAAGGTCGAAAGATACGCGCCCATGTCGCCCATCAGGTCGCAATCCATGGCGAGGAATTTGCCGTCCTCGGCCAGCGCCATCTTCGCGGTGGTCACATTGTCGCGGCCCTGCGCGTCGCCCACGAAATGCTCGGAGCGATCGGCCGCCCATTTCACGGCCTTCTTCAGCTTTCGTGCGGCGACCGCCATCAGGGCGTATTCGCGGTACGGAAACAGCTTTGTGCCGAAGCCGCCTCCGACATCGGGGCAGATCACCCGCATCTTGTCGGTCGGGATGTTGAGCACGTTCTGGCAGAGGATGTCGCGCAGGCGATGGCTGCCCTGGCTGCCGACCGTCAGCGTCAGATGGTCGCGCTTGGCGTCGTATTCACAGACCGCCGCGCGCGTCTCCATGAAGTTCGCGACCACGCGCGGATTGACGATGGAGATTTCGGCGACCGCATGCGCCTTGGCAAAGGCGGCTTCGGTCGCCTGCTTGTCACCGATCGAGACGTCGAACAGCACGTTGCTGGCCTTGTCCGGCCAGACCTGCGGCGCGCCCTTCTTGACGGCGTTGACGACGCCGGTCACGGCCGGCAGCGGGCTCCATTTGACGTCGATCGCCTCGATCGCGTCACGGGCCTGGTCGATGGTCTCGGCGACGACGAAGGCGATGGAATCGCCGACATGGCGCACCTCGTTCTTGGCGAGGATGGGGTAAGGCGGGCCGGTGAACGGATCGGTCTCGAGATTGAACAGGCAGGGCAGATTGCCGAGATCCCTAACGTCGTCAGCGGTCAGGATCAGCGCAACGCCAGGCAACGTGCGGGCGCGGCTCGCATCGATGGTGTATTTGGCATGAGCGTGCGGCGAGCGCAGCATCAAGCAGCGCAGAGCAGCCTGCGGCGCATAGTCGTCGGTATAGCGGCCCTTGCCGCGGATGAGTGCGTCATCCTCCTTGCGCAGCACGCTTTGGCCAACGCCGAACTTGATGGGGGCAGCCATTTTCGCTCCATGTCCTCATGGTTGTTTTGCCGGCATATTGCCGTGGAAAAAGTGGCAGTGCAAACGGCTTTCGCCGTGCACGATGAGGAGCCGACCACTTGCAGCGGTGCCCGTTACTGTTTACGGCACGCCTGGCCGGGGGTGGGACCGGGCACGTCCGAGGTGGCAAAAAGGTAGAACCGTGGTCAAGGTCGATTTCAAGAAGACGCTTTCGAAGCTTTACAGTGCGCCGACCGGCAGATTTGCTGCCGTCGACGTGCCGGCACTGCAATTCGTCAAAATAGACGGCAAAGGCGACCCGAACCGCGAGCCGGCCTATGCGCAGGCCATCGAATGGCTCTATTCCGTGAGCTACGCGATGAAGTTTGCCTCCAAGGCTGGATCTGGAAGAGATTACGTCATTCCGCCGCTCGAAGGCCTCTGGTGGGCCGACGACCCCGCCGATTTCGTCAGCCGCCGCAAGCATCGCTGGAAGTGGACGATGATGATCATGGTGCCGGACTTCGTCAGCCGGCCGCTGTACGACGAGGCCGTCACGAAGACACATGGGAAACGCGGCGAGCCGCCGCCGGAAACGCTGCGCCTTGAGTCTCTCGATGAAGGACGTAGCCTGCAAACGCTGCATGTCGGCAGCTACGACGACGAGGCGCCGATACTTGCCAGGCTTCACGACGAGGTGATGCCCGCGGAGGGACTGACATTCGCTGGACCGCACCATGAAATCTATCTGAGCGACCCGCGCAAGACGGAGCCCGAGAAACGCAAGACGATTCTCCGGCAGCCGATCAGAAAGGCTGACTGACCAACGTTGGCTGAATCGGGCCGGCCTAGAGCGTTTTCGAGCGAAGCGGATACCGGTTCGCGTCAAGAAAACGCGTCAGAATAAGAGCCTAGAGCCCCGTTCCGATTCCATCGGAACGGAAATGGCTCTAGTTGCGCACCAGCGAGACCAGCCAGTTGCGGCCGAACAGCGCGAGGATCGCGAGCGCGTAGACGATTGTGCCCCCGACGGCGAGCAGCGCCAGCGTCAATTCGTCCCGGAAGGCGTGCATGGAGGCGAAAGAGGCCGCGCTGAAACGCGCGATCAGCCAGAAGGCGGCGGCCAGGATGATTCCGGTCAGCAGGAATTTGGCGAGCGACAACAGCCAGGCGCGGTCCAGGACGAGAAAGCCTCGCCGCACTGCGAAGAAGAGCACCAGCAGCAGATTGGTCCAGACACCAACTGCTGTTGCCAGCGCCAGGCCGATCTGGGCGAGCGATCCCATCAAGGCAAGCTTCAGGGCGACGTTGACCGCGATGCCGGTCAGCGAGGCGCGAACCGGCGTCGCCGTATCCTTGCGCGCGTAAAAGGTCGCGACCGCGCTACGGATCAGCACGAAGGGGATAAGCCCAATGGCATAGGCCGCGAGCGTGGCGCCCGCGGCGGCGGCATCGGCCTTCGAGAACGCGCCGCGGGCGAACAGCGCACGCATGATCGCGTCGGGCACGGTGATGAAGGCCGCGACGAACGGCACCGAGAACAGCAGCGTGAAATCGAAAGCGCGGCGTTGCGCCTTCAGCGCGCCGTCATGGTCGTTGGCCGTGATCCGCCGCGACATCTCCGGCAGCAGCACGGTCCCGATGGCGATGCCGATGACACCGATCGGCAGTTGGTTGAGCCGGTCGGCATAATAGAGCGCCGACAGCGCGCCTGCGGGCAGGAAGGTCGCGATGATGGTATCGGCGAACAGCGCGACCTGCGTACCCATCGAGCCCAGTGTTGCCGGCCCGAGTGCTTTGAAGAAGCTGCGGACATCTTCGTCAAGTCTAAGCGGCGCAAAGCGCGGCAGACCGCCGTGGCGAGCGAGATCACCCGCGAGCAGGAAATATTGCAGGAAGCCCGAAATCAGGACGCCCCAGGCCGCGGCGTGTCCCGCGCTGGGAAACCAGGCGGCGAGCGCCAGGGTCATCATCATTGAAACGTTAAGGAAGATCGACGCGGCCGCGGCACTGGCGAAGCGCTGCATCACGTTGAGCATGCCGCCATAGAGCGTCACCAGCGTGATCAGCAGGAGATAGGGAAAGGTGATCCGGGTCAGCTCGATCGCGAGCTTGCGCTGCTCGGCGTCCTCGGAAAAGCCGGGCGCCAGGATGCTCATGGCCTGCGGCATGAACAGCCACGCGACGATCAGCAGCACGACCTGCGAGGCGAGCAGCAGCGTGAAGATGCGGTTGGCGAACAGGCTTGCGGCCGCCTCCCCACGCTCGCCATGGACGTGCGCGTAGGCCGGCACCCAGGCCGCGTTGAACGCGCCCTCGGCAAAGATCGCGCGGAAATGGTTGGGCAGCCGCAGCGCCACGAAAAAGGCGTCGGCCACGGGGCCGGCGCCGAGGATCGCCGCAAGCATAATGTCGCGGGCAAATCCCGTCAGCCGCGAGAGCAGCGTGTATCCGCCAACCGTGAAAATCCGCCCGAGCATCGTTCCCTTCTAAAGGAAGAGCTCGCACAGCAAAACGGCGAAATCAGGCTGTAAGCGCGCCGCGCACTGCGGCGATGATTCGATCCTGGTCGGCTTCGGTCAGATAGGGATGCATCGGCAGGCTGATGACGTCCTGCGACAGGCTCTCGCAGCCCGGCAGCCCGCCCTCTGCGACCGGATACTGCTTGTAGGCGGTCTGCTGATGCATCGACTTGCCGTAATAGATCGCAGTCGGCACGCCCTGGGCTTTCAGCGCGGCGGCAAAACCGTCGCGGTCGGTGCCCTCAGGCAGGCGGATGGTGTACTGCGCCCAGACCGAGGTGTTGCCGGGGCTAAGACGCGGCACGGTGACGACGTTGCTGAGGCCTCGCGCATAGCGCTCCGCAACCCTGTTGCGGGCGGCGATCTCGTCGTCGAAAATCTTCAGCTTCTCGATCAGGATCGCGGCCTGCATGGTGTCGAGCCTGCCGGTCAGGCCGAGGCGGACGTTGTCGTATTTGTCCACGCCCTGCCCGTGCACGCGGATGCTGCGCAGCGTAGCGGCGAGTTCGTCGTTGTCGGTGAAGATCGCGCCGCCGTCGCCGAAGCAGCCGAGCGGCTTGGCCGGGAAGAAGCTGGTGGCGGTGGCGAGCGCCAGGGTGCCGAGCTTGCGGCCCTTGTAGCTCGCGCCAAAACCCTGTGCGGCATCATCGAGCACGAACAGGCCTTCGGCCTTCGCGATTTCCGCGATGGCGTCGTGATCGGCAGGCTGTCCGAACAGGTCGACCGGAATGACCGCGACCGGCTTGAGGCCGGCCTTGCGGGCGGTCGCGATGCCGCGCTTCAGGGACTCCGGACTCATGTTGAAGGTCGCCTCATCCACATCGACATAGACCGGCGTCGCGCCGGTCCGCGCCACTGGCGAAGCGGTTGCGATGAAGGTGAAGGACGGGCACAGCACGGCATCGCCGGGGCCAACGTTCTTCGCCATCAGCACCATCAGGATCGCATCGGTGCCGCTGGCGCAGGCCACCACGTGCTTGGCGCCGCAATAGGCCGCAAGCTGCGCCTCGAGCTCGGTGACTTCAGGGCCATTGACGAACTGGCAATGGTCGAGAACGCGCTTGACGGCGGCATCGAGCGAGGCGCCGAGCCGGCGGCGCTGCGCGCCGACGTCGATGAAGGGAATGGGTTCGGAACGCAGATGCTGGTTCATGGCGCCTTGCTGATTTTCCTGCAAGTTTTGAGCGGTCGACATGGATAAGGATTAGCCGGCAACGCGGCGCGGACCCTTGCGGGCGGGCGCCATGGCCGCCGGCCGCGATGGCGCCTCGAGGCAGCGAGTCGCAATTTCGAGGCTGGCAACGCCCTCGTCGCCGGTCACCGCCGGCGTCTCGCCATGGCGCACGGCCTTCAGGAACGCGATGAGCTCGGCGCGGAGCGGCTCGTCATGGCCGACCGGCAGATGCCGCATCGAATAGCTGCCGTCCGGCTTGAAGCCGAAGCACTCGGTGACCTGGCGCGTCAGCAGATCGCCCATCACGTATTTGTCGCGGGTCGCGACCGTGACACTGCGCGCCTTGAACGGCGTCAGCCAGTTGGTGTTGATGTGCGCGAGCACGCCGTTGGCGGTGCGGAACTGCAGCAGCGCGATATCCTCGCGCTCGGCGACCGCGCTCGACAATTGCGGCTGCACCTCGACGATGTCGGATTCGGTGAACCAGCGGATCAGATCGATGTCGTGCACGGCGAGGTCGATGACGACGCCGACATTAGACATGCGCGGCGGGAACGGGCCGACGCGCGTGATCGCGATCGACAGGATGTCCTCACCCTCAATCGCCTGCTTGACGGCGGCGACCGCCGGATTAAAGCGCTCGACATGGCCGACCATCAGCGTCACGCCGGCCTTTTGCGCGGCGGCGACGATCTCGTGGCCCTCCTCGACCGTGGAGGCGATCGGCTTCTCGACCAGGACGTGGATGTTCCTGGCAATGCAGGCGAGCGCGACCTCGTGATGCAGATGCGTCGGCGCCGCAATGGTGACGGCATCGACGCCGGCGGCGAAGAGCTGGTCGAGCGTCTCGAAACCCTGGCAGTTGGCGAGCTCAGTGGTGCGCGTCAGGTGCACCGGCGATGGATCGACCACGCCGACGAGGCTGACGCCAGGAAGACCCGCGAGCACGCGTGCGTGGTTGCTGCCCATCACGCCCGCGCCAATGACGCCGACGCGCAAGCCGGCCTTTGCCGGTGCAGAGCCTATGGAACTCATCTGATAGAACCCCGATTCAACGCAAATCCCCGGGCCCGCTTCTAGCACGGACGCCACATTTGTGGCGAATGCCGGCATGGTTAACCGGACACGATTTGATTCAAAAAATTACACGCCCCGGACCTTAAGCCGCTGAAAGATACCGCTCTTTCGGCCCGGGTGGCGTGATTCGGAGTGTGCTGGTTACGACCTTTGATAGTCGTCTTCAATCCGGATGATGTCGTCTTCCCCGAGATAGCTCCCGGTCTGGACCTCGATCAGTTCCAGCATGATTTTACCGGGGTTTTCCATCCGGTGGACCGCGCCCATCGGAATGTAAATTGACTCGTTCTCGTGCACCGTCTTCACGGTCTCGTTGACGGTTACCCGGGCGGCACCGCGGACCACGATCCAGTGCTCGGCACGGTGGTGGTGCTTCTGAAGCGACAGCCGCCCACCCGGCTTCACCACGATGCGCTTGACCTGGTGGCGCTCGCCATTGTCGACGGACTGATAGCTGCCCCAGGGCCGATGCACCTTCAAATGCTCCTCGGTCACCTTCGGTGCGACCGCCTTGAGCTTGGTCACCAGACGCTTCAGGCCGTTGGCATCCTTCTGGCGCGAGACCAGAACCGCGTCTGCGGTGGCGACCACGACGAGATCGTCGACGCCTTCAAGCGCGACCAGCGCCTGGTCTGTGGTGACGTTGCAGTTGCGGGAATCTTCGAATACGGCAGTGCCGTTCGCAGCATTGCCTTGCGCATCCTTCTGCGACAATTCCCACACCGCGTGCCAGGAGCCGACGTCGGACCAGCCGCACGACACCGGCACGACGGCGGCGCGCGAGGTCTTCTCCATCACTGCATAGTCGATCGAGATCGCCTTCGCTGCACCGAAAGCCTGCGGCTCCAGCGTCACGAAGCCGAGATCGCGGCCGGCATTGGTGACCGCATTGGAAACTGCCTCCACGCTCGCCGCATCCACCTTGCGGTATTCGTCGAGCAGGATAGCAGCCGGGAACATGAAGTTGCCGCTGTTCCAGAGATAACCCGAATTGACGTAGTCGGCCGCCGTCACGGCGTCCGGCTTCTCGACGAAGCGCGCAACTGCGTGCACTTCACCGGAGATCACCTCGCCCGGGCTGATATAGCCGTATTCGGTCGCCGGCCGCTCCGGCTTGACGCCGAAGGTGACGATGCGCCCGGCGTTCGCAGCGGCAAGGCCCTCACGGCACGCGGCGACGAAGGCGGCATTGTCCCGCACCACGTGGTCGGCGGCGAGCGCAAGCACGATCGCCTCGCTGTCGCGGTTCTGCGCAAACACCGCACCGGCGGCGATCGCAGGGCCGGAGTCGCGCCGCATCGGCTCGAGGATCACGTCGGCCTCGATGCCGATCTCGGCGAGCTGCTCCAGCACCATGAAGCGGTAGGACGCGTTGGTGATGACAATCGGACGATCGAACAGCGACGGATCGGAGACGCGCAGCAGCGTGTCCTGGAAGGTCGAGCGTGTGCCGAACAGCGGCAGGAATTGCTTGGGGCGCACCTCGCGCGAAGCCGGCCACAGCCGCGTGCCGGCGCCGCCGCACATGATCAGGGGAATAATGCGTTTGTCCATCGTCATTTCAAACCTTGAAGTAGTCCCGATACCAGGTGACAAAATTACGGACACCGTGCGCGATCGGCGTTGACGGCGCAAAGCCGGTGTCTCGCATCAGATCCTCGACATCCGCGAACGTTTCCAAAACGTCTCCCGGCTGCATCGGCAGCATTTCTTTGATCGCCGTCCGACCCAGCTCCTGCTCCAGAAGTCCGACGACATGCATCAGCTCTTCCGGATGGTGGTTGCCGACATTGTAGACCTTAGACGGCGCATTTGCGGCAGCCGGGTCATCCGCGGGCACCCGATCGATCAGCTTGGACACTACACGGGTCACGTCGTCAATATAGGTGAAGTCGCGGCGCATCCGGCCATGGTTAAAGAGCCGGATCGGGCGGCCCGCCATGATGGCGTTCACGAACAGGAACATGGCCATATCGGGCCGGCCCCACGGGCCGTAAATGGTAAAAAAGCGCAGGCCCGTGACCGGCAGGCGGTAGAGATGGCTGTAGGACTGCGCCATCAATTCGTTCGCCTTCTTTGTCGCAGCATAGAAGCTCACGGGATGGTCGGTCCGGTCCTGCACGGCAAACGGCAGTTTGGTGTTGGCGCCATAAACGGAGGATGACGAAGCGTAGACGAGATGACGACAGCCGTTGTTGCGGCAGCCCTCGAGCACGTTGAGAAAGCCCTGGAGATTGGAATCAGCATAAGTGTGCGGATGCTCGATCGAGTAGCGCACGCCGGCCTGGGCTGCCAGGTGCACGACCTTGGCAAATCCGTGCCGCGCAAACAGCGCTGCGATCGTCTCGCGGTCGGCAAGATCGGCCGCCACGAAGGAGAAGCGGGAATCGCTGCGCAACAGCTCCAGACGCGCCTGTTTCAGTGCCGGATCGTAATAGCTGTTGAGATTGTCGAGCCCGACGACGGGCCGGCCTTCGGCCAGAAGCTGCCGGGCGACGTGAAAGCCGATGAAGCCGGCGGCACCCGTGACCAAAATCGCCTGATCCGTCATCGTGTTCCCAAGAGATCCTTTGCCCGCGGCGCCTCTTTAGCCGCCGTATCGAGGGGGTCGCAATAGCCCCTCGCTCCTCATAGCGGCTCTTCACAACGGCTGTTCATATCGGCCGTTCATATCGCCTATTGCAAGATCGGCGCCAAAACCATACCACAGCGGCCGAATTCGGCGCCCTGCGTCGGGTTGCCTCAATCTTCGCAAACCCCTGTTCATGCGGGCGAGATGCGCCGAATCCTGCTGTCTACGGCCAAGATCCTGATTTCCGCGGCGCTGCTCTATCTGGCGCTGCGCAAGGTCGATCTGTCCGAACTGATTTCGCGTTTCACCGCGACCAGCCTGTTCTGGATCGCCATGGCGATCGCAGTCACGTTCCTGCAAATCTTCGTCGGCGTGCTGCGCTGGCGCGAGATCAGCGCCGAATGCGGCGCGCCGCTCGAGCTCGGCCGTGCCATGCGCTACAACGTGATCGGCGCGTTCTTCAATCAGACCCTGCCGTCCGCGATCGGCGGCGACGCGGTCCGGCTGTGGCTGGTCGCGCGCGCCGGCGCGGGATGGCGTACGGCTACCTACTCCATTTTCGTCGATCGCGCGATCGGCCTCATCGCGCTCGCAATCCTCATCGTCGCGAGCCTGCCCTGGAGCTACGGGCTTATCACCGATCCGAACGGACGCTCGGCGCTGCTGCTCCTCGACCTCGTGGCCCTCGCAGGCGGCCTCGGTTTCCTGATCTTCGGCGCGCTGAAATGGTCGTGGCTGAAGACCTGGTGGGCCACCCACCACATCCACGCCTGCGCTGTGATCGCCAACCGCGTGATCTTTAGCCCGACCCGCGGACCGATCGTCGCGATCCTGTCGTTCGTCGTTCACGTGCTCACCGTCGTCATCGCCTGGTGCGTGGTGCAGTCGATTGCCGCGCCGGTCAGCTTCGGGCAGATATTCCTGCTCATTCCGCCGGTCATGCTGATCACCTTGATGCCGATCTCGATCGCCGGCTGGGGCGTGCGCGAGGCGACCATGGGGCTGGCCTTCGGCTTCGCCGGGCTCGCTGCGAATGAAGGCGTCAACGTCTCGCTCCTGTTCGGCGCGGTCTCGTTCATCGTCGGCGCGTTCGGCGGCCTCGTCTGGATCCTGAGCGCGGAGAAAGCCGCGCAAGGATCCGCCCCGATCGGAGTGCCGGAGTGAACCAGGCCACTGACGCTCTCGCCGCGATGCCCTCGCTGCTGGCCGTTGCGATCGCCGCACTGATGTCGGCCTTCATCACCTGGACCAGCCGCCCCCTGCTCCAGCGCTACGCGCTGGCGCGGCCGAATGCGCGGTCCTCGCATCGCATCCCGACCCCGCAGGGCGCGGGCATCGCGGTGATCGCCGCGACCCTCATAGTCGCCTCGGTCTGGGCCGCCTTTGCCGGCGTCACGATCCCGCCGGCTCTCATCGCCGCGACGGTCTTGATCGCACTGGTCGGATTTGCGGACGACATCGTGTCGCTGCCGGTGCTGCTGCGGCTCGGGCTGCAAGCCGCGGCCGTCGGCGCGGTCGTGTTCACCGCGCCCGACACCGCGCGCATCGTGCCGGCGCTGCCGCTTGCGCTGGAGCGCAGCCTCATCCTGATCGCCGGCGTCTGGTTCGTGAACCTCGTCAACTTCATGGACGGGCTCGACCTGATGACGGTGGCGGAAGTGGTGCCGGTCACAGCGGCCCTGCTGCTGCTCGGATGGCTCGGCGAGGTGTCGTGGCCGGCAGCGTTGATCGCCGCGACGCTGTGCGGCGGCATGCTCGGCTTTGCGCCGTTCAACCGTCCGGTCGCAAAAGTGTTCCTGGGCGACGTTGGCAGCCTGCCGATCGGCCTTCTGCTCGGCTGGTGCCTGCTGGAGCTCGCCTGGCGCGGACAAGCCGCTGCGGCGCTGCTGCTGCCGGCTTACTATCTCGTGGATTCGACCCTCACTCTACTACGGCGCATCGCGCGGCGCGAACCGTTCTGGTCGGCGCATCGCACGCATTTCTACCAGCGCGCTACCGACAACGGTTTTTCAGTCCCGCGGGTGATCGGCGAGGTCTTTCTGCTCAACCTCGTCCTCGCTGCGCTCGCCATCCTCACCGTTCGCGCCGGATCGATGGCCGTCACCTCCTTCGCGCTTAGCGCAGGCGCAGTCGCGATCGGATTCGTCCTGCGGCGCTTCTCCCGTCCTCAGGCGTCCTGATTAGACAGCGCGAGCCGTAGACCCTCGTCGAGGGAGACCTGCGGCTGCCAGCCGGTGGCCATCGCCTTGGAAACGTCGAGCTCGAGCGAGCCGATCGGGCTGTCATGCGTATCCCGCCGGCCGATCGTGCCGAGCAGGTCTGGCGACATCTCGAAATTGCTTGCAGGGTCAGGATGGGCGAGCCGGCGCAGGATGAACGACGACAGGTTCTGCACGGCAAGGAAGGCGTGGTGATTGCGGATCGTGGCAAAGGGAAGCGGCAACCCCACGTTCACTGCACGCGAGAGCAGTGCGAAATTGCCTTAGCGCCCGCACCGTAGACCAGCGGGGGCCTGATCACCGAGATATTCATGTCGCAGTCGCGCGCGAGCGTCCTCAAGCCCGCCTCGGCCGCGGCCTTGGACATGCCATAGAGGCCGCGCGGCGTCAGGATATCGTCTTCGCTGAACGGCGGACGGCCCTCGTTGCTGCGGCCGTGCCCGAGAACGGTGCTGAGAAAGACGAATTGGCGCTCGCCGGCCGCCGCCGCGCAGCGCGCCAGTTGCAGGGTGCCGGCGATGTTGACGTTGCGATAGAGCTGGACCGCGTGCTCATCGTGCTTGTGATGGACTCGGGCGGCGAAATGGACGACAGCGTCGACACCTTCGAGCGCTGGCTGCCAATCCGTATCGGGACCGATCGATTCGATCACGACCTCGTCGTCGATGCCCACCGGGCTGCGGACCGCGCGCCCGACCGACCATCCCTCGCGCGCTAGCGCGGGCGCGACATGACGGCCGACGAAGCGGCTCGCTCCCGTCACCGGCACGACCGGTTTGCGCTCGCTCATCGTTGTTCCGCCAGGTCCGGGTTGCGCAACAATTCGTCGATCAGACCGGCATAGGCGCTCATCGCGACGGTCCGGTCGAATCGCGATGCCGCCTTCACCGCGCGCTCTGCCATGGCGGCGGCGTCGGAGCGGGACGCTGCACGAATCGCCTCGGCGAGCCGATCGGCGCGGCCCGGCGTCACGACCCAGCCGAGTCCGTTCTCCACCACAGTCAACGCGGCCTCAGCCTCCGGCTCGGAGACCAGCACCACGGGACGGCCGACCGCCAGCAGATTGTAGAACCGGCTCGGCACCGACACCCCCGCGACGTCCTTCCGGTACGGAATGATCCAGAGATTGGCGGACGCCAGAAACGCCTCGAGCTCGGCATCCTCCACGCGCGCCACGAAGGAGACATTGGACAGGTTCGCGGCCGCCTGCAACTGCTTCAGCCGCTCGAAGCCGATGCCCCAGCCGGAGAGCAGGAAGTGGATGTCCGCCTCGTCCTTGAGCAGGCGCGCCGCTTCGAACACGATCTCCGGATCATGGGTGAAGCCGAGATTTCCTGACAGGCCGACGACGAAGCGGGCCGACAGCGTCCGCCGGAACGGATTATCCGATGTCAGGGGACGCGGCGCGGGCACGAGCGTCGCCCAATTCGGGATGAACCGGATCTTGTTCCGCGTCATCCCCGAATAGCTCAGCAGCGGCCCCTCCGCATCGCGGCCGATGGTGATGACGGCATTGAGCGCGCGAAACATCAGGCTGTTGGCCGCACGCATTGTCCTCGTCACGATCGAACCGGGCTTGAGCAGGCCAGCCATCACCAGCACGTCGGGGAAGAGGTCGTGCATGATCAGCGCCGAGCGCGCGCCCTTGAGCCTTGCCGCCGCCGCGACCGCGTAAGGCAGCATGAACGGCGCAGTGACCGTGAGTACGACATCACCTCGCCTCAGCTCCCGCATCAAGGCGAAAAACGTGCGCGCCACGAATAACAGTTCGGACATGCCGCGCCGCACCAGCGCCGCCTTCCCTGGCATCCGGTTCTTGATCGCAACGACGCGCGGCCGGCCCGGGCCGGTCTGCGCCGCCGGCAACGCACCGGGCGAACCCGAGAGAACGACGACCTCGTGGCTTTCGGCGAGACGGCAGGCGATCTCGGCCATGATCGCGGCGGTCGTGCTCGGATCCGGTGGATAATGCTGGCTGGCGACGACGATCTTGCCTTGAGACTGCATGGTCAGGCCGCGGTCGACCCGAATTCCGGAACCGCATCCTTCAGGATGGTCCTGATGGTGGCACGATCGTCGCGCGCAATCGCCTGCTCCAGCGCCGCGATCCACTTGCGCAGCGTCTGCATAGGCGGCTCGTTCGGCTGCGCGGCCATGATGCCGGCAACGCCGATCTCGCGGGTCGGCTCCTCGGATGCGAACAGGATCTCGTGCAGGCGCTCGCCCGGCCGCATGCCCGTGAACACGACCTCGATGTCGTAGCCGGGCTGAAGGCCCGAGAGGCGGATCATGCGTTCGGCGAGATCGACGATCTTGACCGGCTGGCCCATGTTGAGCACGTAGACCGAGACGTCCGAGCGCACCGTTCCGAGCGCGTGCGTTGCCGCCGTAATGACGAGATCGCAGGCCTCGCGGATGGTCATGAAGTAGCGCACCATGTCGGGATGCGTCACCGTCACGGGACCACCGGCCTCGATCTGGGCCTTGAACTTCGGCACCACAGAGCCGTTCGACGCCAGCACATTGCCGAACCGGACAGAGATCAGCCGCATCGGCGGCTTGGCGCCGCCGCTCCCTGCCGCAAGATCATGGTCGAGGGCCTGGCAGTACATCTCGGCGAAGCGCTTGGTCAGGCCGAGCATCGACACCGGCTCGATCGCCTTGTCGGTCGAGATCATCACCATTGCCTCGGCGCCGGCAGCGAGCGCTGCGTCGGCAACGTTGATCGAGCCGAAGATGTTGGTCTTGACGCCCTCGCTCCAGTCGCGCTCGAGGATCGGCACGTGCTTGAGCGCGGCGGCATGGAACACGATGTCCGGCTTGAACTCGGCCATCAGACGCGTAATGCGCTCGCGGTCGCGGATGTCTGCGATCCGCCCCTCGATCGCAGCGGCCGAGCCGTGCGCGGCGAGCGCTTCCGTGACGGCATAGAGCGCCGGCTCGGAATTCTCCACGATCAGGAGGCGCGCGGCACCGAAGGCGACGACGCGCTCGCAGATCTCCGAACCGATCGAGCCGCCGCCGCCGGTGACGATCACCGCCTTGCCCCTGATCAGGGCTTCGAGGCGTACATAGTCGATCTTCTCGCTCGGCCGCAGCAACAGGTCCTCGACCGCGACGGCCGTGAGCCGCGGCGTATCGCCACTCTCGAGCGAAGGCATGCGGTTGACGATCACGCCGAGCTTGCGCGCCCGCATCAGGATCGATTCCGGATGCGCTTCCGGCTCGAACGCCGACGGCGTCATGATGAGGCGCCCGATCGGCTTGTTGCGCTTGGCGAAGTCGGCGATGACGTCTTCGACATCGTCGATGCCGCCCAGCACCGGCACGTTGCGGATGAATTGCCCGAGATCGGCGCCCGACGGCGACAGCACGCCGGCCGGCCAGATGCGCTTGATCGCCCCGCTTTCGATGCCGCGCAACAGCACCTCGGCATCCGCGGCCCGGCCGATCAGCAGCGTCGGCGCGGCGTCCTCGTGCCTCGCGTGACGTCGGACCCGCGTATAGCGGAAATAGCGGTAGGCGAAGCGCCCCGCACTGAGGAAGGTGATCTCGAAGAACCAGTAGAGGACGATGGTCACCTTGCCGAGAAAGAAGGCGCCGCGGACGTTGGGAGCGACGAAGACGTAGTCGAGCACGAGGAGGGCAACTGTCAGCACCGTCGCGACGCGGATGATGTTCAACGCATCAGGAAGCGAGATGAAGCGCCATTTCGTCGTGGTCAGGTTGAAGATGAAGAAAACGACCACGCTGAAGGCGAGGAAGTAAGGCAGGATCTGGAACAGGAGCGGCAGGCGATCGAAGAAGCCTTGGCCGCCCTCGAAGCGCAGATAGAAGGCGGCGAACAGCGCCGCCGTGGTTGCCAGCAAGTCGTGGAGCGCGATCAGGAAATTGCGCATAGTGAGATGCGAGAGACGCGTCATCCGCCGACCGATGAAAATCCCGTTAGATGCAACCTGACCGCGCTGATAGCCCATCTCGGCGAGACTTGCCAGCATAAGACTTGCAGAACAAGCCTTGCAGCACAAGACTTGCCAGAACAGACTTGGAAGCCGCGCGGCCGTTCAGGAACCGGCTTCCACCACCTTCGGTTTGGCCTGCCGCTCGCGGACCACCATGCCACCTGCTACGCCAACGCCGATGACGTACATCCAGCCCTCGTGGAAGTCGAACAGATGGGAGTTGAACAACGAGGTGAAGATGTTCTGCACCACGACCAGAAGCCCGATCCAGTTGGCCAGCCCGTCGCCGCGAAACAAAAGCAGATGGACGAGCCACATCGCATAGAGAATGACGACACCGACGATGCCCCATTGGACCGCGACGTTCAGCGTTTGGTTATGCGGATTGCCGATCACCTCGGCGGAGGCCTGATAGCCGCTGCCGGTCTTGACCTGCTCGAACAATCCGCGCGTCGAGCCCGTGCCGTGTCCCTTGACCGGGGCCTCCGCGAAGAAACCGAGAGATTTCCGCCAGAATTCGAGACGCAGCCCGAGTGAGGTCGGCTCGCCCCTCTCCTTGTAGCCCGTGTAATCACTCATGAAGGTGTCGGCGGTCTTGCGCAATTGCGGCGAGGTCTGCCAAGCGAGAACCGCGCCGACGACCAGAGCAGCGGCAATGATCGCGATGTTGCGCCACCTGAGGTGAAGCAGCGCGAACACGCCGAACATGATCGGAACCGTGACGAGCGCGGTGCGCGACACCACCACGAAGGCCATGTTGACGAAGAAGCTGAGCGCAACAGCCGTAAGCAGCCCGGCGAGCCAATAGCGCTTCTCACGCAGCAGCTTCAACACGGGATATGCGAGCGCAACTGCACATAGCGTGAATTCCTGGCTCTGGTCGATGTAGTTCTTGACGAAGATGCCGCGCTCTTGGGGATCATAGGGCTTCAGCGACAGGCCGGGATTGAAGGCGACCAGCCATGACATCACCGACAGCAGCGCGCAGGACACCAGGAAGGCGATGAAGATCCAGTGACCGCGCCGCGAGCGCTCGAAGTGATAGAGCAGGACAGGCAACACGAGCAGCTTGACGGTCGGATTGACCGCATAAAAGCGCGCGCCCCAGGCTGCGTCCGACCACAGCGTGCCCACCAACGCGAGCAGGAACAGCGCAAGCGGAGCGGCAGCGATCGGACGCCTAAGCGATTGCAGGAATGCCTTCAAATCGAGGAACGGCACCATGCAGATCAGGAACATGGCATTGAAGATCGCCGTGAGCGAGGTCGACCAGGGCAGCGAGGCCACCGTCAGGATAGCGAACAGGTCGGCCGTCTCGCTCCACGCCGCCGGGCTGCGCAAGCGCCGCCCCAGCATCTGGAAGGTCGTCTCCCGCACAAGCGCCGTCACTTGGCCCCTCCCCGCGCGCGATGGACCAGCGCCGTCGTGCTGAAGCCCTGGAGGATGTCGACCAGCACCACCGTTCCGCCCGCGGCCTCGACGACCTCGTAGCCGACGACCTGCTCGCGGGTGTAGTCGCCGCCCTTGATCAGCACGCTCGGCTTGATCCGGGTAATCAGATCGATCGGCGTATCCTCCTCGAAGATGGCGACGAGATCGACGGCTTCGAGCGCCGCCAGCACCTCAGCCCGCGCGCGCTCGTCCTGGACGGGGCGATCGGCGCCCTTCAGCCGCCGCACCGAGGCGTCGCTGTTGAGGCCCACGATCAGGCGGTCGCAGGCGGCGCGCGCCGCGGTCAGCACCTTGACGTGGCCGGGATGCAGGATGTCGAAGCAGCCATTGGTGAAGCCGACGCGCTGACCCTGCCTCTTCCATTCGGCGAGCTGCGCATCGAGCGCGCCCGGTTCGAGCACGATCTTCTCCTCGGCCGCGAGATAGGCATGCGGCAGGATCTTTCGCCGCAGCTCGGCCGCGCTCACGCTGGCGGTACCCTGCTTGCCGACGGCGACGGCGGCGGCGGCATTTGCCATGCGCAGCGCCGTGTCCCAGTCCGCGCCTGCGGCGAGCGACACCGCGAGCGCCGCAGCGACGGTGTCACCGGCACCGGAGACGTCGCGCACCTTTACAGGGAAAGCCGGCACATGGACGGCCTCGCCATTGCGCGGCACCAGCGTCATGCCGTGCTCGCCCTGCGTGACCAGGATCGCCTCGCAATCGGCGAGCCGCATCACATCCTCGCTGGCATCGACGATGCTCTGCGTGGTGTCGGCGCGGCTTCGCGTGGCCTCCGAAAACTCCTTGCGATTGGGCGTGAGCAGCGTCGCGCCGCGATAGATCGCCCAGTTCAGGCTCTTGGGATCGACGATCACGGGCTTACCGAGCTTTCGCGCGGCATCGATCGTGTGCCGGATCACGCGCGCGGTCAGCACGCCCTTGGCGTAGTCCGATAGCAGCACGATGTCGGCGCGCGCGATCTGAGGCAGGATCGCCTCGATCAACCTGGTTTCGACGGCGTCGGAGGCTGGCAGCGCCTGCTCCCAATCGGCGCGCAGCATATGCGTGGAGAAATGCTCGGAGACGAAGCGCACTTTCCGTGTGGTCGGCCGTGACGGATCGCAGACCGGCATGCTTTCGATTCCGGCCTGCTCTTCGAGCGCGGCCTTGAGCCGTGCACCGGCGTCATCCTCGCCGACGAGGCCGACGAAGATGCAGCGCGCGCCGAGGGAGGCGACATTGCGCGCGACGTTGCCGGCGCCGCCGATATGGATTTCACTGCGCTGCGCGGCGATGACAGGCGCCGGCGCTTCCGGCGATATCCGCGACACCTCGCCGTAGACGAACTCGTCCAGCATGATATCGCCGATGCAGAGCACCGTGCGGCGCGCGATGTCTTGCGCGAGGGCATCGAAGTCGAGGATGGGCGTGGGCATTGTGATGAGCCTCAGCGGAAGCGATCGGGCCGGTCGAGATAGTCCCCGACATAGACCCTCACCGCGTCTTCGAGCGTCGTGAAGCCACCGTTGTAGCCGGCACGGCAGAGGCGATCGACCTCGCTCTGGGTGAAGTACTGGTAGGCGCCGCGGATCGCCTCGGGCATGTCGATATATTCGATGTTCGGCCTGGCGCCGAGCGCCGCATAGGCCGCAAGCATCAGATCCTTGAAGCTGCGCGCCTTGCCGGTGCCGACATTGAAGAGCCCGGATACGGAGGGCGTTGCGAGCAGCCACATCACGACGCGCACGACGTCGTCGATGTAGATGAAATCGCGGCGCTGGTCGCCGTCGGCGATGCCCTCGCGGTGCGACTTGAATAGCTGCACGACGCGGCCCGCCTTGACGTCGTCGAAGCGGCGCGCCAGCACGCTCATCATCGAGCCCTTGTGGTACTCGTTGGGGCCGAACACGTTGAAGAATTTTAGCCCGGCCCATTGCGGCGGCAACTGATCGCCGTTCGCGACGCGCTCGGCGACGGCAAGATCGAACAGGTGCTTGCTCCAGCCGTAGAGATTCATCGGCCGCAGTTTCTTCAGCGCCGGCAGCGAGGCGTCGTCGTCAAAACCTTCCGCGCCGTCGCCGTAGGTCGCGGCCGACGAAGCGTAGATGAACTGGACTGCATTTGCCGTACACCAGTCGAGCAGACGCATGGACAGGCGGAAATTGGTTTCGATCACGAGATCGCCGTCGGTCGCGGTGGTCTCGGAAATCGCCCCGAGATGGATCACGGCATCGAGCTTACGGCCCTTCAGCCAGTCGAGCAGCTCGGCCGGCGGGACGATATCCACAAGTTGGCGCTTGGCGAGGTTCCGCCATTTACCGTCGTCGCCGAGGAGATCGCAGATGACGACGTCGCTGCGGCCGGCGTCATTCAACGCCGCAACGATATTCGATCCGATAAAACCGGCCCCGCCGGTCACCAGCAACATTCCAGCTTCCCCGCCTGATTTCTTAAGGCCCTGTCCTGCCCTAGCGCATGATCCGTCAAAGTGTAAGCGGTTTTGGGATCAGGCCTCGAGCGGCTTTACCTGCCGGCCCGGAGCGGCTAACCGAACCGCCATATTTGCGCACCCTTGGTCCTATTAACGAATGAACAAAGATTCGCAGCTTAGCGGAGATGCAGATCGGAGCGACACCCGTCCGATCCTGATCATTCCCTACATGTGGATCGGCGATTTCGTCCGGAATCACACCGTCGTCCGGGTCCTGAAGGAGCGCTGGCCGAATCGGCCGGTCGACCTCCTGACCACATCGCTGTGCGCCCCCCTGGTCGACTACATGCCCGGCGTGCGCCAGGGGATCGTCTGGGACCTGCCGCGCAGCCGGCTCGCAGTTAGCCGCCAGTTCGGCCTGGCGAAGCTCCTGCGCGAGCGGAACTACGGCACTGCCCTGGTGCTGCCCCGGACCTGGAAAGCGGCCATCGCGCCCGCGCTGGCCGGCATCCCCGAACGGGTCGGCTTCGTCGGCGAGTTCCGGTTCGGCCTGATCAACCGCTGGCGCTGGGGTGAGAAGCGGCTGCCCCGCTTCATCGACAAGAATGCCGCCCTCGCCCAGCCCGACGGCGCGCCCCTGCCCCCGGAATGGCCGGTGCCGCAATTGCGGGTCCCGGCCGAGGAGATCGCCCGCTGGCGGCAGGCCAACGGCCTGAGCGCCCGGGCTGCCGTGGCGCTGGCCCCCGGCTCGGTCGGCGTCTCCAAGCGCTGGACCTACTATCCGGAGGCTGCCCGGCTGCTGGTCGAGCGCGGGCTCGAGGTCTGGGTGGTCGGAGGCCCCGCGGAAAAGGGGCTGGCAAAGGAGATCGTCGCGGCGGGTGGCCCGGGGGTCCGCGACCTCACCGGCAACGATTTGCGCAACGGCGTACTGGCCATGGCTGCGGCCGGCGTCGCCATTTCCAACGATTCGGGGCTGATGCACATCGCGGCCGCCCTAGGGACGCCCACCATGGGCATCTTCGGCCCGACCAGCCCCTACCTCTGGGCCCCCCTCAACGGGCTTGCCGCAACCGTCGTCCAGGACAAGAGCGTGCTGTCCTGCCAGCCCTGTCAGAGCACGATCTGCCGGATGAACGACCACCGCTGCATGCGCGACATCGCGGCCTCCGAGGTGGTGGCGATCGCGCAGCGGGTGCTTGGCGCGAGTTCATTACCCCCCTGAGCCTCCCTGGTCCGGCCCGCTTCACTCTCGGAATGCGACTGCCATGCCAACCTTTCGCCCGCGACGGGACGAATGGGACGACTTTCAGTGCTTATCAGACGCCGGGGGATACGGCGTCTGGCGGGATTTGCCAAAGCGATGCTTCGCCGCCTCCCGCCATCGCTGAAAGGTCACATACAGCAACGGCACCAGGAAAACGCCGATCGAGCTTGCTGCGAGCATCCCGCCGAACACCGCGGTGCCAACCGCGCGGCGGCTCAGTTCGGCTGCTCCCGTTGCGACAACCAGCGGGACCAGGCCGAGAATGAATGCGATCGAGGTCATCATCACGGCTCGGAACCGCATTTGCGATCCGAGCACCGCCGCATCTTCCACCGATCGACCGGCTTCACGCTGCTCCTTTGCGAACTCCACGATCAGAATCCCGTTCTTGGCAGCGAGCGCGATCAGCACGACGAGCCCGATCTGGCCATAAAGGTCGAGATTGAGCCCGGAGATCTTGATCGCCACATAAGAGCCAAGGACCCCCACCACGACGGCCAGCAAGACGGGGACAGGAATCGTCCAGCTCTCATAGAGCGCCACCAGGAAGAGATATGCGAACAGCACCGCTAGTCCGAGGATGATGCCAGTTTGGCCAGACGCCGCCTGCTCCTGATAGGCGGTGCCGGTCCATTCGAAGGAATAGCCCGCCGGCAACGTGGACTTGGAGATTTCTGCCATCGCAGCGATCGCCGTGCCCGAGGAAACACCGGCGGCAGGTCCGCCGTTGATGGTGACAGAGCGGTAGTTGTTGTAACGCGTGATCACCTGCGGCCCGGTCACAATCCTGATGTTCGCGATGGAGCGAATTGGCACCATTTCGCCAGTGCTGTTGCGAACGTAGATTTGCCAGATGTCTGAAACGTCACCGCGATTGGCCGCCTCGCCCTGCACATTGACCTGCCAGGTACGGCCGAACAGGTTGAAGTTGTTGACATAGAAGCCGCCGAGGGTCGCCTGCAACGCCGTGAACACGTCGCTCATGTTGAGGCCAAGGGCCTGGGCCTTTGCACGGTCGATATCAAGAAAGATCGAGGGATTGGTCGCGGTGAAGGTCGAGAACACGCGCGTCAGGCGCGGATCGCGGTTCGCCACGCTGATCAAGCCACTCACCACGCTACCGACGGCCGCGGGATCCTGTCCCTCGAGCGCTTCGAGTTGATATTCGAACCCGCCGGAGGTCGATAGACCGATAATCGGCGGCAGATTGAATGGCAGAATGTTGGCCTGGCGGATTTGCGCGCCCTCGGCGAACGTCCGCCGGATCGTCGCCTGCACCGAATCTGCCGCCGCCTTGCGATCCGCGAATGGCTTCATTCGTGCGACGATGAACGCCGAATTCGGCTGATTGCCACCATCGAGCAGCGAAAAGCCGATGATCGAGAGCACATGTTCGATTGCTGGAATCTGCTTGAGTAACGTCTCGACCTGCTTGGCCACTTCACTGGTACGCGCGACCGACGCTGCGTCGGGCAGTTGCACCGCAATGAAGAACGCGCCCTGATCCTCCTCGGGCAAGAACCCGGTTGGCGTGATGCGCGACACGCCAAAAATTCCGCCCGCGAACACCAGCACCGCGGCAAGCGACAACAGCGCCATGCGCAGCAGGCGGCGCACGATGCCGGCATAGCCGTCGCGAACCCAATCGATCCCGCCAAGCACGCGCGCCATGATGCCGCGCCGCGGCCCGCTGTGACGCAGGAACACCGCACAGAGCGCCGGCGACAACGTGAGCGCGTTCAGCGCCGAGATCACCATCGCCGCGCTGATCGTGACCGCGAACTGGCGAAACAACGTGCCCGAGATTCCCGGAATGAACGCGATCGGCACGAACACCGACAACAGCACCAGCGTGATCGCAATGATCGGTGCGGTGATCTGCGTCATCGCTTTCTTGGTCGCCTCGGCGGGCGAAAGATCCGGCTCCTCCTCCATCACGCGTTCGACATTCTCGACAACGACGATCGCATCATCAACCACGATGCCGATCGCGAGCACCATCGCGAGCAGAGAGACCGTGTTGGCCGAATAGCCGAGCGCCAGGAGGACCGCGAAGGCGCCGATCAAGCTGACGGGAACCGCGACCGCCGGAATTACGGTCGCGCGCAAATTGCCGAGGAACACGAAAACCACGAACACGACGAGCAGGAAGGCCTCACCCAGGGTCTTCAACACTTCCTTGATGGTATCCGTGACAAAGGTCGTCGAATCATATTGCACGAGGTAGGCTAATCCCGGCGGAAACCGCTCGGACAACCTTGCGAGAGTCGCCTGCACGGCTCTCGCCGTCGTCACCGCATTTGCGCCGGGGGCAAGATAGATCCCCATGGGTACGCCGGCCTGCCCGTCGATCCGGGCTTCGCTGTCCATATTCTGCGCGCCTATCTCGACGCGGGCGACGTCCTTGATCCGCAATACCGAGCCGTCCGGATTCGCGCGCAGCAGGATATCGCCAAACTGCGTCGAGGTGGCCAATCGACCTTGCGTCTGCACGTTGAACTGGAACTGCTGATCGTCGCTGATCGGGCGGGCCCCGATGCGGCCGACCGGTGCCTGCACGCTCTGTGCGCGGATCGCTGCGATCACGTCCGACGGCGCCAGATTGAGGCTGGTAAGGCGCTGCGTATCAAACCAGATACGCATAGAGTAGTTCAGCTTGGCGAACAGCGTCGCCTGGCCGACGCCGGGCGTGCGAGAAATCGCATCGAGAACGTTGATAATGGCGTAGTTGGTGATGAAGAGTGGATCCTGCTCGCCGCTCTTGCTGTACAGCACGATAAACTGCAGCACCGCCGAGGAGCGCTTCTGTACCGTCAGACCTTGCGCCTGCACCTCGGTCGGCAGCTGCGCAAGAGCGCTCTGCACGCGGTTATTGACATTCACCGTATTGATGTCGGGATTGGTGCCAAGCGCAAACGAGACAGTCAGCGTATAGGTGCCGTCATTGCCGCTCGTCGACTTCATGTAGAGCATCTTGTCGACGCCAACGACCTGGGCCTCAAGCGGCTGGGCGACGCTCGATTCCACCACCTCGGCGGACGCGCCCGGAAAGTTGGCGTTGACGGTGACCTGCGGGGGCACGATGTCCGGGAACTGCGCCACCGGAATCTGCAAAAGCGCAAGCGCGCCCGCTATTGTGATGACAAAGGCGATCACAATGGCCAGGCGTGGGCGATCTACGAAGACCGACGAAATCATGGAGTTGTGCCCGTCGGTTTCGGCCCTAGCCCGCCGCCGCTTTTCTGGCCGCTGCCACTGTCCACGCTCTCGTTCAGGCTCGACTGCAGCAGCTTGCTCGCGGGTCCCGGCGCCACCGGCCGGGCGGGCTGCACCCGTTGTAAGCCCTCGACGATCACCTTTTCACCTGGCGAAAGCCCACTTGTCACGGATGCAATCGTCGCTGTTGATTGCCCAAGCTGAATTCGCCGCTGCTCGGCTTTGTTGTCGGCGCCGAGAACAAAAACATACTCACCCTGCTGATCCGAAAGCACGGCCGAGCGCGGTATCGCCACGACATCGACCGGCTGCACGCCTTCGAGCAACACGGTGACGAACTCACCGTCGGTAAGCTCGCGCACGACCAGGCGGCCGCCCGACAGATGCGGCAAGGGCGGATTGGGAATCGTGCCCCGCAGCATGATCGTGTCGGTGCTCTGCGCGATCGTGTTACTGACAAAATTGAGCTTGCCTACCTGATCATATAGGCGGCCGTCTGTTAGCCGAAGGCGAATGACAACTGCGTCGAAGCCACCCCGTGGGGCGTAGCGTTCGCGCAGATCCAGGGCCTCGCGGACAGACACCGGAAACGTGACATACATTGGGTCCTGACTGACGATAGTCGTGAGCACGCCAGAACTCGGGCTGACCACATTGCCTTCAGTGACTGAGGTGCGTCCAATCATGCCGTCGATCGGCGAGCGAATTTCGGTGTAGTCGAGATTGATCTGCGATAGGTCGACCTGCGCCTGTGCCGCCTGCACTTGCGCTTCCAGGCTCTGCTGGTTGGCGACTGCAGCGTCATAGGTGGATTGTTGGCCGGCCGGTCCGCCCAGGAGCGTCCTTGCCCGCTCGGTTGTCAGCTTGGCGTTGACCAAAGTTGCCTGCAACTGCGCGACCTGCGCCTGCTTCGACTTGAGGTCGGCCTCAAAGGGACCGCGCTCGAGCGTGTAGAGCAGATCGCCAGTCTTGACCTCGGCACCTTCCACAAAATGGCGCTGCTCCAGAAAGGCGGTGACGCGCGCGACAACGCTGACGCGATTGGTCGCTTCGACACGTCCCAGAAACTCGCTGGATTGAATGATGGGCCGCTTGACCGCTTCCATCACGCCGACGGCCGGAGGTCCTGCTTGTGCGACCTGGGCGTCGGCGCTTGCGATCGTTCCAAGACCGATGGCCGCCAACATCACGGCACCTATCAGCGTGCCGCTCGCTGTTTGCTTAAGGTGCATGTTCGTGTGCGCCTTCCACTTTTCGGGTCTCGATCTGCGGTCGTGGCGGTAGAACGCAATCATATCCATAGCAGGACCGTGGCAAGACGTCGACGATGGGCCATTCGCTGCACGCGCGGCCGACGCGCGAACGCCAGACGGTCTGGACCCGATGCAAATCCGCGGGGAACCAAGCCCCAGTCAGGTCCAGCCAACCGCCAACCCGATGTCTACCGCGCTAACCCGCGCCGGGGAATGTTTGCGGTTCCTCTTGATTTGGGTCTTTCTCATTTCCGGCCAGTCGGGCGTCGGTGCCACGAGAACGTGGAACCGTTCCAGGCTCACGACGAAGAGCACCCCTGACCTCAGTCGCTATTTTGAGTGTCAGCTCCGCTTCGGGGTCAAAATGCGAAGAACCCAACTTGAGATCAACGGACGCCCGACGAGAGTCACGAAGCGAAGAACTCAGCGTAAGCAAATCCAATCCGCTCCGCCTTATTGAACGGACCTCTTGGCCCGTGCCGCCATTTCGCTGATGGGCCAAGAAGAGACGATCGCCGACGCCGGCAAATGCAGTCGCCGCATTGATTAACTATTACGCACACAGGGGAAAGATTGCCCTATCGCGAGACTAAGGCCTTCGCGAGTTTGAGATTGATCCCCAACTCGAATTGTCGCGACTGCCCGATGCCGACAAATAGCTCGCTTCCTCACTTGGGCGGCTATCGCACACTCTCAGCGATCCATTTCACGATTTCTCGCCCGCAGCTGGGGTAATTGTAAATCCCATGATGCATGCTCGAAGCGCTCAATGCGCTGTTTTGGACCCTTGGCTGCTGGTCCGGCGTTTTCAAGGTGATGATCCGGGCGCGTGTCGAATCTGGAGTTGAATCGTGCGCGATCTCGCAGCGAGCGGCCCCTATCAGAAACTCTGTCCCGAACGCGCTGTTGAACAGACCAGGAGTCAGCAGAAAAACACATAGAAGGCTCATCAGAACAAAGTAACCAGCCTGCATAATGTATTGATCGAACCAATCAGCGATATGTGTGTGTACGGGAAAGCGAAAAATGTGGCAAAGGACCAAAAACAAGAGAACTTTCGGACTCGACAATAGCCTTACTGCGATGCGACTAATAGCGGTACCGATAGATCCGCTAACAAGCATTAACGCAGCCTCATCATCAATTCCTCGTATCACAAGTAGATTGGGCGCCAGGGGACTCGTGCTATCGTAATTTGCAAGTTTGGAGATATTGAAAGGCCGCCATGCCCACGCCTTCATCTGACCAGCTAACTGCTCTAGCTTGGCGATCTTGGAAAACCGCGATGCCCGCGCTTCGGTCTGCTCGACCAGCTGACTCAGTCGAGGTGATGGATTCAAGAAAAGGTGCGCAAGCAAATAGGACACGACTGCTAGGGGGGGCCAGAAAAGCAACACGGAGAGAACGTGCGGAGTAAGGGAGAACGCGCGAGGGTCAGCAAGCCAGTCAGAGGGGCCCAGCAGCCCGAGGGCCCTGTTCCAAGGTTCAGGCACGTGACTATGCAGTAGAGAGAGTCCAAAGCCGAGCGTAACGAAGAAAGACATAGCGCCAATAAACTCGAACGAACCTGCATGCCGAGCTGGAAATACGCGAACAAACGGAGTCGCGAGGGTGATCAGATGAAAATTTGCGCCGCGATTTCCTAGTTTTGAGATCGCCAAAAAGGCTACGTTGCCTCCATGGCTATGAGCGATCACGATCGAATTGGCGTTGTCGGGATCCGACGCCAATTGATGAGAGAGTTCTTCGGCCGCGCGCGCACGATCGCGCACCGAATTGCCCCCACTCCACTGAAATATGCGATAGCTTGCAGCGATGTCCGCTTCGCGCAGTTCCGACTCCAACTTGCTGCGAAACAAGGATCCTTCATCATACCACGCAGGATCAGGCGGGACGCTACGGAACCGGGCACGAGCAGCGCGGAACAGAGCAGTCGCGGCGCGGCACAACGCATGCCATCGCGAACTCGCCTGCCCCCCACCCCATGTGCCGTGCACCATTGTGATGGTGCAAAGTCGTTTTGGGGAGGTTTCAGAACAATGAGCGCTTAACAGCATGACAACATTCCATGCTATTTCTCAAATGATCAGTCGAACATCCCTGCCGGAAGCCGTTTGGACCTCGAGATTGAGCGGCTTCATTCCAGTCGCGCGACTAACCTACGCTACCCTCAACCCGGCGTAAGGCGATGTGAGCTAGTTCACGCGGTCGTACATTTCCAGCCACAAGTCTGATGTTTCTTGAGGGTCGAAGTGCGAAGAACTCTGGGTAAGAAAAATCTAGTCCGCTACGCCTCCACTAAACGGACCTCAATGAAGGGCATCGCCACTTCGCTGTTGCACCAGAAGCTGACTTAGACGCGACGACTTGAATTGCCTCCTTGTCCTCGGTTGCAGACCGGGGACGGAGAACTGAGTTACTGGACCTCGGCGATCTTCGGTCCAGATGACAGCATCTGCGCGTTGGCCGCCAAGGGCCGCTTCGACGGCGATGCCGGGTCGGGCAATCGAAAAGCAGCGTCGGGCGGCGCGCCCTGGGAAGGTCGACGGGCAGCGGTTGCCGGAAGCACGATCACCTTCGCTCCGACTTTCACCCGCTCATAAAGGTCCACGACGTCCTCATTGGTCAGCCGGATACAGCCGGACGAAACCCGCTTCCCGATCGTATCGGGG
>NZ_LGHL01000190.1 GCF_001908205.1 Bradyrhizobium sp. NAS80.1
CTCAACAATGAATCACAAGCGATTCATCCGATTCAAGATTCTTCGATCGAAGCCTCCCGCAATTGAATCAGGCACTTGTGGGTAATTGAAAGCGTCACCGGACGAATACTCTAATCCTCACCGAGGCGGGCCAGCAAGCATTCTTCTGGGCAGAGTGGCCGTCCTTCGACGACGACAAGTTTGATCAGGTTACCGCCGAGGAGAGTATTTACGTCGCTGAAGAGGCAGGCATTGTAGTTGGCTTCGTTACTGTCTATGAGCCAGATGACTTTTTACACCACCTGTATGTCCACCCAACGGCTTCCCGCCGGGGCATCGGAACTGCACTACTGAATGCAGCTCTACACCGGCATGGAGGCTACCTGAAATCGAAATGCCAAGCGCGCAACACGTCGGCCAGAGCGTTCTATCGCCGTGCGGGATGGATTGAGGATCTCGACATTGGCGGGACCGACGAATTAGGAAGCTGGTTATTTATCCGCAGCCCTGCTGCTCATGCTCGCCGTTGAACGTCTCGGCCGGAAAGCCTTATAGCCTAGCCAACGCACAGCGCCTTCGAAACACGGGGGAAATGCCACATCGTCCTTCTGGCTAAGTTGTGCTTCGAAGAAGCGATTCATTATTCAATCGTCTGCGTAGCTCGCTCGGATTAGAAGCGTTGTTCTTTGTCAAATGGACGTTCAATCATTGTATCGAAGGCCGTTAAAAAAGAGTCCACCATGGCATGGAGTCGCTGCGGCTTGACGCCATCGCGAGCTTGCACCGAAAGACCGTGCAGCAATGTTGCACAACAATCGCCAGCAGCCACCTCATCAACATGTTTCGGAATTTCGCCGGATCGTTTCGCCTTCGACAAGCGATCAATGATTGATTGCGTTCTCGCTTTCCGGTGCTGGGCTAGCCAAACGCCCACAGCCTCATTCTCCTGTGCGCAATTCGTTGCTGACGAGACGACCATGCATCCCTTCGCTCCTTTTGTGTAGAGCGCGATTGCTTCACGGAACATCTCTTCCAGCGCGGAACGTATGCCCTTGGCTCCGGACAGGGCGCGTTCTGCAAAGCCGCCCTCCTCTGATTCATAGTGCTCTATGGCCTCACGAAATAGCGCCTCCTTGGAGCCGAAGGCCGCGTAAATCCGCGCCGAGGCGATTCCAAGGGCGTTCACCAAATCAGCCATCGACGTGCCTTCATAGCCGCGCGTCCAAAAGAGATCGCGAGCGCGCTCAAGCGCTAAACCCCTGTCGAACTCTCTGGGTCTGCCCGCCATGCGCCCACTCCAATGCTTGTCGATCAACAAATAATCTGCTTGACACGGGCATGCAAGGCCGCAATTATTTGTCGATCAACAAAGAATGGTAGCTCTAATGAAAACGATCAAAGGCCCCGGCATCCATTTGGCGCAGTTCAGTGATGCCCGCTCACCCTTTGACCAGCTGGCCACGATTGCAGACTGGGCAGGCAAATTGGGGTTCAAAGCCCTTCAGATCCCGGCCTGGGATCAGCGCCTGTTCGACGTTCGCAAGGCTGCCGAGAGCCAGACATATTGCGATGAGATCGTCGGTGTTCTGGCCGCGCATGGTCTGGCCGTAAGCGAGCTGACGACGCACATCTTCGGACAGCTCGTCGCCGTGCATCCGGCTTACGATGCGATGTGCGATGCCTTCGCTCCCGCAGAGCTTCGCGGAAACACGGCGGCTCGAAGCGAATGGGCACTGCAGCAGATCAAGTTGGCCGCCAAGGCCTCACGCCGACTTGGATTGACCGAGATGGGCACGTTCTCGGGCTCGTTCCTCTGGCCCTATTTCTTTCCGTTTCCGCAGCGTCCCGAGAGACTCGTTGAAGCCGCTTTCGACGAGTTGGCGCGGCGGTGGAAACCTGTGCTCGATGCATGCGACGAGGAAGGGGTCAATCTATGCTATGAACTCCATCCCAGCGAAGATCTGCATGATGGCGTCAGTTTCGAGATGCTTCTCGAGCGCGTCGGTGGGCACAACCGATGTCGGATTCTCTACGACCCCAGCCACTTTGTTTTGCAGCAGCTCAAATATCTCGACTTCATCGACATCTATCACGAGCGGATCGGCATGTTCCATGTCAAGGATGCCGAGTTCAATCCGAGCGGACGCCAGGGCATCTATGGCGGCTACCGGTCGTGGATTGATCGCGCGGGACGTTTCCGCTCTCTGGGCGATGGACAGGTCGACTTCCGTTCAATCTTCTCGAAGTTCGCCCAATACGATTTCGGGGGGTGGGCCACGCTCGAATGGGAGTGCTGTCTGAAGGATCAGGAAGATGGCGCACGCGAAGGCGCAGCCTTCATTGTCGATCACACGATCCGCGTTACCGACAAGATCTTCGATGATTTCGCCGGAACACCCCTGAGCACCGCTCAGACGAACAAGATCCTCGGCATTTCCTAATCCTCAAGGAAGACATCATGACTGACTCATTTGCGGCGGACCTTGGGTCCGAAGGCTTCGTGCACCGCTACGTCCGCGTCGACGGACAGAGGATTCACTGCTCCATTCGTGGCGACGGCAAGCCCGCCCTCCTGATCCCAGGCTGGCCACAGACCTGGTATGCATGGCGCCACGTCATGGTGGCATTGGCTGAGAATGGCTTTCAGGCCATTGCCGTCGATCCGGTCGGTACCGGCTACTCCGCCAGACCAGATAGCGGCTATGATACGGGATCGGCGGCTCGCGTCCTGCATCAGCTCATGATTCAGCTTGGTCATACCCGCTACGGCGTTGCCGGGCATGATGTGGGAATGTGGGTGGGATACGCGCTGGCGAGCGACTTCCCCGAAGCCGTGGAACGAATTGCACTCACCGAAGCTGTCATTCCCGGTCTCGTCCCTGCGCCGCAGATCTTCGTGCCGCCATCGGACAACATTTTCCTTTGGCATTTCATGTTCAACCAGGTCCTGGACCTGCCGGAATTCCTCACGTCAGGTCGAGAAAAGGAATATCTGAGTTTCATGTTCGACAAATGGTCCCACCGGAGGGACCGTGTCGCTGCGGATGTCTATGCCGCTGCCTATGGAACACCGGGAGGCATCCGGGCGGGATTCGCCTATTATAGGGCTATTCCTGAGACCATCCGGCAAAATATCGAACGCGCGCGCAGACCCCTCTCGATGCCGGTTCTGGCGATCGGCTCGGAATACGCAACCGCTGATGCACCGATAGAGACGCTGCGTCCGCATGCGGCAGATTTGCGGGGCGACATCGTCCGCGATTGCGGCCACTTCATCATGGAAGAGTGCCCTTCGGAATTCAATGCGCAGCTCGTTCCCTTCTTTTTAGAGGAGCCGTCCAGGTGACGATCGATGCAAATATTGCTGCGTTCTTGGCCCGTCTACCTGCGGCGCAACCAGCCTCTCTGGGGCAAATTCGCGTGGAAACTGACCGTGCCCTGATCGCTATGCAGGGCCCGCTGGAAGCCGTCGACCGGATTGACGACATTGCCGTGGACGGGGCCGAGCCTGATGTCGTCATCCCAGTCAAGGCTTATTGGCCCGTGGCAGCGAAGAAAGGCGACAGGCTGCCTGCCATCGTCTTCGCCCATGCCGGAGGCTGGTGTCTCGTCTCGCTGGAGGTGTACGACAATCCGTGTCGCGCGCTTGCAAATGCGACGGGTTGTGTCGTCTTTTCAGTCGGCTACCGGTTGGCTCCGGAGCATCCGTATCCGGCTCCTCTGGAAGATTTTTATCGTGCCTTCTGTTGGGTTGCTGCACATGCGGAGCAACTGGAGATCGACGGAAATCGTATCGTTATCGCTGGTGACAGCGCCGGCGGAAATCTGGCTGCCGCAGCCGCGCTGCTGTCAAGGGACCGCCGTGGGCCGCCAATCGCCCATCAGCTCCTCTTCTATCCAGCGGTGGATACCGATTTCGACACGACCTCATACGTGGAGTTTGCCAACGGACATTACTTGACGCGCGACACAATGAAGTTTTGCTGGGATGCCTATCTGGGAGAACAACTGTCGGCGCCCCCCCATCTACGCTACGCCGCTTCGAGCCGACGTATCCAGTTTGCCGCCGGCGACAATCATGGTCAACGAATGCGATCCACTGCGCAGTGAAGGCGAAGCCTACGCGCGCAAGCTTCAAGAAAATGGTGTTCCAGCTACGCTCATTCTCCTCGAGGGGATGGTTCACGCCTGCATCCACATGCTTGGCCTAACGCCAGCGGTCAAATCGCTTTTTGTTCACGCCGGAAGAGAACTGCGCCAGAAACTCGGGCTGGAGCCCAGCTAAATACATGGCGGGGCCGCCCCATCCTAGACATGAGCTTTCGCCGATATCGAGTAGTCAAAGATCGCGTCATGAAGCGCATCCAAATCCCGGGGATTTGCCGCGTCTCCAACGCTAAAGGGCGGACGGCTCATCCCTGCCATCTAATAGTGGCCGATTAGTCATAATAGCCCGGTGCAAGCCTGAAACTTGACCATGCCTCGGGGTCATGCCCCGTGACCAAAGTAGCGCCGACCTGTTCCGCAAGCGCACGCAATTTACGCACCGACCGCACAGAATCCACGGCAGACGCCATGAAGCCAGGAAGCGCCTTTTCATTCCAGTGATCCATCGTATAAACGGCATCGGCAGCCAACAAGACCGGTCCGCTGTTGTGCAGCGTCACAAGAAAGGACTGATGGCCGAGCGTGTGTCCCGGTGTGAAGACCATCCGCAGCACACCGTCGCCGAACAGATCGTAGTGATCGGTCGCGTCGCCCTCGAGAAACTGCCAACGTAGCCCGTGACGATCGAAATCCTTGCGGACATAGGCCCCTGCGGCGAACCAGTCGGGCGTGAAGGCATATTCATATTCGCGCCGCTGGACGATGTGCGTTGCATCGGGAAAGCGACCGATCGCGCCGGTGTGGTCGGAATGAAGGTGCGACAGCACGACGAAACGAACATCTTCGGGAGCAAGGCCAAGTATCGCCAACTGCGCTATGCAGCCTTGGTTTTCAGTCATCACGGGCTTGTAGGAATCGACCGAAGCACCCCAATAGCCGCGCGGATCGGCCAACCCCTCCGCCGCCAGCCCGCCGTCGATGACGACATTGCCCTTGGGATGAGTAAGGAGGAACCACGGGACAGGTATCTCGTAGTCGGCTCCGTTACCCTGGTTCATCCTGATATCGTGAACCTTGCACCGCTGAGTGCCCGATTGAAGCATGTAGAGTCTGGCGATGCTCATAAACCGTCCTGACAATTAACGAGTTGAAACCGATCTCCGCCCCTTCCGCGGTGTGAGCGAAGCGGCGGCTCATACTTGGATGAAAGCACCACCGATCGGTAGGCCGCTTGATCCGCTTTTATTTATCGGATCAACCGATATATTCGGCGCATGGATTATCTAGCGGCAATGCGCGTTTATGTACGCGTCGTAGAGAGGGGCAGCATGTCGGCCGCGGCTCGTGATCTTGGTATCGGCCAGCCAGCCGTCAGCGAACGGATCGAACGTCTGGAAGCAGATTTTGGCTTGCGCCTGCTGCGCCGTAATACGCGGACGATTTCAGTTACAGATACAGGCGCGGTGTTCTACGAGCGCTGCAAGCTCGCCATTGAAGCTGCCGATGACGCCCTCGCAAGTGTGCATGAGGATATGCCCTTGCGCGGCACATTGCGGATAGCGGCGCCCCATGGCTTGGGCGAAGTCGTGTTGCCGCGCATTCTGCTCCGCCTTCGTGATCGTCATCCCCAGCTCAAAATCGACCTGGTGCTCAATGATCGCATTGTCGACCCGACCACCGAAGGCGTCGATATTTCGCTCCGGCTGGGAGATCCCGGCGAGGGCGGCTTCGTTGCGCGCAAACTGGGCCATGTGTCCCGTGTGCTGGTGGCATCGCCCAATTATCTTGATCGTTGTGGAGAGCCGACAACGCCAGCCGATCTCACCAGGCATCCCTTTGCCCGTGTGTCGGGTCTGTTCAATAACGGCCGGCTTCCCTTGCAAAAGAGAGATCGGCGAACAGTGTCCGTGCCAATCGAAGTCGCCTTAAGCATGAGCAATTGGCGCGCGTTGCACGCCGTTTTGCTTGGCGGAGGAGCAATCGGAGTGTTGCAGGAACCCGTATGTTCCGATGATCTGGCCGGCGGCCGACTAAAACGAATCCTGTCTGATTTTACCGTTCCAGGTTTCGACCTGCATATCCTTTATGCGGCCAATAAGCCGGTCCCTCCCCGAACGCGGATGATTGCCTCTTTCCTGCAAAAAGAGTTGCCGGACTTTGCCAGATTGCCGAAGCATTGGAAGTGAAGCCGGTCGAGTTAATGAGCTGCTCCCATCGTTTAGAGACCGTGCCAAATCGCCGAAAATCGTAGTGAGCCGCCATCTGGCACCTCCCCGTTGATACAAGCGGATTTGGGAGGCTGCCGCTGCGCAGCACAAATCAGTAATGCTGGGTAAGCGCGGGTACTGTGACTTCCTCGAGAATCCAGGACCGAAACGCGACGATCTGCGGGTCGTCCGCGCGGCTCTCCGCGCCGACGAGCCAATACGAGGTATTGCTGAAGACGGTTTCCCAAACTTCCACAAGGCTGCCCGAACTCAGTTCCGCATTGACCAGGGGTTTCCGCCCGATCGCCACGCCAAGGCCCTGGCAGGCTGCTTGAAATGCCATGTGAATGGTATCGAACCGAAACCCCTTTGCCGGATCGGGCGCGGCGCGGCCGGTCTCGGTCGCCCATACCGCCCAATCCTCGCTGGCACTCGTGACATGAATCAGCGGCGCCTGCTCGATGTCAGCAAGATCGCGCACGCGATCGTAGATCGACGGCGCACACACTGGGACCATTTCCTCGGCAACCAGCTTGTCGGCGATGACACCCTGCCAGTTACCCCGCCCCATACGAATAGCCAAATCCACGCCGGTATCCGACAACTCTGCGCGCTCATGGGACGTATCGATGACGATGTGAATGTTGGGGTGAAGTTCGCGAAACTTGTGCAGCCGCGGCAGCAACCATCGAGCCCCGAAAGTTGGCGCTGCACTGATCGAAAGCTGGCCGAGGCTGTGCTTGTTAACGATCTTTGCGCTCCCGCTGGCCAACAGGTCGAGCGCCTGCCGGACGAATGGGATATAGGTCTTTCCTGCTTCCGACAGCACCAGGCCCTTTGTCGTACGAAGGAAAAGCGGTGCGCCGAGCCACTCCTCCAGCGATTGAATGCCATGGCTAACGGCGCTCGGCGTCAGCAGCAGCTCTTCTGCGGCGTTCTTGAAGCTCAACAACCGGGCCGACGATTCAAACAGGCGAAGTGAATTCAGCGGGGGTAACCGGGGGCGCATCGCAATATCCTTCTGCTAACACTGTCGTGGCACACGCGGTTCGTCGGCCACGGAGGGTGAATATTTCTCACGCGCCGGAGAAGATTATCAATTTGTTTGATCAGGGGAATGATTGCAACGTCCGGCTATGCAACAGAGGCAGGAATCAGGATCATGACTTCATCCGCAGAACACCCCATACTGATCGGCGTGGAAGGCAACATCGCCACCCTCACGCTTAATCGTCCGGCCAAACTCAACGCGCTGAACTACGCGACCATCGACGGGATCCAGCGGCACCTCGATGCGATCGAGCGGGACGATGCGATTCGCATCGTGATTTTGACCGGCACCGGCGACAAGGCATTTAGCGCGGGCGCCGACATCGCGGGTTTCTCGTCCAGCGTTGAGGCCGGCGTGACCACCGCCATGCGGGAGTTCGTCGGGCGCGGGCAGGCCTTGACCAGGCGCGTGGAGAACTTTCCCAAGCCGATCATCGCGGCCGTTAATGGCATCGCCTTCGGCGGGGGATGCGAGGTCGTCGAAGCTTGCCCTTTGGCCATCGCCAGCGAGCAGGCCCGCTTTGCCAAACCCGAGATCAACCTTGGTTTCCCTCCTCCGTTTGGCGGGACGCAGCGCCTTCCGCGCCACATCGGTAGGAAGCGCGCACTACAGCTGATCCTAACCGGCGACTCGATCTCAGCCGAGGAGGCGGCGCGTATCGGTCTCATCAACGAAGTCGTGCCCGCTTCCCGGCTGCTGGAGCGAACGAGGGAACTCGCTGCGACCATCATCGCAAAATCGGCGGTCGCAGTCAGCGCCTCTCTGGCGAGCGTCACGCGCGGGATCAATCTTCCCATCGACGAGGGTCTGGCTGTCGAAGCCAGCCAGTTTGCGCAGATGGTCCACACAACCGACATTCGCGAGGGAATCAATGCCTTCCTCGAACGCCGGCCGGCAAATTTCAGCGGACACTAACGGCTATCGAAATGAGGCAATCTGCGCTGGTCTCGGATCGCGCTCGGCCATGTCAGGCGCGAATATCCCAAATTTCTTTGCGACGCCGGCCGGTGAGGCTTTGGGTGTCCACCGTCGCACGTCGGTATAGACGAAAATAGTTGGGAAACGACCGAAGCTGTGTGAAAACGCCGTGGTTTGGTATAGCGAGCCGCCGCGCCTCGCGGCGCGAGTCGCTAAACTTGTTCGCTCACGACAGCAGTAGGACACCACCATGAGCATTCGCGTCGGCATTGTCGGGATCAGCGGTTTTGGCGGCGGCGAGGCGATGCGCCTGGTCGCGAGCCACCCGTCTTTCGAGCTAATCTACGCCGCGGGCGAGGGCAGCGCCGGCAGCCGGTTGGTGGACCGCTTCCCCGGCGTGCCGGCCAAGCTGGCCGAGCTGGTGATCGAGAAGTGGGACCCTGTGACCCTGCCGAAGCTCGACGTGCTGTTCGCGTCGCTGCCCACGGGCGCCTCGGCCGAGGCGCTGGCGCGCGTTCCCAAGGACGTGAAGATCGTCGACATCGGCGGCGACCACCGCTACGTCGAGGGTTGGGCGTACGGCTTGGCCGACGTCTGGCCAGCCCAGATCGAGGGTCAGACCCGCGTCGCCAACCCCGGCTGCTTCCCCGCGGCGACGCTGAACGCGCTGGCGCCGTTGCTGGTCAACAAGCTGATCGAGCCTGGCAACATCGTGATCGACGCAAAGACTGGCATCTCCGGTGCCGGTCGGGGCGGCGCCGACAGCAAGTTCGGCTACGCCGAGACCAACGAGAACTTGGTGCCCTACGGTCTGCTCAAGCACGTCCACATGCCCGAGATCGCCAAGACGATCGAGCGGCTGAGTGGCGGCAGCGCGGCCGGGTTGG
>NZ_LGHL01000191.1 GCF_001908205.1 Bradyrhizobium sp. NAS80.1
TTCGCTAATCCTTCACCGCCATCAGGCTGGATAGAGGACTTCCACCTCCAAGCTGTCGCTCATACTCGGCACACAACAAAAAGGGCACGGCTCGCGCCGTGCCCTTCGCATTCGATGAGACCTGGTCTCAGCTGTAGATCTCGAACAGGCCGGCGCCACCCTGGCCGCCGCCGATGCACATGGTCACGACGCCCCACTTGGCCTTGCGACGCGCACCTTCCTGCAGGAGATGGCCGGTGAGACGCGCGCCGGTCATGCCGAAGGGATGGCCGATCGCGATCGAGCCGCCGTTGACATTGTACTTGGCGGGGTCGATGCCGAGCTTGTCGCGCGAGTAGAGGCACTGGCTGGCGAAAGCCTCGTTGAGCTCCCAGAGATCGATGTCGTCGATCTTCAGGCCATGACGCTTCAACAGCTTCGGCACGGCGAAGATCGGGCCGATGCCCATCTCGTCCGGCTCGCAGCCCGCCGACGCCCAGGCGACGAAGCGGCCCATCGGATTGAGGCCGCGCCTCTCCGCATCCTTGGCCTCCATCAGCACCACGGCAGCAGCACCGTCCGAGAGCTGGCTGGCGTTGCCGGCGGTGACGAACTTGCCGGGGCCCTTCACCGGCTCGAGCTTGGCGAGGCCCTCCAGCGTGGTGTCGGGACGGTTGCACTCGTCGCGGTCGACGACGTAGTCGACGATCGATTCCGCCTTGGTCTGCTTGTCGACGACCTTCATCTTGGTCTTCATTGGGACGATCTCGTCTTTGAACTTGCCGGCCTGCTGGGCGGCCGCCATGCGGCGCTGCGACTCCAGCGAGTATTCGTCCTGGTATTCACGGCTGAGCTGGTAGCGCTCGGCGACGATGTCGGCGGTGTCGATCATCGCCATGAAGATATCGGGCGCAGTCTTGAGCAGATCGGGATCAATCGATTCCTTCGGCGAGCCGCCGCCCGGGATCGAGATGCTCTCGACGCCGCCGGCGACGATGCAGTCCGAACCATCCGAGCGGATCGAGTTGGCGGCCATCGCGATGGTCTGCAGGCCCGACGAGCAGAAGCGGTTCACCGAAACGCCGGCGGTCGACTTGGGGAGGCCTGCGAGCAATGCCGCCTGGCGGCCGATGTTCGGCGCGCCATGCGCGCAATTGCCGAGATAGCAATCCTCGACATAGTCCTTGGCGACACCGGCACGGTCGACTGCATGCTTGATGGCATGTGCGGCCAGCGACATCGGCGGAGTAATGTTGAACCCACCACGGCCGGACTTCGCCAGGCCCGTGCGCGCATAGGAAACGATGACGGCTTCACGCATTGTTTTCTCCCTTTCAAACCATTGGTACGGAGCGTCCTGGGCGCCATTGGTACACAAAGTTTGGAGGCTGCGGGGAAAATAAAGCGCGGCGCTGCATCAACAAAAAACGCCGCCCTCGGATGAGGGCGGCATTGTTCCGCATGTCGGAATATATGATGACCGTCATTCCGCGGTGCGTGCACCCACAATGCGCGGTTGCGCATTGGGGATTGGCCAGCCTCAGAACGTCAGCGCCTTGACCTGCTTGACCTGCGGCAGGGCCTGCACCTTGGCGAGCACGTCGGCCGGCACCGCGCCGTCGACCTCGACCAGCGCGATGGCGTCGCCGCCCTGCTCGACGCGGCCGAGATGGAAGGTCGCGATGTTGATCTTGGCGTCGCCCAGAAGTCCTGCGAACTTGCCGATGAAGCCCGGCTTGTCCTCGTTGGTCACGTAGATCATCGACTTGCCGAACTCGGCGTCGACGCGGATGCCCTTGATGTCGACGAGGCGCGGCTTGCCGTCGTGATAGACGGTGCCGGAGACCGAGCGCTCCTGGCGTTCGGTCGCGACCGTGACGGTGATCAGGCTCTCATAGTCGCTCTGCGCGGCGCGGGTCACCTCGTCGACCACCATGCCGCGCTCCTTGGCGACGACGGGGGCGGACACGACGTTGACCTCGCCCAGCATCGGCCGCAGCAGGCCCGACAGCACCGCGGAGGTCAGCGCCTTGATCTTCATCTCGGCGACGTGGCCCTCATAGGTGATCGTGACCTTCGAGATGCCGGTCTCGGTGAGCTGGCCGGCGAACGAGCCGAGCTTCTCGGCGAGCGCGATGAACGGCTTCAGCTTCGGGGCTTCTTCCGCGGTGATGGACGGGAAATTGATGGCGTTGGAGATGGCGCCGGAGATGAGGTAGTCCGACATCTGCTCGGCGACCTGCAGCGCGACGTTCTCCTGCGCTTCCGTGGTGGACGCGCCGAGATGCGGCGTGCAGATCACGTTGGGATGGCCGAACAGCACGTTCGAGGTCGCGGGCTCCTCGACGAAGACGTCGAAGGCGGCGCCGGCAATGTGCTTGGAATTCAGCGCATCGACCACCGCCTGCTCATCGACAAGACCGCCGCGGGCGCAGTTGATGAGGCGTACGCCCTTCTTCATCTTCGCGATCGCGGCCGCGTCGATGATGTTCCTGGTCTTCTCGGTGAGCGGGGTGTGCAGCGTGATGAAGTCGGCACGCTTCAGCAGGTCGTCGAGCTCGACCTTCTCGACGCCGATGTCCTTGGCGCGCTCCGGCGACAGGAACGGATCGAAGGCGATGACCTTCATGCGCAGGCCAAGCGCGCGGTCGGCGACGATCGAGCCGATGTTGCCGCAGCCGATCACGCCCAGCACCTTGGCGGTGATCTCGACGCCCATGAAGCGGTTCTTCTCCCACTTGCCGGCCTGGGTCGAGGTATCGGCCTGCGGAATCTCGCGGGCCAGCGCCAGCATCAGGGTGATGGCGTGCTCGGCGGTCGTGATCGAATTGCCGAACGGCGTGTTCATCACGATGATGCCCTTGGCGGTCGCCGCGGGAATTTCAACGTTGTCGACGCCGATGCCGGCGCGGCCGATCACCTTCAGGTTCGTGGCCTTGTCGAGAATCTTGGCCGTGGCCTTGGTCGCGGAGCGGATCGCGAGGCCGTCGTAATTGCCGATGATCTCGGCGAGCTTGTCCTTGTCCTTGCCGAGGTTGGGCTGGAAGTCGACCTCGACGCCGCGATCCCTGAAGATCTGCACGGCGGCGGGAGAGAGCGCGTCGGAAATGAGAACTTTCGGTTTGGACATGGGGATTCTGCCTGTTGTTATCTGAAGAGCTTCTGGAACAAGCCGCGCTTGGCGGCGGGAATTGGAATTCCGGTACGCAGGGTGGATGCGAGTGAGCTGCTTTCGAGCGGCACGGCGTCGAGCGGCCGCCCCTTCAAGACATTGCCGGCGACCGCGCGATTGATCGCCGCCTGCACGTTCGACCACGATCCGCCGTGATCGATGCCCAGCATCCAGCTCTGCTCGGGATGCCCCGCCCGTGCCGCCAGCATCAGCCAGGCGCCACGAATGGTTTTCTCCGCGCTGAACTCACGCGAGAGCGCCGAGATCAACTGGTACGGCACATCGCTGGGATGGCCGAGCAACAACTGCTCGCCGGCGGGAAGCGTGATCGTCTCAGCGCCTTCCTCGAAATGGCCGGCAAGCAGCCGCTTCACCTCGGCAGGCGTGAACTCCTTCTCGGCGTCGATCAGTGCTCGCGCGAGGGCCGGACGTTCCGGCGGCTCCTGCGCAGCACGCATCAGCACGCGCTCGATCTCGTTCTCGGGTTCGAACATGACGGGCCTGTGGAGATCAGGCCGTGCGGAGTATTCCGCACGGTGTCAGCTCACGGCGTTGTCAGGCTACCTTTCTCAGGCAGCCTCTTTCAAGCAGCCTTGGCCAGCGCGGCCTTGGTCTCGGCGAAGGCCCAGTCGATCCACTGGGTCAGCAGCTCGACGTCCTTGGCTTCGACGGTCGCGCCGCACCAGATGCGCAGGCCGGCCGGCGCATCGCGATAATACGCGAAGTCGTAGCCCGCGCCTTCCTTCTCGACCAGCGCGACTAGCTTCTTGCAGAAGTCGGCCTGCGCGTCCGCCGAGAGCGAGTTGATGGCGGGATCGGTGAACTTCAGGCACACCGAAGTGTTGGAGCGGATTGCGGCATCCTTCGCCAGGAAGTCGATCCAGGGCGTCCTCGCCTTCCAGTCGGCGAGCACCTTGGTGTTGGCGTCGGCGCGCGCGATCAGCGCCTTCAGGCCGCCGATCGACTTGCCCCAGTTCAGCGCGTCGAGATAATCCTCGACGCAAAGCATCGACGGCGTGTTGATGGTCTCGCCGACGAAAATGCCTTCGTTGAGCTTGCCGCCCTTGGTCATGCGGAAGATCTTCGGCAGCGGCCAGGCCGGCTTGTAGGTCTCGAGCCGCTCGACGGCGCGGGGCGAGAGGATCAGCATGCCGTGAGCGGCCTCACCGCCGAGCGCCTTCTGCCAGGAGAAGGTGACGACGTCGAGCTTGGCCCAGTCGAGAGCTTGCGCGAACGCGGCCGAGGTCGCATCGCAAATGGTCAGGCCTTCGCGGGTCGCGCTGATCCAGTCGGCATTCGGCACGCGCACACCGGAGGTGGTGCCGTTCCAGGTGAAGACGACGTCGCTCTTGGGATCGACCTTGGAGAGGTCGGGGATTTCACCATAGGCCGCATTGAGCTTGGTGACGTCCTTGAGCTTCAATTCCTTGACGATGTCACTGACCCAGCCCTCACCGAAGGATTCCCAGGCGAGCGTGGTGACGGGGCGCGCACCGAGCAGCGACCACAGCGCCATTTCGACTGCGCCGGTATCGGAGGCGGGCACGATGCCGATGCGATAATCGGCGGGCACTTCGAGCACTTCACGCGTCAGATCGATCGCGAGCTTGAGCTTGGTCTTGCCAACCTTCGCGCGATGCGAACGGCCGAGCGCTGCGTCTTTGAGATTTTGGGCGTTCCAGCCGGGGCGCTTGGCACAGGGGCCGGAGGAGAAATGCGGCACGTTCGGCCGCGAAGCGGGCTTCGCTACAGTCATATTCTACCCTTCCAGATAGTAAGCCTCCCGTTGGGGGGAGGTGTCCCGTCGCGGCTGATACGGGAATCGGGTAGAGCAGTCAAGGAAGTTCCGGCGCCTCACGGCGGAGTGATGGCTCGTCCGGCGCAATACCAGGAGATTCGACCTGAGTGAGCGCGTTCAACAAGTCCGTCGCCTCGCTGATCAATTGCGCGGCTTTGCGGCGGCTGCTCACTTTCAAAATGCATTTGTCATTGGCCTGCACAACGTAGTCGTTGCCGACCTTGATCATCGAATAGATTGTCATCGAAATCCCCGAACCGAACGAGTTCGGTGTCCGACGCTCCCGTAGCACCGTTCGTTCCTGGTTCCACGTGAACGACGGCTGGGTAGTTTATCAGCTCTTAATATGAACGAACGCGCGATCCGATTTCGCTGATCGTGCAATGCTCGCGACTTCGCTCGACAACGCTCTTGTTGCCTCATAAGCGGACAGTCATGCCGACGTGACTCGATGCAAATCCGAGTCGTTTGTAGAAGCGCTGCGCATCAACTCTGCTGGCGTGCGTCAGCAATTCGACCAGATTGCAACCGCGCGCTTTCGCTTCCGTCACCGCCCACTGCACCAATTGCTCGCCAATGCCACGGCTGCGGCAATCGGAAGCAACGCGGACATCTTCGAGCAGACCACGCACGCCGCCCTGCGAGCTGATGCCGGGCAACACCGCGAGCTGCAGGCAGCCGACCACCCTGCCCTCGCTCTCGGCAACCACGAGCGTGAGATTCTGATCGCGCTCGACCCGCTCGAACGCCGCGTAATAGGTCGCAGGCAGCGGCTCCTCCACGCGCTCGCGAGCGCGCCCGAGATGATCGTCGGCGAGCATCGCGACGATCGCGGCGACGTCCTCGCGACGCGCGGGACGGATGGAAACGGATTTATCGTTCATGCTGGAGACTCCGGACTCAGCGCGCGGGCGACAGGCCGAGATAGGCTTCGGCCTCGCCGATCCAGCGGCGGATGGCGGCATAGCGGCCGAGATCGAAGCCGCCTTCATGCGCGAAGCGTGTATAGGCGAGCAGCGAGACGTCGGCGAGTGAAATAGCGTCGCCGGCGAAGAAACGGCTTGCCGCCAAATGCTGCTCCATGCGGTCGAGCGCCGCATAGCCGCGCTTGACCTTGTCGGGGTCGAGCTCGGATACGTCCTTGCCGAGATAGACGAGCTGGAAGCGGCACACCGCGATATAGGGCTCGTGGCTGTACTGCTCCCAGAACAGCCATTCATCCATCTTGGCCGCAGCGAAGGCATCGCGCGGAATCAGCGCGCTGTCGCGGGCGAGATAGCGGATGATGGCGTTGGACTGCGCCAGCGTGCGGCCGTCGTCGAATGCGACGGTGGGCACCTGGCCCGCGCTGTTCATCTTCAGGAATTGCGGCGTGCGCGTCTCGCCCTTGCGGGTGTCGACTTCGATCCAGCGATAGCGCAGTGCGAGCTTGTCGCAGACCCACTTCACCTTCAGACAATTGCCGGAATTCGTGTCGCCGTAGATTTGCATCGCTGCCGCCCTGCTTGGAGCGACAGAGCATCAGGACAGAGGGAACCTGTCAACAGGATGCATACGCGTCTAGAACTTGTAACCGAGCCCGACGCGCGCGTTGTTCAGCGTCACCGACGTGTTCATGACGGGAGAGAATTTCACATACTCGTATTCCACGCGCGCAAACAACCCTTCCCACAGGCAATATTCGAGCCCGAGGCCGGCGACCCAACCGACCACGAAGGCATTGGTCCTGTGCTGGCTCTGCGTCTGCGACTGCGCCGGAACGGGGGTCGGTCCGATCGTGTTAATCGTCGTGACGCCCCCGACCGTTGTCGTCGTAACCTGGGTCAGCGTCACATCGCTCGTCACCGTGCGAGAGACGTCCATCCGACCGACGGCGGCGCCGGCGAACATGTAAGGCATGAAGCCGCCGCCATCCCAACCCACGCGCCCGCGGAGCGAGATCATGTCCTTGACCTTCGCCGCGGCCGTGCCGGTCAACGTCACGTCCCAGTGGTCGGTCACGTTGTCGGGATGAACGTCACCAGGCGGATTGATGATGTCGAGTCTGTTGAAACCACTCGTCGACGTGGCGAGATTGTTGAAGTAGCTGTAGGTGCCCTCGAGTCCGAGAATGGCATCGTACCATTGCCAGTTGCGCCCGACGAAGGCGCCGAAATTGGCGCCTTGCGTGGTGGTCTTGTTCAGGAGCGACCAATTCGCAGTCGGCTGCTGCAGCACGCTGTCGCGGAAGATGAAATTGGTCAGACCGACCACGCTCTGGCTGAAATCGGTCGAGTCAGTGGTATAGCCACCAGTGGCGCCGACGTAGAAGCCATCCCAGTTATGGCTCGTCTTCGACAGACCGTCGGCGAAGCCGCCGCGCAGGACGGGCAGATCCGGCATGTCGGCCGCGTGCGCGACAGACACCGATCCCATCACCACCGCCACCAACCAAAGCCTACGCATTGCAACGCTCCATCGAACTCTTGAGCGTCATCATGGCTCGTTAACCTTAACCAATGGTTGCGTCGGACACACTTGTCGCTGTTGCGCCATGAAAAATACGCAAAGCAAAACGGCGCGGGATGATCCCGCGCCGTTAAGAAGTCCTAACCGATCGGGCTGAGAGATCAGCCCTTGGTGATGAGCGGCGGCGGCGCGTAGACCGGCGGGCTGTCGAGATTCCAGCGCACGCCGAGCTTCACGTCGTGTGAGGTGATGTCCTTGATGACAAAGTTACTGCCGTTCACGACGGTAATTCCATCAAACGAATTCGTCGGACCAGTGACCGCGTCGCCGAGATTCATGTAACTGTATCCAAGCTCGAGCGTCACGTTTGGCGTGACCTTGTAGCCGAGGCCGGCATGCAGCGCCCAGGCAAAATTCCATTTGCCCGCGTCGGCGCCATAGGTAACGGCGGGGAACGGTGCGCCGTTGATGTAGGACAGACCGTCGTCGCGGAAACCGCTGATGCGATTGTAAGACGCGCCGATGCCGGCGCCGATATAGGGCGTCACGCACCACCACGTGCCGAGATCGACATAAGCGTTAGCCATGACGACCGCTTCGGACTTGCTGCCGTCGTAGTTATTGACATTGGCGAACGCTGTGCCGGGAAACAGCGTCGTCGTGAAGGGAATCGAGTTCGAGCCGTGCAAGTTGGCGCGGCCGCGCCATTGGCCGATCACATCCGCCCTGAACCAATTGTTGAATTGATAACCGATGCCGAGATCGAAAAGCGTCGCGCTGTCAAAGCCCATGCCGGTCGACCTGAAGAGCACAGCATTAGGGTCGCCCGGATTGTCGATCGATTTCATCCGCTGATTGGTCATGCCGATGTCGCCGCGCAGATACCAGCCACCGAAGTCGACGGGAGGCGCCGGAGCGTACATCGGGGGAGGCGCGATCGGCATGTCGGCGGCGAACGCCATCGACGAGATCAGGGTTGCCGCACCCGCGGCAAGGAGAGACTTAACGCAACGCATTTGGCTTCGTCCTTATGGCCGGTGAGGCAAAATACGGGCGCCTCACGTTCTGGAAACTCGCAACCGGACGATGGCAGTAAATGCTTAAGCGCCACTTAACCCTAATTTTTAAGGTTGATTTTCTCTGACTGCACGCGCGCGTGCGGCGACAGCATTGCAAAACTGCCGCGCCTGAACGCAGCAATTGCTAACGATGTATGAAGGCTCGTTGCGGCGAGAGAGGATGCGTTAACGCGCGTGCTGCGGCAGTTTCGGCAGGAACACCGCAAGCAGGCCGATCGCCGGCAGATAGGCGCAGACCTGGTAAACGAACTCGATCGAGGTGTAGTCGGCGAGCTTGCCGAGCACAGCCGCACCGAGGCCGCCGATGCCGAAAGCGACACCGAAGAATACGCCGGAGATCATGCCGAAGCGGTGCGGCACCAATTCCTGCGCGAACACGATGATCGACGACGTCGTTGAGGAGATGATGAGGCCGATGATCACCGACAGCACCGCGCTGCCGGCGAGCCCGGCATAGGGCAGCGCCCGCGTGAACGGCAGCGCGCCGACGATCGAGATCCAGATCACGATCTTGCGGCCGAAGCGATCCCCCAGCGGTCCGCCAAAGAACGCGCCGACTGCATTCGCGGCGAGGAAGATGAAGAGATAGATCTGCGCTGCCTGCGTCGACATACCGAAGCGGTCGATCAAATAGAAGATGTAGTAGCTCGACAGGCTCGAGACGTAGAGCTGCTTGGAGAACAAGAGCGCCACCAGCACGGCAAGCGCGACCGCGACACGGCGCGGGCTCGGCGCGTCAGGATGAGCCTGAGCCACCGCAGTCTTCTTCGCCTTGATCTGCGGTTCATACCAACGGCCGATGCGCCAGAGAATGACGATGGCAAGGAACGCGATCGAGGAGAACCAGGCGATACTGCCCTGCCCGAACGGCACCACGATCAGCGCGGCCAGCACCGGCCCCATTGACGTGCCGAAGCTGCCGCCGAGCTGAAACACCGACTGCGCAAACCCGTAGCGGCCGCCGGAGGCGAGCCGCGCGATGCGCGCGGATTCGGGATGAAACACCGCCGAGCCGAGACCGACCAGCGCCGCGGCGACAAGGATGACGAGGTATTGATGCGCGGCGCTGAGCAACAGCAGACCGAAGAAGGTCGAGGTCATGCCGATCGCCAGCGAATAGGGCTGAGCCTTCTTGTCGGTGTAGTACCCGACCACCGGCTGCAGCAGCGAGGCCGTGAACTGGAAGGCCAGCGTGATCATGCCGATCTGCGCGAAGTCGAGCGCGTAGGTGTCCTTCAGGATCGGGTACACCGAGGCGATCAGCGACTGCATGGTGTCGTTGAGGAAGTGCGAGAAGCTGATGCCGGCAAGCACGATATAGGCCGGCCCCGCGGCCGCCTTGGCAACAGACTTGGCGGCGACGGGCGCCACGTCGCTGACGACGACGGGCTCGGTCAGCGTTTCCTCGGAGACGACGACAGGCTTGTTCAAGGGAGCGATTCCGGCGGGCGCGGCGAACCACCGCACTTGCTGGCTACGCTGCAAAGAGCGGTGAAGCCACCGCCAATCGCCCATGGCTGGGATGCGCTTCGCGCTCCGGATTCGCCCTCTGTGAACCAGCGTGGCCTGCATGGTTCGAGACGCCCGCCTCTGGCGGGCTCCTCACCATGAGGGACTAAGATTTCGCCCGGAAACAAGGCCTCATCCTGAGGAGCCCGCTAAAAGCGGGCGTCTCGAAGGATGCGCTACTAAAGGGTTTGCGTTCAGGCCGCCGCCTGGCCGAGCGCGGAGACGATGGTGTCGACGACGTCCTCGACCAGGATGCGGTCCTCGCCCTCGCCCATGACACGGATCACCGGCTCGGTGCCGGAGGAGCGGATCAGGAGGCGGCCGTGGCCGTTGAGCCGCTTCTCGCCGTCGGAGATCGCCGATTTGACATCGGAATCGTCGAGCGGCTTGCCGCCCTTGTGACGGACGTTCTTGAGGATCTGCGGCAGCGGATCGAAGCGGTGGCAGACCTCCGACACGGGCCGGCGCAGCTTCTGCACCACGGCCAGCACCTGCAACGCAGCAACGAAGCCGTCGCCGGTGGTGGCGTAGTCGGACAGGATGATGTGGCCGGACTGCTCGCCGCCGAGATTGTAGCCGCCGCTCAGCATCTGCTCGAGCACGTAGCGGTCGCCGACGGGCGTGCGGATGAGATCGAGCCCCCGCTCTTTCAGGAAGCGCTCGAGCCCGAGATTGGACATCACGGTGGCGACGATGCCCGGCCGCGACAGCCGTCCGTCTTCCTTCCAGCTCTGCGCGATCACCGCGAGCAACTGGTCGCCGTCGACGATATGGCCGCGCTCGTCGACCAGGATGACGCGATCGGCGTCGCCGTCCAGTGCAATGCCGATGTCGGCGCGCATCTCGCGCACCTTCTTCGACAGCGCTTCCGGCGAGGTCGAGCCGCATTCCTTGTTGATGTTGAAGCCGTCGGGCTCGACGCCGATCGGCACCACGTCGGCGCCCAGCTCCCACAGCGCTTCGGGCACCACCTTGTAGGCGGCGCCGTTGGCGCAATCGATCACGACGCGCAGGCCGTCCAGCGACAGATCGCGCGGCAGCGTGCGCTTGGCGAATTCGATGTAGCGGTCATGCACGCCGTCGATACGGCGGGCGCGCCCGAGGCTCGCGCTCTGCGCAAGCCGCTTGTCGAGGCATTCGTCGAGCAGCTGCTCGATCTGCCTCTCGACGTCGTCGGAGAGCTTGAATCCCTGCGGACCGAACAGCTTGATGCCGTTGTCCTCGAACAGATTGTGCGAGGCCGAGATCATCACGCCGAGATCAGCGCGCATCGACTTGGTCAGCATCGCAACCGCCGGCGTCGGCATCGGGCCGACCAGCAGCACGTCCATGCCTACCGAGGTGAAGCCCGCGACCATCGCGTATTCGATCATGTAGCCGGACAGGCGGGTGTCCTTGCCGATCACGACCCGATGGCGGTGTTCACCGCGCTGAAACGCAAGGCCTGCCGCCTGGCCGACCTTGAGCGCGAGCTCCGGCGTGATCAGTCCGTTGGCGCGGCCCCGAATCCCGTCCGTCCCGAAATATTTGCGGCTCATATCGTCCCCCACGCAACAACCAGGGATCCCCTCTACAACCACCGGGTGCCCGAACGGGCCCCGCATCCCTGATGCGCTAGGGTCTTATAATGCCTGCGCGGGTAACTTGGCTTCAAAAAATATGATAAATCGTTACGGAACCGGGCGCGCCGCCGCGCCGGTAATATATTGTTAATATTACATTTCCTGACCGGCAGCCGGAACGGGTGCGGAACCCGGCCTAGTCGGTGCGTTTCACATGGCCGTCCTCGCGGGACGGCGGCGGCTGGGTGACGTTGACAGGATCGGAGCCCGGAAAGGTCTCTTCCAGGCCCTCCTCCAGCGCCTCCTCGAGCCGGCGCTTCTCCTTGATCTCGTCCGGCTTTGGTTCGCTGCGCGGCCTTGTCATGGCGCCTTCCTCTCAAACGATTTGGCTGTGCATCCAACCATGCTAGATGACCCCTCAATCTTTTGATGCAAGACGGGCCGGGAAAACGTTCATGAAGCACATCACCTGTATCGACGATCTTCGCGCACTGCATAAGCGCCGCGTGCCGAAGGCGTTCTTCGACTATTGCGACCGCGGCTCCTACGCCGAGGAAACGCTGCGCGCCAACCGTGAGGACATGCAGGCGATCAAGTTCCGCCAGCGCATCCTGGTCGACGTCTCCAAGCGCGACACCTCGACCACGATCCTCGGCGAGCCCTCGGCCATGCCGCTGATCCTCGCGCCGGTCGGCCTGCTCGGCATGCAGCACGGCGACGGCGAAATTCATGCCTGCCGCGCCGCGCAGGCCGCCGGCATTCCGTTCACGCAATCGACGATGTCGATCTGCTCGATCGAGGACATTGCGGCCAACGTCGAGAAACCGTTCTGGTTCCAGCTTTACGTCATGAAGGACCGCGGCTTCATCAAGGACCTGATCCAGCGCGCGATGGCGGCGAAGTGCAGCGCGCTCGTGCTCACCGTCGACCTCCAGGTGATCGGCCAGCGCCATGCCGACATCAAGAACGGCATGACGGTGCCGCCGGAATGGTCACTGTCGAAGCTGATCGATTTCGCGACCAAGCCGGCCTGGGTCTCCGGCGTGCTGCAGGGCAAGCGCCGCACATTCGGCAACATCGCCGGTCACGTGAAGAACACCGAGGATCTCAACCGCCTTGCCGAATGGACAGCCTCGCAGTTCGACACGTCGCTGAACTGGAAGGATGTCGAGTGGGTCCGCAGCATCTGGCCGGGCAAGCTCATCATCAAGGGCATCCTGGACGTCGAGGACGCCAAGGAGGCCGCCAAGACCGGCGCGCAGGCGCTGGTCGTGTCCAACCATGGCGGCCGGCAGCTCGACGGTGCGCCGTCCTCGATCGAGGTGCTGCCCGAGATCGCGGATGAGGTCGGTGACAAGATGGAGATCATGTTCGACGGCGGCATCCGCTCCGGCCAGGACGTGATGCGCGCCCTCGCGCTCGGCGCAAAGTCCTGCATGATCGGCCGCGCCTATGCCTACGGCCTGGGAGCCGGCGGCCAGGCCGGCGTCGCCAAGGCGATCGACATCATCCAGAAAGAGCTGCTCACGACCATGGGCCTGTGCGGCGTCAACAAGGTCGACGAGATCGACGATCACATCATTGCGGAAGCGCCGTAGCACTGCAGCGGCAATAGCAGCTGTCGTCCCGGACAAAGCGCAGCCTTGGCAACGCGTAGCGTTGTCCGGGGCGGAGCGCCGATCCGGAACCCATATGTGGACGGCCCCCGTGGCACAAGAGCATTGTGAGGTTTGATCGGATCGCTTGCATCGATATGTCCGGCCTGTCTGTGCAGCTTGGTCGCCGCTGGCCAAGA
>NZ_LGHL01000192.1 GCF_001908205.1 Bradyrhizobium sp. NAS80.1
GCCCTGACCGCTCTCCTGCCGCCCTAACATCCGCTGCTCCCGCAAATGCCGCCTCAAACCAACGGAATCACGGTTCGCGAGTCGCCTCAACCGGAGTTTTGCAACACAATCCGGGGTAACACGGACTGCATTTGCTCACGGTGAGTTTTTCGCATCCAAGAAGTATCGGTTCATGGCGTATGCTTGCACGCATGCGGGGCATTGAACGCGATGGAAGCGATCAAACAGCCGAATCCCTTTTCTTCGTTTTTGCTCGCAAATCTGCCGATCGATCATCATTTATCGCACCCGCTGCACCGATTGGCCTTTCGTTTCCAGGGGCGACCAGCGGAAGCGTCATAGAGATCGAAGTCCCCTTTCCCAAGGCGGAGACCAGCGCGATACGGCCACCCAGTTGCTCGGTCACGAGGTTATGGACGATGTGAAGGCCGAGCCCGGTACTGCCCTTCGCCCGTCGCGTGGTGAAGAAGGGATCGAACACGTGTCGCTGGGTGTCCTCCGAAATGCCTATTCCGTCATCAGAAAAAGTAATCTCCACGAAGTCGCTGCCGATGCGGGTTGCCTCAACCAACATGTTGCCGCCAGATCGGCCAGCAAAGCCGTGGGTAACGGCATTGAAGATCAGGTTCGTCAACACCTGCCCGTAAGCGCCCGCATAGCTGTCCATGACGATGTCGGAGGGGATATCGAGCGCCAGGGGACTGCGAGGTTTAGGCAGACCGGGAACGACGCTGGCCACGATTTGCTCGGTTGCAATCCTGAGGTCAAAACTGCGGCGATCTGCAAGATTGCGATCGACGGCAACTTGCTTGAACGCCTGAATCAGCTCGCCAGCGCGTTCCAGGTTGGCAACTAGCTGATTGGCGGCGTCGTGGTTGCAGTCGACAAATTCCGAAAGGGACGAACGGCGTACAGGACCGGAGGTTATTTGATTGGCAAACCTTGAGCAGCGCTGTGCGAGTGTCGAGGCGACCGTCAAGCCGGTACCAACAGGACTATTAAGCTCGTGTGCGACGCCTGCAACAAGGCGCCCGAGTGCGGCGAGTTTCTCGGTCTCAATGAGATAGCGCTGGGTTTCGCTAGCGTGCAGCGCCGCTTCTGTAATCTTCCTTTTGTCCCGGATCTCAGCAAACAATGCCGCCAGAAGCGATGCGCCGATGGTCACAAGCAAAATGCTGACCTGCGCTGCAGCGACGCGCTCGTCCATCGCAAGGGTGGGATTGCCGAAGTAGCCGATGCCAAAGGTCGTCGTCCAAACGATTGAAAGACTGACGATGAAAGCCGCAGATGCGGCAAAAACCGGCCGGCATCGCGCTGCAAGCCATAGCAGCGGCGCGAAAAGGACAGCGACTGGTCCGACGTTTGCCAGAAGATCCGAGCGCAGGAAAATGCCCAGCGCGCTCACCAGCGCCAATATCGCGACGGTCAATGCGCCCTCGAGAAGCTCGGCCACGGGCGGCCGGTCCCGCGCGGCTGAGGCGAACTCAATCAGCAATGGCGCAACGACGATGATCCCCAGTGCGTCAGATGCGAACCAATGCTGCCAAGTAACCCATATCGGAGTCGTCGCGCTGTGAAAGAACTTGAATACAACAGCGCCACCGATGCCGGACACGGCAGCCCCGACGGTTGCTGCCCCGACCAACGCCATCACGTTGTACGGCTTGGCCAACGTGAAGCCGGAACCATGGTAGCGGTCGATCAGCCGTGCCGTGAGCACGGCCTCGAAAGCATTGCAGCAACCGAAGAGAACGGCACCCCAGAGATTTCGATCGCCAAGCAGGTTCGCCAAAATGGTCGCTGCCATTGTGCCGAAGATGACCGGCCATCGCGCGCGGGACCCCAGGACGATCAGAGCGCCTGCCGACACGCCCGCCGCCGGCCAGAACACCGCCACGCCCTCCGGCTTGGTCAGCAATTCGAGGCTAAGCCGCGCAGCGGTGAAATACGCAATAGCGATAGCAAATGTGAGCGTGATGGCGCCCACCCACGTCGTCGGATCGAACGCGGCAGGCATCTCTCGTTGAATCTTCGTGACTTTTGCCGCGAGGTCGGACATGGGCGGGTCTACCGAAGGCTCCTGATATACTGACGGAACCATCCGCAGTCCTCAAGTGGCCGGAATATGACAAGCTCGAGGTAACGTCCGCTGTTGGCCCCGACTCGGACCTCCGGCGATGTCCGCTCGCGCGCCGCTGTCGGGGGGGATAAGCAGACATCGGGGCTATAGGCCAAAAGCGACGCGAATGACCCTGGCTGTGTAAAAACGCGAATGATCGAGACACGGCTAGAATTACATTCTTCAGTTCGTCGTCTAAGTTGAAGCCACGTGCTAGCTTAAGCG
>NZ_LGHL01000193.1 GCF_001908205.1 Bradyrhizobium sp. NAS80.1
AAGCGAGGTCCAACACCTCGCTTTCCTGCAAAATCGAATATTATATCAAGACCAATTCTGCTTATTTCTCAGACCGATCCGTATTCTTCACGGACGACATCGTAGACGCACGGAAGGACGCCATGCTTTTTCACGACAGGGCGACTATATTCCCGCCATGACCCTGATTGCCGGCGCTGTCGCCGTTATCACACTTTATCTGCTGCTCCAGATGTTCCGTGCAGCCAATCCGGCAGTGCTGGCGCGCACCATCAAGTTTGGCGGCGGCGTAGTGGCGCTGGCGGTCGCTGCCTTCACGGGCTTGCGGGGCGAACTGGCGGTGGCGATCCCGCTCGGGATTTTTGGCGCCGGGCTGCTCGGCTGGACGCCGCTTTCGAACGCCGGCTTCGGCGGTGTCGGAGGACTGTTCGGTGGCGGTGCGTCGCGCCCGTCGGGCCAGGCCTCGCGCGTGCGTTCGCAATTCCTGGACATGCGTCTCGACCACGATTCCGGCCAGCTCGGAGGCCAGATCGTTGCCGGGCCATACGCCGGGCGCGATCTCGACGAGTTCGATCTCGCTGGCTTGCTGGCGATGGTCCCGGCGTTCGACGCCGAGAGCGTGGCCTTACTTGAAAGCTATCTGGACCGCCGGTTTCCCGCTTGGCGTCAAAACGCGCAGAGCGATGCGGCAGGGGGGGCAGCGCCGCACGGCGCCGAGCGGCAAAATGACGGCGGAGGAAGCCTATCAGATCCTTGGCCTGCAGCCGGGAGCGGGGCGCGCCGACATCAGCAGGGCTCACAAGTCCCTGATGAAGAAACTCCATCCCGACCAAGGGGGCTCGACGTACCTCGCTGCCCGTGTAAACGAGGCCAAGGATACTCTGCTTCGTACGCATAACGGCTAACTCCGGCACCACGCTACAAACGCCCGTACCGCGTGAGCTCCGCTTTGCTCTGTCTGCCGTCGCCCCGATGCCCGCCATTGTCGGCGTGGTCGATCCGTTGAGTAAAGCCTTAACCGTAAATCCTTGACGAGAGGTTGTTACGGATCCGAGTTTGCGAAATCGCACCCGGAAACAAAAATGCCCGCGCAAGCCGCGGGCATTCTTTCGGAACCGGGGAGGCGATCAGTTGCGGACCGTGATGCAGGAGATCTCGGCGCGCTTCAGAGCGCGGCAGACGGCTTCGGCCTGGTCGCGCTCGAGCCCGGCGAAACGGGCGCGATAGAGCTTGCGATTGTCCTTGGCGACGACCGGCTCGGTGAACGGGTCGGCCTTGCTGAGCAGGCCGCGGGCCGAGCTGCGCGCCGCGTCGATGCGGTGCTGGGCTTCGTTCTCGCTTTCGAGCGCGCCGACCTGGACGATCCAGCCGCTGTGGGTGACGACCGGCTTGGTGGTGGCGCTTGTCTGGGTCGGCTGCGGATCTGCGGAAGCAAGCTTTGCAGCAGACGGGGCGGTGGCGGTGGCCGTTGCCGCCGGCAGCACGCCCAGGATGCCGTTGCCGGTGCCGAAGCCAGCCGGCTGCCGCGGCAGTTCGGTGCGGGTGATCTCGGCCTTCGGCGCTTCCGGCTGGCTCGCGATCTCGGGCTTGTTGGATGGGGTCGGCCCGGGCAACGACGGCGCCGGAGGTTTCCGCGACGTCGGAGCGGGGCGCAACCGTGTTGGTGACCTGCGGTGTGACCTGGGCCGGAGCGGCGGAGGCGACCTTCACGGCGCCGGCCTTGACCTGAACCGTCTTCACCCGAACCGGCTTCATCGGTTCCGACGAGCCGGGAATGATGGCCAGCGGCTGGGTCGAGATCACGCCATTGGTGAGCGGCGCCGGCTCGATCTTGGATTCAGTTGGCCTCGCTTCCGGCTTGTTGGTCTCAGATTTGGGCTGGGCCGGCGGCATCGCGGCGGTGGCGGCCGCAAGCGCGGACAGGCGCGAGGCGAGACGCGACGAGGCTGCTTCGGGGGCAGGGGCGGCCGCGGTCTGGACCTGCGGAGCCGGACGGGCCGGGGTATCCGATGCATCGGCGACGTCGGTATTGGCGTCAGCGCTGTTGCGCTCGGTGACAGCAGCGACAGTGTGGGTGGTCGCGCCCTTCTCGAGATTCTCCGCGAGCAGGTTGCGCATGATGGCGTCGCGCGAGCCGCCGCTGCGGCCGCCGAGCACCACGCCGATCAGATGGCGGTTGCCGCGGCGGATCGAAGTCACGAGATTGAAGCCGGAGGCGCGGGTGTAGCCGGTCTTGATGCCGTCCACGCCCTCGACGCTGCCGAGCAAGTGATTGTGGTTGCGGATCGACTGTCCGCGCCAGCTGAACGTGGTGGTCGAGAAAAAGCGATAGTAGCGCGGGAAGCGCTCCTGGATGGCGCGGCCGAGCGTGGCCTGGTCGCGCGCGGTCGTGACCTGCTCGTCGTTGGGAAGGCCGTTGGCGTTACGGTAGACCGTCTTGGACATGCCAAGCGAGCGCGCCTTGCGCGTCATCATCGTGGCGAAGTCGTCCTCGTCGCCAGCGATCGCTTCCGCGATCACGACCGCTGCGTCGTTGGCCGAGCGGGTGACAAGACCCTTGATCGCGTCCTCGACGCGAATGGTCTGGCCGGCACGCAGGTTCAGCTTGGTCGGATCCTGATTGGCGGCGTGCTGCGACACGGGCATCTCGGTGTCGAGCTTCATCTTGCCGGACTCGAGGCGCTCGAACAGCAGATAGAGCGTCATGATTTTGGTCAGCGAGGCGGGGTGGCGCAGTCCGTCGGGGCTGGTCGACTGGAGGACTGAGCCGGAATTGCCGTCCACGATGATGGAGGCGAATTTCGAGCTGGAGCTCTCGGACACATCGCGCTGCACGCGGTGGTGCGCGTAATGGCGGCGGTGGCGCCGCGCCTCGGCAGCATCGGTGGTGAAGATGACTGCGGTGGTGGCCGTGAGAAGCCCGAAAACGCCAACCCGCGCCAAGCGCGAGGAAGACAAGTTTTTGCGAAGCATGAAACCCCGTCCCCGTTTCTAACTTGATCACCGGCTCGTGAGGCGAAATTGTGCCCAATGGACCGGGATCATTACCTGCTCAGGCTGTCCCTCCGCTGGTGTTCGCTGCGGAGGACGTTGGGCCTGAGCCGCTGTTCTGGCTAAGGTGATGTTCTCAAACGGCTTTCGACCGCCTGCGGAAGCAGAACACGCCTAGGGAATCAGGGTAGGGGGCCGCGGTTTCCAAAAGCTTAAGGAACCCTTGCGGGGACCCCCGGGATTCTACGCGACTTGGATCTATTTTTGTGCGTCGCACAAGGATTCTTGACTTTTTTTGTGCGTTGCACTAATTTTGAGCGGAGTCAGGGAGCCGGGGCTTCCCGACGCGAGCCAGGGAAAAGGATTCCGAAATGTTCAAGGTTGAAGACTTTCAGAACTACGGGAAAGAGCAGTTCGAGCAGTGCGTTGCTTCCGCGACCTCGATGCAGCACGGCCTCCAGGCGATCGCCAGCGCTTATGGCGACTACACCAAGAAGTCGTTCGAAGACACGAAGTCCTTTGTCGAGAAGCTCTCCGGCGTGAAGTCGTTGGAAAAGGCCGTGGAAGCGCAGACCGATTTCGCCCGTTCCGCCTACGAGACCTTCGTTGCGGAATCGCAGAAGATCGCCGGCCTCTACAGCGACCTCGCCAAGCAGGCGTTCAAGCCGGTCGAGACCGTCGTGTCGAAGTTTACCCCGGCCGCCAACTAACGATTTCTACCTGGAATCAAAAAGCCCGGCTGATCCAGCCGGGCTTTTTTCGTTTGTCGTGGCGGGCCGTCTCAGCGCGCTACGCGTAGCTTCGAGAGCGACGTTCCGATGTCCTTGAACACCGACACCGTCTGGCTGGCCTGCGTCACCAGATAGAACTTGTCGGTGCCGCTTGCGCAATATTGCAGCACGCTCGAGGTCGGGTCGCTACCGGTGTTCACCTGCACTGTATAGATCGTGATGTTGTTGGGCTGGGCCTTGGCGTTGTCGCACAGCTTCTTCTGCCGCGCGTCGATCTGCGAGGCGTTGCTGTACCAGCGGTTCTGCGTGTTGAGGCCGTCGGAGAGCAGCACGATCGCGTCCTTGTTGGTGTAGTTGGTGTCCTTGGCCGGTGCGTTCATGGGATCGCCGGACGACAGCGTCATCCACCCCCAGGCGAGGCCGAGGCCCTGGTTGGTGTTGCCGGTCGGCTTCATGGCGTCGATCCGGCCCTTGAGCGAGGTCCAGTCGTAACTCAGCGGCATGATCGGCTGCAGATAGGCCGAGTTGGCCGTGTTACAGTACGAATATTGCTCGGCGGGGAATAGCGTCCCCACATTGCCGCTCGTCGGCGTGGTGTTCTTGGTATCGTAGTCCTGGTCGCGATCGACCACGCAGCCGGTCCAGGTGTTATGGTTAGCCGGCGTCCAGGTCTTTCCGGCGTTCACGCACGCCGACTGGGACTTGTAACTCGTCACGCTGCAGGACCCATTCGCGGCGTCCCAATCGGAGAAATCCATCCAGTACTTGCTGTAATTGCTGGCGCCGACGTTGACGTCCTTGGCGAACGGGACAATCGAGATGTAGACGTCGCCGTTGTTCTTGGCGAGCGCGCTGAGCTGGTCGACCAGGTTCTTCGCGGCCGTCTGCATCGCCGACATCTTGCCGTTCTGGGCCATCGATCCGGTGTTGTCCAGCACCAGAGCCACGCGCAAGCGCACCATGCCCCAGGCACTGGTCGAACTGGTGCCGATGTCGAGCGTCGGGAAGCCGGCGATCTTCATGAAGCTGGTGGTGTAGGTGCCGCTTCCGCTGAGCTGGACCGTCGAGCCCATGCTGCTGCTCGCGGTGTAGTTGGCCGAGACGGTGACCGACGGGAGGGTGTTGGTGTCGGTGAACAGCGCGTTGAAATAGGCCTGCGCCTTGGTGCTTAGCTGCGACGTGGTGATGGTGCCGGACGACAGGTCCTTGGAGAGCATCAGCGCGGTGGAGTCGAGGGCCGCCTGCATCGAGGTGCGGGCCTTGACAGCCCGGCTATAGTCGACCGCGGCACCGACGAAGCCCAGGACCGGGACCAGCGCGATGGCGAAGATCACGGCTATATTGCCTTGCTCGGCCGCAGCAAAGCGGGCGAGCTGTCGACCAATGCGGCGGACAACGGGCAGATGAAACATGACGGTCCCTGAGGTCTGTGATTTTGCCCGATTTCGCGCTGCAGCCCTTGAACGCTAGGTAAATTGGACTTTGGAAAGCCGGGTGCATCCCCGCGCCAAACCGCCGCGGTCATGTTGCCGTTAGGTTCCTGGTCAACATGTTCTAAACGGGCAAGGCGGAAATTTTTGTCAAATCGGTCCGGATTGATTAACCTTGGCCGGGATCGCCCCGACCGGGAATCGGGACCGTTGCGGCCGAACCTTGCGCGCTTGCGGCAAGACGGGGGCAGGCCCATATTCCCGGCGATCGATCCGGCTTGGACCGGACCGGTTGGAAGCGGCGATCCAACAAGGTGGCGCGCCTGTGTGAAGCTCCGAAGGGCGGAGCTGCGCGGCGGACCCGTCACTCGCTTCCATGGGGAATTCGAACGCCTGAGCCATGCCGCAGATTGCTTCCATATTTGACCTGTCCGCGGCCGCCGCCGCCCAAGCTCCCCGAATGAGCAACGACGAGAACCGTTCCGGCGGTCCGGCGGGGCCGAACACTTCGGTGATCACCAAGGTCAAGCCAAAGACCAAGCGGCCGAACCTGTACCGTGTGCTGATCCTGAACGACGACTACACGCCAATGGAGTTCGTCGTGCACGTGCTCGAGAAGTTCTTCCAGAAGGACGTCGAGGCCGCGACCAAGATCATGCTGCACGTCCATCATCACGGCATCGGGGAGTGCGGCGTATTCACCTACGAGATCGCTGAGACCAAGGTGACGCAGGTGATGGATTTCGCCCGCAAGCACCAGCATCCGCTGCAATGCGTGATGGAAAAGAAGTAAGCCGCCTCACAGCGCGTTGAAGCCGGCCCCTGTGTAAGTCGCAGTGTGATCGTCGCGTGATGTCTGCGCGCGGCAGCCTGTTGCTGCCGGCAAGGTCGGGAATTCTGCACCGGCGCCAATCCCGCCCAATTCGGAACGGGTTTTGCATCGAAAATACCGCGGGTGTGCAGCCGCCGGGAACCGGTCTTTCGCCGCGATCTTGTATAACTATATGTGACAAAGGTTGTTGTTGCCTGACCGGGCGATGACGATCATGATGGTGGGGGCCATAGAGGACGCGAATGCCGACTTTTTCCCAAAGCCTTGAACAATCCCTGCATCGTGCGCTGGCGATCGCAAACGAGCGTCATCACCAATACGCGACGCTCGAGCATCTTTTGCTCTCCTTGATCGATGACTCCGATGCCGCCGCCGTCATGCGCGCCTGCAGCGTCGATCTCGACAAGCTGCGCGCGAGCCTCGTCAATTATCTTGAAACCGAATTCGAGAATCTGGTGACGGATGGCGCAGATGACGCCAAGCCGACCGCCGGCTTCCAGCGCGTGATCCAGCGCGCGGTGATCCACGTGCAGTCCTCCGGTCGCGAAGAGGTGACCGGCGCCAACGTGCTGATCGCGATCTTCGCCGAGCGCGAGAGCCATGCCGCGTATTTCCTGCAGGAGCAGGACATGACGCGCTATGACGCCGTCAATTACATCAGCCACGGCATCGCCAAGCGGCCGGGCGTCTCCGAGGCGCGGCCCGTGCGCGGCGTCGACGAGGAGACCGAGACCAAGGGCACCGAGGACGCCAAGAAGAAGGGCGAGGCGCTCGAGACCTATTGCGTCAATCTCAACAAGAAGGCGCGCGACGGCAAGATCGATCCGGTGATCGGACGCAATTCCGAGATCAATCGCGCGATCCAGGTGCTGTGCCGCCGACAGAAGAACAACCCGCTGTTCGTGGGCGAGGCCGGCGTGGGCAAGACCGCGATTGCAGAAGGTCTCGCCAAGCGCATCGTCGACAGCGAGGTGCCGGAGGTGCTTGCGGCTGCCACCGTGTTCTCGCTCGACATGGGCACGCTGCTCGCCGGCACGCGCTATCGCGGGGATTTCGAAGAGCGCCTGAAGCAGGTGCTGAAGGAGCTCGAGGCGCACCCCAACGCTATCCTGTTCATCGACGAGATCCACACCGTGATCGGTGCGGGCGCGACGTCGGGCGGGGCAATGGATGCGTCGAATCTGCTCAAGCCCGCGCTTGCCTCGGGCACCATCCGTTGCATGGGCTCGACGACCTACAAGGAATACCGCCAGCACTTCGAGAAGGACCGCGCGCTGGTGCGGCGCTTCCAGAAGATCGACATCAACGAACCGACGGTCGAGGACGCGATCGCGATCCTCAAGGGTCTCAAGCCGTACTTCGAGGACTACCACCGGTTGAAGTACACCAATGAGGCGATCGAGGCCGCCGTTCAGCTCTCCTCGCGCTACATCCACGACCGCAAGCTGCCGGACAAGGCGATCGACGTGATCGACGAATCCGGTGCGGCGCAGATGCTGGTCGCCGAGAACAAGCGCAAGAAGACGATCGGCATCAAGGAGATCGAGACCACGATCGCCTCGATGGCGCGGATTCCGCCGAAGAGTGTCTCCAAGGACGATGCCGAGGTGCTCAAGCATCTCGAGCAGACCCTGAAGCGCACCGTGTTCGGCCAGGACAAGGCGATCGAGTCGCTCGCCGCTTCGATCAAGCTGGCACGAGCTGGCCTGCGCGAGCCGGAGAAGCCGATCGGCTGCTACCTGTTCTCGGGTCCGACCGGCGTCGGCAAGACCGAAGTCGCAAAGCAGCTCGCGGCGACGCTCGGCGTCGAGCTGCTGCGCTTCGACATGTCCGAATACATGGAGCGGCACACCGTGTCGCGCCTGATCGGTGCGCCTCCCGGCTATGTCGGCTTCGACCAGGGCGGCCTGCTCACCGACGGCGTCGACCAGCATCCCCATTGCGTGGTGCTGCTCGACGAGATCGAGAAGGCCCATCCCGACCTCTACAACGTGCTGCTCCAGATCATGGATCACGGCCGGCTCACCGATCACAACGGCAAGCAGGTCAACTTCCGCAACGTGATCCTGATCATGACGACGAACGCGGGCGCGTCGGATCTCGCCAAACAGGCGTTCGGCTTCACGCGCTCGAAGCGGGAAGGCGACGACCACGAGGCGATCAACCGGCAGTTCGCGCCGGAATTCCGCAACCGTCTCGATGCCATCGTCTCGTTCAGCCATCTCAGCGTCGAGGTGATCGGCACGGTGGTCGAGAAGTTCGTGCTGCAGCTGGAGGCGCAGCTCGGCGACCGCGACGTCACCATCGAGCTGACCGAACCCGCCAAGACCTGGCTGGTCCAGCACGGCTATGACGAGCAGATGGGCGCGCGGCCGATGGCCCGCGTGATCCAGGAGCACATCAAGAAGCCGCTGGCCGACGAGGTGCTGTTCGGCAAGCTGAAGGGTGGCGGCCACGTCCGCGTCGTTCTGGTCAAGGACGAGGCCGACGAGACCAAGGACAAGATCGGCTTCGAGTTCCTCGATGGCCCGGTTACGCCGAAGCAGGAAAAGCTGCCCGGTACCCGCAAGCGCCCGCCAGGCAAGTCCAAGCCGGGCGGTGGCCCTGGCGGCTCGAAGGGGCCGACCTCCAAGGGCCCGCTGGTCAAGGCTTGATCGCGGGCGTTATGAATCGAAAAGGCCGGCTGAAAAGCCGGCCTTTTTGTTGTGTGCCGAGTATGAGCGACAGCTTGGAGGTGGAAGTCCTCTATCCAGCCTGATGGCGGTGAAGGATTAGCGAAGCGCAAGGGCGTCATCGCGAGGTGGGGTCTGAAGAAAGCGTGGAGCAAAGCCGCGGCCCGATGGACAAACACCGGATAACGA
>NZ_LGHL01000194.1 GCF_001908205.1 Bradyrhizobium sp. NAS80.1
AACTGCAGGATGACGGCTCACTCGAAGGGGAGATTTGTCTCCTCAACGGCGACAACATCCCGTTCATCGCGCGCCGTTCCAAGACTTCTTCAACAGCCTGCTAGGTCGGCAGCGGATCACTCGTATCATCTTTGGCGCCGTTCGGCAGATGCCTGCTTATCCCCCGACAGCGGCGGAATAACAGACTTCCCTCAACCGCCGCTTCGGGCCACTTCCGGACTCATGCATCGCAGCAATCGCGTCCTATTCGATCACCTCATCGGCTATGGCAAGGAGCGTAGGTGGCACGGTGACACCCAACGTCTTGGCCGCCTTGAGATTCAGCACGAGTTCGAGTTTTGTAGGCTGCAGGACCGGCAGGTCGGAGGGTTTTTCGCCGCGAAGAATTCGTCCCACGTAGATTCCAGCCTGTTCATAGGAGTCCGGCAGGTTCGTCCCGTAGCTCATCATACCGCCCGCCAAAACGTAATCGCGCCACGGATAGCACCCCGCGATACTATTTTGGATCGACAACGCGACGATGCGATCGCGCTGGCTGTCGAGGAAGGCATCAGCCATGACGCTAAGTGCGATGATGCGACGTCTCGCCAACTCCGCGAATGCGTCAGCCACTTCTTGCGGCGTCGCCGCGTTGATTGCGCGAAGCTCGACACCCAAGGCACTGGCCGCCAATGATGCCTGCCGCACATGTAGCTCGTAGCTGGGATTTGTGGGATTGACCAGATAGCCAATGACGTTTGCCGCAGGGATCAAGCGCTTGAGCAGTTCGGTGGATTTGCCCGGCAGATCGCTCGCCAGATTGCTGATTCCAGTGACATTCCCGCCAGGGTGACTAAGACTCGCGACCAACCCAAGGCCGACTGGATCGGTGGTCAAGCAAACGACGGGAATCGTCGAAGTCGCCGCTTTCGCCGCAAGCGCAGCCGGTGAGCCGCCTGCTGCGAACAGACCGGCGACCGGGAGGTCAACAAGTTCAGAAGCTAGCGCCGGCAATCGCTCGTACCGTCCATCTGCCCATCTAAATGCGATATTGACGTTCTGCCCCTCAACGAAACCGCTTTGGCGCAGACCTTTGCGGAATGAATCAATCAGGCCCGCAGATTCAGAGAGCGACCGGCCGCTTAAAAAGCCAACGACCGGCGTTGCCGCTCGCTGTCCCCGCACCACGAGCGGCCACGCGCCGGCCAATCCGCTGACAAGCCTGACGAAATCTCGACGCCTCATGCACCCACCCCCGCCGATGACCGCAGCCTATACTATCAAGATGGGAGCTATCGTCCATTACAGCAAAACCGCCCCTCTGATGTCCGCTCGGGGGTCAAGAGGCAACCTGACGAGACGGCAGCTTGTGGGCGCGAAGCGGACGTTCTGTTGACGCGCACTTCCCAAAAGGGCCAAAAGCTGACGTGCGCTCTACCTCTTCGATCTCGTCGCCAGCCTGAGTATGCGATTCAATGATGCTTACCGGAGAGAGATCCCGCCGGCGTGAACTGCACCAGGGGCCAGCCAAGGAAGTGCGCCCGGGCTGACTGACTCATGCCGAGACTGAACTGGCACAGAGCGCGCCCTTTTGGTGCTATACTTGCTTGCGCCTTACATAGGAGGGCATCCCATGAGAAACAGCAAGGCCGTTGCTGCCCTGGTTGGGTTAGGTTTTGCGTTGCCCGTGGTTGCACTGGCGCAGGACCAGCCCATTGAGGAGCAGCTCGTCAATGCAATGAACCGGGTGTTCGGGGTACATCCCGGATTCCGGGCTAATCATGCCAAAGGCCTTGTGGTCGAGGGCAGTTTCAAGGCATCCCCGGAAGCAGCAGGGCTAAGCCGTGCGGCCCTGTTCAGCGGCGCTACGATCGCTGTGACGGTGCGCTTCTCGGACTCGACGGGGGTACCGAACTTACCGGATGGGGCCGAAAATGCCAATCCGCACGGCATGGCGGTGAAGTTCCATCTGCCGGACGGCAGTGACACCGACATTGTGATCAATTCCCTCAAGTTCTTCCCTGTGTCTACAGGCGAAGAGTTTCGCGACCTTCTAATGGCACTGGCGGACAGCCCGCCCAATGCGACCAAGCCGACGAAATTCGAACAGTTCGCGGCGAGCCATCCCTCGGTTCCTGCCGCCTTCAGCACTGTAGCAACGCCAGGCAGCTTCGCCGACGAAGAATACTTCGGCATTGACGCCTTCGTTTTCGTCAACAAAGCGGGTGAGAGGCAGGCAGTCAGGTATCAGATGCTGCCTGAGAACATTGTTCATCTGGATAAATCTGACGCGGCGAAACGGACCCCGGACTTCCTGATGGAAGAGTTGCCAGAACGTCTGAAGCGGGGACCGGTGACGTTTCACTTCAACGCACAACTCGCTGCAGCGGACGATTCCACGAAAGATCCGACAAAACCCTGGCCCGAAAATCGTAAGGTCGTCGAGCTTGGGGTGCTGACGATCGATAGGGCAGCGGAGAACAGTGTCGAGGTCCAGAAAAGATTGCTGTTTCTACCGGGTCAGCTCACCGATGGAATCGAGCGGTCCGATGATCCGCTGATCGACAGCCGCGACGCCGCATATGCTGTTTCGTTCTCGCGGCGCAATCCCTGATCATCGGGGGTATGCCGCGGTTAGAACCGTGGAAATAATATTGTCACGTTCGTGTTCGCCCGTTCTGGATCCGTGCTCGCCGGTGCCGGATCTTCATCAAGAACCTGAGCAAGCCAATCGGCTGCTGAGGGGCAAACTGCGACGTGCGGGAGAAGGCCGCTCATGGGCCAGATGCGGACATCCGGCCTGAACCGCAGTCTCAGAAGGGCCATAAGCGGACCTATCAACGCCCCATAGAATTGCACGATCAATCGGGTAGCCCAGCTCTGATAAACGCCTCCATAAACTCGGCTCTGAGTTGGGGTGATTTCACCCACGGCGGGGGCACGGCCGTCGATCGGCGCCATTCTGGTGATTGACGGACACACTCTTTCATCAGTCTCCGAGCATCATCCATTCGATCTGCACCGACATAGCAGAGGATTGCCTGCCCCAATCCAACCAGGAAAAATGGCGGAAATGCTCTGACCGCTCTGTCCGCCCAATCAGCTGCCTCGGTGTGTCGCCTAGCATTGTGATTTGCGAGAGCGATGCCAAGCATGGCGTTGTAATTGAAAGGATCGCGTGGACTCAGGATCACGGCGCGTTCAAAGTCGTCGATCGCGTCATCCGACCCGCCGTTCCAGGCACGCAAGAGGCCTCTGAAATTGTAGGCGCGGGCGTAGTTGGGATTTGCAAGGATGGCGCGCTCGATCATTTCCGCGCCGCCGTCGTAGGCAAGCTGGAACCAGAACAGGTTGAAGCCAACAACGCTCAGGGCCGCGGCATCGTCCGTACCCATCGCCTTCAGCCGATCGGCAAGCCGTAGAAGCTCGGCGTTATCTTCGGCGACATCACCAGGCCATTTGTTGGCGCGCCGCCATCCTAAGCACGACGCAACACCGCCATAGGCGGGCGCGAAACTTGGATCAAGCGCGATCGCCCGCTTGAAGTTTTGCAAGGCGGAATCATTGTTCTCGGCGCTGGTAGGGAACTCGGTATGAGGCAAGCCGCGATAGAACGCCGTGACGGCATCGATGTTGCCGGCCGCCCGTCGGCCTGCGCGTTCCATCTCGGCGCGATCGAGTTCCGGCGTGATCGCGCCGACTACGCGGCGCGTGACCTTGTCTTGCAGATCGAACATGTCGTCCAGCGCACCGTCGAAGCGATCAGCCCAAATATGGGCCGCGGTACCGGTATCGATTAGTTGTCCGGATATCCTCAGGCGCGCCCCGGCCTTGCGCACGCTGCCTTCAAGCACATAGCGCACACCGAGTTCGCGTCCGACCTGCTTCACGTCGACGCTCTTGCCCTTGTAAGTGAAACTTGATTGCCGGGCGATGACGACTAAAGACCTGAACCGCGACAGCGCAGTGATGATGTCCTCGACCAATCCGTCAGCGAAGTAGTCCTGACCGGGATCGTCAGAGATGTTCTGGAACGGAAGCACGGCGATCGTCGGCTTGCCGGGCTGGGTGGTCCGCATAGGCGTTGCATTTGCGACAGTTATGTCGACATCACCATCGACTTCGCGGACAGCCCCCACGAAACGGATACCCTTCCGCTGCAATGTCTTGATCAGACGTTGCTCGCTACCGCTATCGCCGATCGCGGCACGCGCCGCATTGAGCCGCGTTGCCAGCGCCGCGTCTGTAACGACACGGTGTCCCCACACGGCGGCAATCAGGTCGTCCTTGCTGGTGACATGCTCGCGATTTCTGATGAGGTACACAAGTAGATCAAACACCTGGGGTGCGATCGGGACAGCTTCAGATCCGCGACACAGCTCCCGCTTGTCGGTGTCCAGCATTAGGTCTTCAAACGAGTAGCGCAACCGTCTGCTCCGATCGAAGTCAGGCCAACCGGCCTGGATGCGCGAATTTAGCGGTTCGGAAAGAAAAAGTAAGGGGTCGGAAAAGTGTCCGGGCCGGGCCCCCGTCATGCTGTGCGTGCGCTTCGATGCGCAGGGCAGAGGATGGAGACCGAGATGCTGCATGATAAGCACGGGGCAATCGATTACTGCGAGCAAGGAAAGGGACCGACTATCGTCTTCGTGCCCGGCTCCTGGGCGACGCGGTCGGCTTGGTGCAACGTTACGGAGGCGTTAGAAAGCCGCTTCCGCATCGTGACAACCAGCTTGCCGGGGTATGGCGGCACGCGGGAAAGCCGCACGGCGGCCGATTGCTCAATCGACCGGTCCTCAGAAACCGTCGAAGCAGTGATCCGTCGCGCCGGCGGCCCCGTGCACCTCGTCGGCCATTCCTATGGGGCGCTGGTCTGCCTCGACCTCGCCCTGTGTGGGCTGGTGCCCCTTATGAGTCTAACTCTGATCGAGCCGGTGGCATTCGGCCTTCTGCGTCAGGCAGGCGAGTTCTCTCTCCACGAGCAGTTCGCGACAACGCGGGATGACTACCTCCGGTCATTCGACGCTGGCGAAAGAGAAGCAGCCCGACAAATTGTCGATCTTCTCGGTGGCCCAAGGCACTTCGCTTCCCTGCCGCGTGGGTTGCAGGAGCAAATCATCTCAAAGACGCCATCCCATATCTTTGACCTGCGATCGGGTTTCGATCCGAAGATGGCGTTGCTGCGCAATATCTTGCTGCCGACGCGAATTGTCCGTGGTGAGCGAACCTCGCCAACTCTGCACAGGTGTGCAGATATCCTGAGCTGCGCGATGGCGAACGCATCGTTGCATACTATCGGCGGCGCGGGTCATTTCATGACGGCTACGCACTCCACCGAACTGGCCGAGCACGTAACCGATCAGGTCATAAAAACCGAATCCCTGGCGTGGGCCGACCTGAGCTTCGCCTCTCCGTTCGGGATTCCGTGCCGGAACCCCACGTAAACCGGGTGACCTTCTGCTCCCGGAACAGTTGGCAGAGCATTTGATCGCCTTAGGGGTCAAAGGCACAGGTCAGCCCAACGATCCTGTGGCGTCCGGTTTCCCGCAACCAGCCGACATGGCTCTTGCGTTGTTCAGCTCAGGGCCCAGAAGCGGACTCATGTGGGCGGCAGGATGATCTCTAACGATGCACCAATGCACAGCTGCATCCGGCACCCCGAACAACTGGAAGACCTCGAACAGCACCGGCACGATGACCGCGCCGCCGCCGATCCGAACGTGCCTGCGAGAAGGCCGATAACGACCCCCGCGGCGATCACTGCCGGCAGCAGCCAAAGGAGCTCGGACCATGACGTATCAAGCATGAGGGCCGGTCGCGTCGACGACCTATTTCGGATCATGGCGCCGTTGCTGCGACCATAGCTTTCCGAATTCTGATCGAGGTCTCACTCGGGCTGCGAATCAAGGCAATTGGTAGCTCATCGTTTCGAGCCATTTACGTTCGGTATAGCCATTTGACCAATTCGAGCGGCCCGTTTCGATGATACCGATGAGGATTCTCTCGCGTTGAATTTCCAAGTCCCGCTCAGAGAGATCCATAATACGCCCGAATAGATTCCTCTTGGATCGTTCTCCAAGCTTGTCGGGGACAATAACGAGGATCGCAATTTTCCGTCCCTCGCGCTGCGCTGTGTCCCCAGATGCAGACATCGCAGGCGCAATCGTAATGATGGGTTCCGTCGAACCGATTTCAAGCATTTCGCCCAGCGCCGTCCGTACAACTGCCGCGACACCCTCGCGGACCTGCGACGATTCGTCGTTTTGCATTGCGATCTGAACGAGCATTTCGGGCAACCCCGCACTTGGTCCTACAATCGTCACACGCGAGATTCTGGACGACATCAGCAGTTTGCTGCAAGCTCATAATTATCATAATCTATATTCCCACGGTGCAAACATGCTCGGCGAGATGAGGGCTTTCTCCGTTTTTGCCGAAGTCGGGTCGGTCCAAGCAACCGCTTCTCGACTTCACATCACCCAGTCGGCCGTGACACGGCAGATAATGCGCCTCGAACAACAGCTCGACACGTTGCTGCTCGATAGACGCTTCAGGCCACCGACATTGACGCCGATGGGCTTGAACGTTCTTGAGCGGTGTCGCTCGATTCTGCGAGAGTTGGGAGAGCTTAAGGCAAGCGTATCTCCAACGAGCGAGCCAGCAGGCAAGCTCCGTGTCGGCATAGGTTATGTGTTGGCGGATGATGAGATCTCCGATTGCCTGCACAACGTCACCACGCGCTTTCCAAAGGTCGCACTCAGCATCAAGACGGACTGGCATCATTCACTGATCGACATGGTGCAGAAGAACCGCCTGGACGTGGCGATCATACCGGCACAGCCCGGTCTGCTTCTCCCCGCAGATACAAGGGGAAGGGTTGTCGGAGCAGAGCCGTTGGTGTTCGTGGTCGGTACGAAACTTGGTCGTGTAAGGCGCTCAACACTTGCCGAGTGGGCTCGACTTCCGTGGATCGTCAAGCCTCGAGATACAGGAACGCGGGAAGTGTTAGAGACCGTTCTGGCAAGCAGCGGGTTGCCATTGGAGGTCGCTTCGGAAGTAAGGGACGAGAATCTGCAACTTTCGCTGGTTGCGCGCGGTGCCGGTATTGCTCTGGTGACCAAGCGGTCCGTTCGGCGTCATCCGCGGAAGAAAGATCTTCGAACTCTAAGGCTGACACCGCAAGATCTGAAGTTGGATATCATGGTCGTTCGCGGGAATCTTCCCGGGTCCCTTAAGCCCGCAATTGACACGGTGGAGGAGCGATTGATCGCCAGACTAGACTAGTACGGATGATCGCCCCTTGAAGGACCACTGCAATCCTGACCGACGAGAGAAAACAATGACCGACAGTGAAATGATCGACTGGCTTCAAAACCACGAAGGCGCCGGCCAAATAAGCGATGATTTCGGCCGCTGGGCCGTATCCTTTAATGGTGCGCAAAATGTTCCTGACGACACCAGTATTGCGAACGACATCTGCACTTCGTTCTTCGTTGAGGCAAAGGATTGGAAGCCGACGATCCGCGAGGCCATCTTAGCGGTCGCTCGTGAGCGTGAGGGGCAATGAAGTGGACCCTCCCAACAAAAACTCCCGTCAAACCCAGGGGTTTTTAGTTTGGCCGGATCAACCCTTGAGCTCGTCGCGGTCGCGCAGCGCGATCGCCGCGTTCAGCGTGAACGATCCCTCAGAAGTCCAGATGGTGTCCCAAAGAGGTTAAACAACCAGACTCGCGTTTTAATGATCCAGATTGGCTGCTGTGGGGCCAAGAGCAGCCATTATCGCTAGCAACACCGACATCAGAGCCACGGCGGAAGTCCGGCCAAAACAAGGTAGTCGGATAAGCATCAAAAACGTTCCTAGGACTCGGCAGTCTATTTTTAGGAACGGCCCCAGAGAACCTGGGGTTATTGAAGCATGGAGGATATTGCCATGCTTGTCTTTTATCTGCCGCTCATCATCTTCGAGGCGATGATCGAAATCGCGAACGAGCAAGCGCAAGACAGCCCGCGAGCTAAAGGCAATTGAACAGTGTTCAGCCTTGGGGAATGCGCATGAGCATGCGGGACATCTCATTTGGCCAGCGCCTCGCGAACGAAGCTCAGCGCGCGCGGGACGTGGCGCTCACTCTACCTCCTGGAAAGAAGCGAGATGCTCTCTTGGAAAAAGCTCGCTTGGCTGATCTTGGCGCACGCATCAATGGCTGGCCGGTCAGTCCGGAATTAACGCCGGTCAAAACTTTCGATAAGGTCGAGGCCAGGAAACAGGTCGAAGGTATTAACGCGGCCGCTAGCAGGCTGTTGAAGAAGTCTTGGAACGGCGCGCGATGAACGGGATGTTGTCGCCGTTGAGGAGACAAATCTCCCCTTCGAGTGAGCCGTCATCCTGCAGTTCGGCCCA
>NZ_LGHL01000195.1 GCF_001908205.1 Bradyrhizobium sp. NAS80.1
TTCCTGCAAAATCGAATATTATATCAAGACCAATTCTGCTTATTTCTCAGACCGATCCGTATTCTTCACGGACGACTAGCCAACTGTGGGACTAATGTCAGGTCTACTGTCGGGTGATGCGCGACGGCCTCACTGTAGGCTGAAGCCCCGCCGATCAACGCCGCACAAGCGCGTGACCTGCCCAAGGAGTCACCTCGATTTGATGTTTCGCGCGGGAGAAATGCGGGAACCACTGCCAGAGGTGGTAATTAGCCATCGTCTCAAACGCAGGGAGCAAGCCATGACAAATCTAAAAATTCTTGGCGCGGTGGTGATTGCGGCATCCGCCCTGTGCAGCCGCAGCCCGGCGCTAGCCCAATGGCACAATGCTACTTCTGATCCAGCCGCCTCTGAAGATGAATTCGGTAACACCATTGGAAGTCCCTCCTACAGTCCCCGCGCCACGCGCTATCATCATCGGCGAACGGCCTATCGCCAGCCGGCCTACGTTGCCGCGGGAGTGACGGGCGCTGCCCTCGGTACAGCCGCGGCCGTCGCGGCCACGCCGTTCAACGTCGCGACCGCGCCCTACCGTGGCTGGCGCAATGCCTACGGCGCGTACAGCATGTACGGCCAACCCGCTATGTACGGCGGCGGCATCTACGGTGAAAACGGCTGGTATGGCGACTGGAATACCTTCGCCGCGCGCAATGGTATCGTCTGCAGGCCCGGCACCTGGGTCAAGCTTGATGACGGCCGCCAGTATCGCTGCCAATAGGTCATCCGCTCTGCCGCGAAACAACTCGGGCGGCCCCAAGGGCCGCCCGTTTCATGCCGAACTGTGGCTTTCGCCTTGCGCCGGTAAACACCCAGTCGACGACGAAATTGTAGCCGTCCCAGTGCGCCGCCGCGTTGGCCTGATTGATCCCTTGCGAGTCCGCGATCGAAAAGCTCGTCCCGTTGACGCAAGCATACAGCTGCTCGATGATCGGGATCGAAGCGTTCAACCCACCAGGGGGCATCTCCGCAATATACGCTACCAACGAACTTGAGGGGCGAACCAAATGACCAAAGACGATTTCAGCGAAAGGTGTGCACAGGCAGATCATGTGTGGGAGGAGTTTGAGCAGGATAAACATCCAGACCTCTATGCCTGCAAGAATTGTCTGACCTACGCCCGACGCAATGGTGCGACCATGACGACGATCATGTGCGCCGAGCCTGGGTGCTCCAGTCCCGCAGAACTCTACATGAGGCCGGAAGAGGCATGGGTCTGCGAACATCACTTTGTCGGCGTCATCATTCCTTGAGGCCTAACCCTTGTCCCCGATCTCGGTCAGAGCCCCGGGCGTGAGTGCGCCGGGTGAGCCCGTGGCATTGGCGATCAACATCCGGGCCGACAACAGTTCGGCAGGCGAGATCGAGCGGCTGTGGGACCAGGTCGGCCTTTTCGAAGTCGAACCGTCAATGCGCGCGCTCGGCTACCGGCCGCATTTTACATTTGCGATCTACGATTTGCCTGCGATTGACGCGAAGACCGCGTGGGGCGCGATGTTGACGGCCGCTACTGGCGAAACGCAACTGCGTATCGAATTCAAGCGAATTCGCTGGTTCGAAGGTTCTCCTCTTGTCCTCTGGGCAGAGCCGGCGATCACCGAGACTCTCACCCGCATCCACGGCGCTATCAGCGCCGCAATCGATCCGGCGCATTGTCGCGCTCATTACCGGCCCGGCGCGTGGACGCCGCATTGCACGCTCGGATCGCGGATCGCCGACGAACGGCGCGGTGATGCCATTGCCTTTGCAGGATCGTTCGACCGCAAGATTGAAGTCTTGTTCGACGTGGTGGATTGCGTTGCTTTTCCGCCGGTTCGGGTGATCGCCGAGCAGAAATTGCCGCTGTAATTACTCGTCCGTGTTAGCAAACTCGCACGCTTCGGAAATTACAGTGACAGTGCACTCAACGCACAATCGAACCGATGGGCCGGTTGGATCAACTGCAACGTCGCTGAATTAAGTGCACTGTCACCGTAATCCTCACCCGGCCTGTTCTTTTGCAAGCGGTGTCGTTCTGATAGATCAGCGGTCCCCCGCCAATTTCCTGCGAAGCGGCCACGCTGCTTCAATTCCAAGCCATCATGATCAGCGACCGCCTGGAAGATAGGCTTTCTTGCAGGCCCTTATGTTATTATCCCGCCCCGGGTAGTCGGGGCCGTAGGCCCCCATATATTTGATGCAGTCCATGTATTTTCTATTTCCCATCCAGCCATAGTCCGAACCGAAGTTTCCCGCAGCAGCGGGGGAATAATGCCCAGAACCGGCCACCGTACCGATTCCGATGATGGCGGCGATAGCGAAGAGAGCGAAACGAGATGATTTCATATCCGCAGTCCTTGTTGCGGCCGGGCTATCGACTATGGAGGTGAGCGGGTCAGTTGTAGGTGACTGACCTCACACAAGTCGATCGGTGTTTGTGACCGCTGTCAAAGTCGGGGTGCGTGTACTCGAAACTCGCTATGGTACCGGACGTGTACTCGCCGGGCTTTGCCTGGGCGGAATGAGGGCGGACCATCAGCATCAGGATTGACGCCCGCAGCGAGCGCTGTCACCACCTCATTCAGAATCCGGCGGTGCCGCCGCAGCCGGGACGTCTCGACCCGCCGGGCAAAACAGTCCGAAATGCCGCTGTCAACCCTCTCCTCGAAAATATTCCACTTTACCGAAATTCGGATTTGTCGTATGTGTTGCCTATCCCAGCCCACCAGAGGGGCGGTCGTACGTCGTCACGAACGCGGGCTGGATTGCGGTGGACGCGGCGGTGCCGATGCGGGCTCTAGCATGCAGGGCGAGATGAACCTCGTGAGCATGCGACGAACCGCGCATGACGAGCGGCGCTCAACCCTTGCGAAGCCTCTTGGCGAAGCAGGGGCGGCTGCGTACGGCGAAACCGTGTGGTCCTTTCCGCCAGCAGTTTTTAGGGGTCATGGAAATGGGAATTAAGTGTTTGTAAATAAATGCATTTCCTGATCTTTACGCAGTGGCAGACGGCCGTCCAGAAACTCGCCGGGCCCTATTAGGCCCTATTTCAGCGTATGCGCTGGCGCCGACCATTAGTGTGCGTCTGGCTTGGTAGCGACGAGCCCCTGGAAACGCACAGGCGCGCTCGCCGCCGATCCCAAGGGGCTGGCTTAATATTGGCACCGGCAGCGAGACCCGCGTGGCCGCCACCTTCATGCGGGCTGCGCGAGGCTTGCCTTTGATCTAAATCAAAGGTGGTATATCTTACCCAGTTCAACCCTCGCATCCATGGGTCGGGAAGAGCGTCTCTTTATTGCGCTGATTGTGTTGGCGATGCTGGGTGTGGCGGCGTTGTGCGTCGCCGTCGTGTGGCGCTGAGCGGTCGCAGCAAACAAATTCATCTCTTCTGATCCGCAAAAATAGCATGGCTAGTTACTGACCGTCGGGTGCATCCTCAACGCGTATGACCCACCGTACAATGCCTGCTTCTGAATACCGTTCGATTGCATCCGCTTACAGGGCTCAAGCGAGCCAGGTCGGGATTTCAGAAAAAAGAGCGTCCCTTCTGACGAATATAAGCCGAACCTTCAGCGGTCTGGCGAGCCAGCTCGAAATGCTCGAAGCCGAAGTGGCGGCGGAGCGAAGGACGCCGCGTTAGGTCCGGTCGTCCGGCACTCTGTAGTCCCGTGCTCTCGGCCCGCTGTACGGCACCGGAGCATTGCCGCTGCCGCTCCTCCTTGTTGGCTTTGCCCCCCTTTTGGCAGTGAAAGGGCCCAGCATCCGCACCTAGCCGGGCCCTTGTCACCTCCCGAAGCCGAACGGCGAACGGGTGAACGAAGCTACAACGTGAGAGGCGAATGAAGAAAGATGCTCGTGGGCCTCCTCTAGGTTACGCCCCGATAGTTGCCCCAGTGCGCCAACCGCTCGGCTGCGTCAACGAGTTCAGCTTGCGAACGGAGACCTAACTTTTCGAGCAAGCGGGCTCGCTGTTCTGAGATCTGCTTTGCGGTCCCTCCAAGCCTGGCCGCTATCTCAGCGTCCGTTTTCCCGGCGGCTAAGCGCCGCAGAAGCTGCTTCTCGCGAGGACTTAGCGGTAGTGTGCTCATTAGCAGTCTGAGTTCGAGAACGGCAGGCTATCGTCGTTCTGGTGCAACGACGTACACGCTAAGCCAAAATCTTTAATCTAGATGAACGGCAGTCCCGGGTCATGCTTGCAAGGTACTGTGTAGGACGGGGTCGATGCCGGGGACAGCGCGACTGCGCCTATCGAGGGTATCTGCTGCAAGAAATTCCGTGGTTGCAGTTGCACAGGGGCAACACATTTTGAGGACCGCCAGAAAGTTCGCTATGCGCTGACCAGCAGAATGGCGCGATGGCCCAAAAGCGCACATGGGCTTTCGACTAGCCATTCGGTACGCCGCTGCGTACGAGTGCCCTGTGTAGTACTTCAAAGATGCACGCAGTCGACCAGCCAAAAAGAAGCCAACCGTTCATTGCAGTAATTGGGCCTAGCAAAACCCAGCGTTCAACCGGAACGATGTCACCGTAACCGAGTGTTGCGAAGTTGACGAACGCAAAATAGACCAGATCGGCTCCGGGCGGTGCAGCCTCGACGAACCAATAAGCCAAAGCCCAGATAAAAACTTCAACCGTATGGGCGACCATAAAAACCGATACAGTCGGGATCATTATACGTATCAAAAACAGGGAAGGATGCGTTACCCTCTTCACACTGGAGGTTTGTGCGACGCGCACCACTATCGTCGTAACCAGTGCGTGGATCGTGATGGTTACAAGACTGACGACACCGCCCACCAACAACTCTCGTAACATATCGAGGCTCGCGCGTTTTATACCTGCCCCATTATAGCGCAAAAACCTTCAACACTGGATGCTGCAAGCCGTCCCTCATCGCTGTCGCGCGTGGGTCGTCCTTAGGGCGGACCGCCTCTTGCCAACGTGACCCGCCAGGACCCTCGTCCGGGCGGTCAACTTTGTGCAAACTAACTCAAACAGGCTTGCGTGCGGGATCAGTCAGCGCTCTCCCAAATGCGCTAACCATTGCCGCCGCTTCACTGTCTCCGCGATCATCGAGGACGTTATAGAGCATTTCTACTCTCTCCCGGAACGCGGCAAGAAGCGATGGGTCGCGCTCACACAAGACTTCGGCAATGCATAGGGCAAGGGCTTCCGTACCCATCTTGACCTGAACCAATGATGCTGCACTCATTCCCCTTTCTCCTGGATCAGTTAACTCTCGCGAACCGCGAGCGGTGGAGGGCGCTGCGGCCCTGGCGGGGCTGCCAAGGCCGCCAGCTTCACCTTCCGGCTGGAGCTAGTCGCGACAGATACCGGAAGTCTGTAATACGCACGTCAAGCATCGCCGTTCCACTTCTTAGGAACGTCTCGATGCGACGTCCTCTTTGCTCCGCTGCTTGAGCGCCCAGAGCCGACAGCTCCACATCGCGCACCGCCTTTCTATGCGATCTGGTACAAAAAGAAAATCGAAAATCAAAAACTCCAAATATGCTCGAGGCTCGCGGTCGCGCGTACCCCGCATTTTTCACGCACCCCAGAGGACCCGGTACGGCTCTGTCGGCTCCGGCACCGATCGCCTTGTGCCCGGCACGTTGTCCACCGCAATCCGTAGCGGCTTGCCTGTCCAGCGCCCCCCTGCGCATCCTCCCGCGCATGGGCACCCAAATCACGCGAGACCATCTACGGGGCTTCGGTCCGGGCGGCTGCTGAGCAGGCAGCAGAAGCGCGCAGGCAGGCCGACAAGCTGGCCTGTGAGGCATGGAATAAGCGCATGCTTGCCTTCCAGGGACCGGCGCAGCCGTCGCCCACGTTGGGTGACGCCCTCAATGCGGGTTATCTGTACCTCGAAGTCCGATGTCTCGGTTGCGACACCAATCAGGCCGTCCCCCTGGACATCGTGCGGCGGCCGAAGGCAACGCCGGTTCATGAACTGGAGCGCTACATGAGGTGCAAGGATTGCTCGCAGGTTCGCCGCTATCTGTACAAGCGCAGCCACCTCGTTGCGCTCCGTCCAACCAAGATTTCTGCCGACAGTCCGCGTTCGTCGTGGTGGCCTGGAGAACGGTAGCAGTGACCGTGACCCGTGTGCTCCTTCACAACCCGCACGCGCATGCTGTAGTGTCCCCGACCAAGATGGGTGGGGGAATTCAATGGCGTCAGAGGACGATGCAATCTGGCATGTACTGATCAACGGGGCACAGCGCGGACCGCTCCGACGATCACAACTGCTGATAAGCCTGCGCGATGGTACCATTAGCGGCGCCGATCTGGTCTGGCGACCCGGCTTCGAAAATTGGGTACCGCTTCGTGAAGTGCGCGAGTTCTGGGCTCCCCCTAACCCGCCAGACCCCAAACCAGAGACAATTGTTTCACCACCTCCGCTTCAAGCGGATGTTCCGATGGCGCATGTCGATAGCAAATGGAGCCTGTGGAGGGCTGCAACAATAGGCTTAGCCATCGCATCGTTAGTGCTAGCGATCAGCGCCTTCACGACGCAAAGTTACCTGCTGGCAAACATCGGATACGCACCTACTGCCGGATTGATAGGCGAGTTGATCGGCCAACTCCTCCTCCTGCCGCTCATTTTTTTTTCTGGTTGCCGTGATACGCAACACCGTGAGACGGCGCAATCTGCGACCATCAAGTGTCAGCGCAGTCCAGGGAGCTGCGGTCTTCTTTGGTATCCTGATCGTGGTTGGAATTTGAAGGCGACGCACGTGCCGAATTCACCAAGTCCTTCGCGGTAGGTTGCTTCCGCTCGCAACGAAATGCGGCGATCAATGCTGGGTTCACGGACGCGCAACTAGACGGCTATTGTAACTGCGCTGGCAATTCCGTCGCATCGACCTTCACCTACAGGCAGCTTGCCTTGGGAGATAAGGAAAACCTTCGCAAAGCCGTTGAGCAGGTCGCACCATCGTGCCGAGGAAAGCAATAGGCGCCCTGCATCAAATGCGACGGTGCAACTCACCGAAAGCGTGACTAGATGGTCAAACCGGCGCATCAGAACACCTCCACCAATGTGCAACCTCTACTCCATCACAACGAACCAAGAGGCCATCCAGCGCCTCTTCCGCGTGATCAACCGCTACGTCGGCAACCTCGCGCCGATGCCCGGCGTGTTTCCTGATTATCCGGCTCCGGTGATCCGCAACTCGGAGGCCGGAAGCGAGATGGTGCTGATGCGGTGGGGCATGCCGCCGCCACCGCGCACGGGCGGGCCGCCCGTCACCAACATCCGCAATACGTCCTCGCCGCACTGGCGAGGCTGGCTCAAGTCCGAGAACCGGTGCCTTGTCCCGGCCAACAGCTTCGCCGAGTACGCGCCCGAGCCGAACCCCGAGACCAAGAAGAAGGACGTGATCTGGTTCGCGCTCAACGAGGACCGGCCGCTGTTCGCCTTCGCGGGCATGTGGACCGAGTTCAAGGGCGACCGAGGCACCAAGTCTAAGCCGATCCCTGGGCCGCATCTGGTCTACGGCTTCTTGACGACCGCACCGAACATGGTCGTCGCGCCGATCCATCCCAAGGCGATGCCTGTGATCCTGACGACCAATGACGAGCGAGACGTCTGGATGCGCGCGCCCTGGGATGAGGCGAGGGCGTTGCAGCGGCCCTTGCCGGATGACGCCATGAAGGTCGTGGCGCGCGGCGCGGATAACGAGGATCGAGTGGCGGCATAGAACAAGGAACAACCCTCTTAAGCCCGAATTGGCTCATTGGGCCGCAAGTAAAATCGGCCCGACGGTCCCCCTCTGTGCCTCCTGCCCAAGGCGGGACCTGCGCTCTGGGAGAATTCATTATGGCTCAGCCTACAGAAGAGCAGATACGGAAACGCGCGTTCGAACTGTGGGAGCAGGCGGGCAAACCCGAAGGACGCGAAGACGAGTTCTGGCGTCAAGCGCAGAGGGAATTGCAGGACGCAGAGGAACGTGGTGACCCAAACAAAGGTGCCGACATTTGACCGAGGTGGCGCCGACGCTGCCCTTCAATTTTCACTCGCCAGGTCTTTCAGCATCGCGTCGCAGGCGGCCTCGGCCTCATCGAAGGTTTGAAGGGCGAGATCCTGATCGTGCCACGGCTCTGATAGACTGGACGCCATGACGCGACATAGCCGGGGTTTCCGTGAAAGCCGAGACCGGTGTTGCTCTCGTAGCTGATCACGAACGAAAAGCCGTCGCTGCTCGCGCTCCATATTTCCGTGTGCTCGACGGCACGGTGGAATTGTAGGGACGCAGCCAGTCGCTCTCCTGTTGGCTACCAAAGGAATGAGAAGACCGCCAACTGAGGCGGCGTAATTCTTACTTCGGCGATTGTGGGCCCGGCGAGGCCAGCCACTCTCTCAGGTGAGAAGCGGCCCTAGCTCGTCGAGCTTGGCGAACAAGCCGCTCTCTGCCGGGCGGAATGCCTTGGGCCTCTTCCCGCAGACGCTGCGCCTCCTCCGCGAGCAGTTCTTCCAAAGTGGTATTCCTGAAACGAAATCGTTTCAGCATGGTGTTGCTCCCTCGTATGCAGGCGGGAGCGCGATCGCTCTCTCAGCCACCGGCGCCTACGTAAACTCCGTCTTGGCCGATGATGCTGGGCAACTCTCCACACGGGCGAAGGTTGCTAAGATCGCCAAGCAGGCTAGGCACCGCAAATTTGGGCACGCTTGCTTGGCCCCCACTGCATTACCGCATCTGGAGACCCTTGATCGCCAGAGCCGCGATCTCTGCTGGGCCACGGACGTCGCTTTGCGCAATCTTGATGATTTTCTTCGCGATCATTTCCGTTAGGGGGTCGTCGCGATCCTTGACACAAAGGATACGCAACGCTTGCTCGTAAGCCTCGCTAATACGGCTAATCTCGTTCGGCTCCATGGTGCAGTTTTTCAATAGCCGATAGATAGCCATTTCCTTGAACCTTATTTTGGCGCTTGCAGCCCACGCGAGTGCAGCCACTTGGTCAGATGAGAAGCGGTCTCAGCTTCGCGGGCTCTGCGGACAAGGCGCTCACGCTCAATACCCAGCGGAGTACCTTGAGCCTGCTTGCGCAGCCGCTTTGCTTCCTTAGCCAGCCGTTCTTCAAGGGTATTAGTTTGTGTGAAACGGCGACGCTCTGGCATACGCTACTCCATCCGTTCGAGGACTAACGGGAGCGCGACCGGCGTTCTCATCACCGATATCAGCCATCGTATCGCTCGGTGATGGAACCAGTGTGCACCCGGGAACCGAGCAACGCCAGAACAAAGTGAGAAGCCAACTCAGGACATCGGCGCAAACACGACGCCCCGCAATGCAGCATCCGCCCTCTCACCGGGTCCTACCGATTATGTGAGCGCCGGGAGAACGGGCGCCTATCCGGAATTTTTGGGGTCGAGCCCTTCTTAGTGCTGGCTTTCCACCCGGAATGGTTGCCAACTCTACCCACTTCGCATCACGGATAGTCACTTCACGTCCGGTGCTTTCAGCTATCCGTCGGGCTACCTCAAAGGCCTTTTCGTCATCGGCAATTTCCAGGGCGACGAACGAGCGCTTATCCGTAGATACACCAGCGCCGGTAAGGATTAGGGGGGACACGTTGACCTCCTTCGGTTCGGTGGCAGCATCGGTCACCGACGCGAGTGCAGCCACTTGGTCAGATGAGAAGCGGTCTCGGCCTGGCGGGCTTTGCGAATAAGGCGCTCGCGCTCAATGCCCGGTGGGGTGCCTCGGGCTTCCCTCCGAAAGCGCCGTGCCTCCTCCGTGAGGCGTTCTTCCAAGGTGGTCGCTTGTTGGATGCGTTGGCGGGACATGCGCACTCCCTCCTGTTGCAGGTGGGAGCGCGATCGGTCTCTCAGCCACCAGCGCCTACGGGGCAGGGCCTTAGCCAGTGGTGCTGAGCAACGTCTCACATGGGCGAAGGTTGCTACACAAGTTCGGGGACCGGGTCGGGCTCACCTTACGGGCGATAAAAATTACCTATGATTAAAAGATTTCGGTTCCGCCGGATCGGGGTAAGTCCGATGCGCGTTGTTAGGGGGCGGAAGGGTCGGCGCGCGCCGCAAGAAGGCTGTGCGCGTCAATGCCTATGGTACCAGCCATGGTGGATCACCCAACTCGCGACCATGGTCCATCCCCCGGTTTAGAGCCGGAGCATCGCCAAGCGATTTGCGACGAGATTGGTGAGCGACTTCGTGGCGACCTCGCGGATGATGCCGCGCCGCTACCCTCGCGACTGCAAGGGTTGGTCGAGCGGCTTACCGAGTTGGACGGCGGCGCGCCCTCGACCGCTCCTCACGGCCGAGAGGACCCTGCATCCCTGCCGCTCTGGAGGCGGATAATGAGGCTTTGGTGGTTTCACCGGGGTGCGTAACCGGCGAGGGATCGCTGGACCGCCCTGACGGACCAGAGCGGCGGCTTAGGAGCACTGTTCGCTCCCGTCCCGTCTGCCCGGCGGCTTGCTGACGCCCCGCGGGGCACGGAAGCCGCCACGACCGACGAACAGAAATCCCCGGTTCTCCCTGTCCGGCCAATCAACCCGCACGCACGCGCCGCCCCTTGCCCCGAGCCCGATGCGGATCGAATTCATCGACCGCGTTCTGCCACGCGACGATCTCGTCCTCAAACCAGACGCGCCGGTTCGGGCTGATGTAGGTTGATTTGGGGAAGCGGCCGGACTTCTCCATGCGGTACAGCGTGGTGCGGCCCACAGGGACGATCTCCAGCACCTGCTTCTCGTTAAGCATACGGCGAGGACGGGACTTTGCCGGTCCTAAGTCCTCCGTTTCGGCTTCGCGTTGATTTCCTGCGGTCATCACGATCCCATGGTGTTTCCCGCAGTATCGCCTGCTTCACCGACCCAATGAAAGTTACGTGGGCCAGCGATCTCTCGCTGGCATGTAACCTTGCCTTAAGCGCGCCTGATTATTTCTGGATGGCTCAGATGGTAGCAGCCAGCGCACCAAATTCCTGCCATGACCAATGACAATCCCAGCAAGACACCTGCTCCCGTCGCCATCGCCCGGCGATTATCGCCGCGCGTATTCAAGAGGCCCGAGCATGTCGCTAATGTTCTGAAATCCTTTGGCTCCCAGCGCCAGTCCACGCTTCGAGAAATCGACCAAGAGCTGGATCGGATGGCAACCAGCTACCGGATCGCACTTAAAAACAGGGCTCCCAAGTTTGAAGAGGTCGATCCAATCTTGGACCGGTTCGAAAATTCGCTCCGCAAGATTAAGGCGCAGTGGTTGCACGAGTTGCGCCCATTGCATCCGGCGATCATCGCGCTCAGGATCAAGATGATCCCGCCAAGCCAGCGAAAGCAAAAGGCCGGCGCGGCGATGGCCACGATTAATCTTGATCTGGTCGCGACAACCCTCCTGCGAACAATGAGGAAGCTGCGCGTCTCTAAAGAATATGCTGCGGCACACTATCAGCCGAGCGGTAAGTCTTTTGAGCGAGCGTTCCTCTGGGAGCCCTTCTTACGGCTAATGAAAAAGCACCGCGTGAAGCTCGGCCAACATGGTTCGTTTTCGGCCGCGATCAAGTCCCTGCATCTTGCCCTTGGGATCGATCCGCCGACAGGTGCACTTAAAAAAAATGCTCCATGATTTGAAGCACGGCGAGACCTCGAAGCGGGCCAAGGGTTACTCCGCGGTCAAAAAATCAACGAAGGCGTAACCTTCACTTCCAGCGGCAACCGGCAGACCTTCTTCGGCATGATCTGTGACCGAAGGAGCCGGACTGGAATGAAAAACCCGATGTTGCTCGGCGATCGCGCTAATCGGCGCGGGCGTCAATCCGACAGCAAACTCAATGAACCGCGTCTCGGATACAAAATCTCCGAGTGGTCGAAGATGACCGGCACCAGCCGCACCACGACGTGGCGCGCAATTAAGACGGGCAAGCTCAACGCCGTGAACTATTGCGGGATCAAATTGATCCCCGAGAGCGAACGCGCTCGTCTCTTCCAGCGCTAATCCTCAATAGTAAAGCCCGGGACGTTCGCGCGTCGCCGGGCCTTCCTACGTTCGGAAGTTTTCAATGCACGGTAATTTTAGCAGCGCCGACGCGCACGCGCAAGCTGGGGCGTCGCAGCTCGCGCCTAACGAAGCTGCGATCGGCACCTTCATGTATGCGCTGTTCGCACCGGACATTGTGCACCAGCACCCGGATGCATGGATCGAGATCGTCTACATCAAACCCGGAGAACCGATCAAGTGGCGCTTCTTTTCGGCGCATGACTTGAAGCCGATCATCGATCACGTCGTGCACATGAACGGGCTCGGCCATAACTGCTACGTAGGCGCCGCGCTGCGCCACGGTAACAAGCCTCCAAAGGGGCGGGCCAGCAAGGAGCATTTCTGCGCTGCTCGCGTCTCGTGGATCGATTGCGACAACGCCGGTGATTACGAGCGCGTTGTCGCGATCTCGAAGCGCGAGCAACTGCGGCCGGCTCTCGTCGTGCAAACAGGCAGCAAGCCGCACTGGCGCGGTCAAATCCACTTTCTGAACAGCGAGCCGCTGACCAACCCAAAGGATGTCGAGGACGCGAACACGGCTCTTCGCGACCTGTTCCAGAGTGATGACGTTCAGAACTGCGACCGGTTGGTGCGCATCGGTGGTACCATCAACTACCCGAGCGAGGCTAAACGGGCGCGCGGCTACGTCACCGAGCCGACGACGGTGCGCATCGATCCGAATGCGCCATCCTATACCGTCGAGGCGCTGTGCGCGCTTCGCCCGGCATCCGACAGCGCGCATAACGCTCAGACTAACGACGAACCTATCGCGGAATTTGGCCGCGCCGATGGCCGTCGCCGCGGCATGGACAAGGTCCGTGAACTCCTTGCAAGCGTTCGTCCGGGGCACTGGCACATTCCCATGCGCGACGCTGTGGCCGTGATGGTCGGTCTCCAGCTGACTGACGCAGTCATCAAGATGATTTGCGCGCGCTATTGCAGCGGTGACCGTGACGACGGTGATCTCGCGAAACTGATCGAGACCGCTCGGTCGAAATTCGACAAGCCGGACTTCGGCGAGGGATATGAAGGCATGGCCGAGCCCGACACCGGCCACGCCAAGCAGTTGCGGTTTCTCACGCTTGAGGAATGGCGTCACCGCGATTTGCCGACCCCTGATTACCTGCTCGGTGAGGTTCTTTCTACGACTAGCCGCGGGGTGATGTCGGCTCCGACCGGCTTGGGGAAATCGAATGCCGCCATTGCCATCGGCATGCGCATGGCGGCAGGCGCGTCCTTTTTGCATTGGGAAGGTCGCCGTCCGGCCAAGGTGCTCTACATCGACGGCGAGATGTCGCGGCGGCTGCTCAAGCAGCGGCTGTTGGCAGAAGAGGTCCGCCTGCTGGGTGAGACGAGCGAACAGGTCCGCGAGCAGTTCAATCCGGCTGGCTTCCACGCCTTGAGCACCGAGGACATTCCCAACTTCAATCCGCTCAACACGCGGCCGGGGCAGATGGCGATAGAGAGGATCATCGCCGAAATGGGCGGCTGCGACTTCGTGATCTTCGACAACGTGATGTCATTGATCTCGGGATCGATGGTTGATGAAGAGGCATGGGCGCAGACGTTGCCTTGGGTGAAGTCGCTGACGAAGCGTGGCATCGGTCAGCTCTGGATCCACCACACTGGGCACGACGAGACGAAGGGTTACGGCACCAAGACGCGCGAGTGGCAGATGGACGTGGTGATCCATCTGACCAAGGCCGAACGCGCCGACACGGATGTGTCGTTCAAGCTGGAGTTCAGGAAGGCTCGCGAGCGCCGCCCCGACAATCGGGAGGACTTCCAGCCGGTCAATATCTTCTTGGTCAATGATCGGTGGGATGGCGACGCCCAGTCTGGCTCTCAGCGGCCCAAAAGGGTGACGCCGATGGCCCGGAAATATCTCGAGGCGCTCCAGAATGTCGTCGCGGGAGGCGAACAACCGAAATCCAAGCGACTGCATGGCGAGCATGCGGTCCACTCCGACGATTGGAAGGCTGAATGCGAATTGCTCGGTCTCTTGGACCGGAACGAGGCGAAGAACGCCTATCGTGCCAAGTTCTCGAAATATCGGGCGGAGCTGGTGGCGGCCAATTTGGTCGCGTGCGAGGGAGACTACACGTGGATCAGATAGTCGGACCCGCCGCTGCTTCTGATAGTTGCGTTCTCCCATGCGCAACTGCCCCGCAACTGGCCCGTTTTTCGAAGGGCGCAACCAAGCGCAACCATGGCGCAACTGCCCGCAACCATCGCGCAACCGAGGCGCAACCATCAGCCGAGGACCAAGCCGCAACCGCGCAACCGGCTGCCTATAAGGCAGCCGGTGCGGTTGCGCGTCCCAAGGTCAAGAAAGAGGAGGAGGTCGTCTGTCGTCCAGGGAGTGTCGTGCGTCGCGGCGGGGTCCTTCCGAGGGCCGGGCACCCTGCGGGTCGCGCGCCCGTGCTCACCATAACCAAGTACCACGTACGTATAGCCCAAACTTTCCTTTGAGGTGAAACATGCACGAATACACAATCGGACGATGCGCCGAGATGATCGAAAAGGATCGCTCGACGCTCGTTCGTGTGTTGCGCACGGTGCCGCCCGACGCCGGTACGCCGTCGCGGCCGCTTTACCGTCTTGCCACGGTCGTGAAGGCTTTGATTGCTTATGAAGCCAAACAAGACGGTCGTCGCGGCAAGGGGGACGAGGCGCGGCTTGCCGCCGAACGCGCGCGCCTTGCCCGCGAGCAAGCGGATGCGGTCGCTCTGAAGAACGCCAGCGCGCGCCGCGAGAACGTCCCAATGGCGCTGGTCCAAAAGGCTGTCGAGATCGTTTTCATGACGTTCCGCGAGCGCTGCCTGTCGATCCCCGGCAAGGTCGCAATGTCTTGCGAGATGCGTCCGCGCGCGGAAGTCGAGGAAATCGTTCGCGGTGAAATTCACGAAGTGCTGGAGGAGTTGAGCCGTCCAATCCTGCCGCTTGATCCGCCTCCGGGCTTGCTCGACGACGTGATCAGCGACGAAGCCGCTGGCGCTGCCGATGACGAGGTTAGCCATGATTGATGGCGATCTCCAGCCCGCCGGCTTTCGCGTGTGTGAAGACGGTCAAGTGGAGGTGATGACCGCGGAAGAGGTCGGTGACCTGCTTGAGCGCTGCTGGCGCGTGGCCCTCGAACAGCTTCGGCCGGAGCAGTCCGATGACTGACAGCCCGAAAACACTCGCGGCGGAATTGGCGGCTTTCATCGAGCGGGTCAGCCAGATGGCGAACTGCGGCGACGCCATCGATCAGCTTGCCCGGTTTCAATTGCTGCGCAGCGAAGATGCCGCCTTAGTCGGCGGACGCGACGCATCAACGCTTGCCCGTTGGGCGGCGGCGGCTGAAGACGAGGGCACGCCCATCGCAATCAAGGTCGGCACATCATGGCTTTTCGTCACGAGCCGGCTGCTGGGCTACATCGAACTCGCATCCGGGCTGTACGGCCGGCGGGAGGCAGAGACGCGGCTCCGAAAATTGATCGAAATGCGCGCCGGCGGGCAAAACCCGAACCAAATTGCGCGCCCGCGCGCACGACAAATCATCAGCTGCGACTAACATCGGTCGCATGATGAAATCCATCTTTCGTGGACGAAATAACCCAGTGGTGAAACTTCAGAGCGAATTGGAGATCTTGCGCAAGCGCGCTGCTGCGTTGGCCGAGAAACTCGCGACGGCCGAGACCGAGCTAACCGTGGCTACCAAGGCCCGTCAGCTGCACCTTATTGAAGGCAATCTTGAGGACGACCAAGCGGCCCGTGCATTGCAAGACGCCGTCAACATCGCGGCTTCGCAAGTTGTCGGGTTTGAGGAGGCATTGGCGTCTGTAACCGGCAAAGTCGGCGAGATCGAGCATAAGATCGATGACGAGCGCGCCGCAGCCGAAAGGGCTGCCGCTGCCGAAAAGCTCTCGCGCGAGCTAAATGAAGTTGAGCGCGCACTGAAGCCGTTGCTTGATGCATCTCGCCGACTTGTTTCCGTGTTGGAACCGATCCACCACCATTTCGAGGCGACGCAGATTGCGGCTTTCGTCGCCAACACCTCTTCGCAAGTTGAGGTCGCAGCGGCGCTTGTACTTCCCGAACTGCGTGCCATGGTTACCGCCATCGCCGAAGGCGCTGTCGCGATCCCTTCGCCGAAGCCGGCGCCCGTCGTCCCGAGCGAACCCCCGCCGCCGACGCAAACTGTCTTTATGTTGCGGTCCTCGCACCATCGCGATCATGAGGGCCGCAAGCGGTTCGCCGGCCAGTACGAAGATGCGCTGATGCCAGTCGCGACGGCACAGCGGGCCTTGAGCAAGGGCGTTGCGGTGCCGACCACCGATCCGCGTCGCGCCCAGCTCCGCGGCGCGCGCGGCGGTGATTTTACGCCCAACGCGTCGGATGTTGTCGATCTCGATGCCGCGGCGGAGCCGAAAGTCGCCTTGCAGAACGTCGATCCCGTCCTGCGTGCGGCCAACTTCACTCAAATCGACCGCAGTGCCGAAGAGCGCACCATTGAGATCGCAGTTCCGCGGGTGTGACCATGCGTAAGCAGAAAATCATGATGCCGTCTTATCAGATCACGACCCGCATCGATGGCTGGGTTGGCTCCGCAGATCGGATGCCCGTTTCCATTGCGGGCCTGATCTCGCGGCATGGCGGCGCTCGCAATGTCGTCGCTGCGATCCGTGCGCGCATGCAAGCCCGCCATGAGGAGTTTTTCGGTCATGAATAAGCAATTTTCGGCTGATGAGCGGGTTAAGTTCCTCCCCGCGCTCGCTGGAAGGGGGGCCGCTGCCGGCAAGCCGCACTGTGAGGCTAACGGCAGCGGCCTTGACGAGGAAGTGGACGAGTATGACGAACTCCTCCGGGCGCTTGGCCGGACGCCGGAGCAGGATCGTCGCATCTCCATTCATGAGGCGGGGCATGCCGTCTGCGCGCGTCTGCTGGGTCACGATGTCGGCGGCGTGACGCTCATCCCGGACGCGGCTCGTGGTTACGAGGGGCTCTGTTGGGGTGTCGGACATGCCGAGGCGTTCGCTGAAGGGCGCGGCGACGCCTCTGACGTTCGTGATGCGCTTGCGCAACAGATGCCGCGGGCCGGCGAAGATCGTCGCGCTGTGGCCGACGTTTTCGAGAGCGTCTACGATAAGTGCATTGAATTTCTAGCGGGGAGGGCGGCGGAGCGTATGGTGCTCGACGGTGAGCCTGCCGTGCCTGCCGACGATCTCCGGCAGGCGCGCGAGTTGGCCTTGCTGATTTGCAAAAGCGAGGAGGCAGTCGAGACGTTCCTCGCGCACTGCGACGTTGCGGCGCGTGATCTCTTGACGCCGTATGGCGATGTCGTGATCGTGTTGTCAACCGTCCTGCGCATGAAGCGCACGTTGGATGGTGCGGAGATCGACGAGATTATTCGGGGTGTGGAGGCGCACAAGGCATTGGCGATTGAGCACAAGCGTCGCGCTGATTGGCGCAAGGGCGAGCTGGAGGCCGCGCGCTTTCGTGCCGCTTGCGATCACACTGATGCCGTTGCCGTGCCACATTCTGCACCAGATCGCGTGCGGTAATTGATTGTACTTTCGATCAAACGGCTGGCGGATGTACCTAGCCTAAGATCTTCAATAGCCTCGACGAGCAATCGTCGAGGCTATTGTTTTAGGCGCCTCCCATTTCCGCCGCTCACGCTCGTCACTTACCGCAAAGCGAGAAATCGCGCCGATATGACCCGCGAGAGCGACTTCAATTCCCCGCTGAAGCCTCTGGTGAGAGCGGTAATGCGGAGGCTCAGCCGACTTCAACCTTCTCTTCTAGCGGCCCCTTATGAATTCTGCTTGCCCCAAGCGCAGCCCAGAACGTCTTATGGATGTCAATTTGCGCTTGAGGTTTGATTTGGGCGCGGTCGAGAACCGGCTCATCTACAAACGACCATTGGCGCCCGAGATGGGGCTCCGGTTTGATACCAACCAAGCCGACGTGATAGAAAATCGCGATCAACTCTTGAAGGAACTCAGTTTTCGATACGTTTCCTCCAAGGTAGTACTCTTGACACCAAGCGTAGATGGGATCGACTTGTTGGGATGGATGCTCAAGGACGCGTAGCGCGATAGCTTTCGCTTCCTCTTCTGAGACCTCGTCTATCCGGAACGGTGTCTTCCTGTGATCGAGTAATTTGGCGCTGCGTTCGAGGTTGGGATACTCACGCTTCCATTCGGTACCCAAAGAGCTCAGCCGCTGTTGCGAATAGCTGACTTCAACTTGGCGCAGAACTCCTACCGTTATCTTGGATGAGCCAGCAGATCGCGCGATACATTCGTTTAAATAGATGATCGCTTCTCGGGGACGAAAGAACGTGCGATCCAAAATGTAATCCTCAGACGATCGGCGATCGATCTGGTTTTGCGGCGTGATGTCTCTGAGATGCACGCCGTCTTGGGTGTATTTCCGCCGAAACATAAAGTTTACCCGCTTATCCAAAAGCTCCACTAGCTGAGCTCGAGACCATTTGATCGGCAGGTAGAGGGACCGATATTTCTCTTCTTGGAAGCCGGCTTGATCAGTTTCCTTGAGGACGCGGTAGTGAAGGTCTGTTCGCAGGGCGACGATGATCTTTACGGGCCTGACCTTTTGGAATGTTCTCAGTGTCTCGATCAGCGATTTTATCAGCTTGAAACGGAGACTGTCATCAACCCATTCCTCGTCCAATCGATCGATCAGGACGAAGTAGTTCTTCTGATGGTCGTTGAAAATATCTTCGGACAGAAGCGAGATTACTTCGTGCAGATCTTTGATCTGCACTTCATTAACGACGGTCATGCCCCTATCGCGGACATCCACCTTTTCTTCTTCTGTTAGCTTTCGCGCTCCGTCGGCACCGAGATTGAGATAGTGAGCGTCCACCTTGACGGCTGCAGACAATTGGGTCTCCAGTTTCCGGGTGAACTCTTTGGTCCGATAATCGGTCTCCGTCCAAAACTGGTCGCCCCAATCGGACAGATACTTGAGCGCACGCTGTCGTGCGACGTTCCTCGTGAGTATTCCCCTGAGACGTTCTAGAAACTCATTTTGCTTGTTCTGGTTTGTGATCTCATATCTGAGTTTGAGCAACTCGACGGTCAGGATGTGCCGCCAGAGCAGGGAATAGAAAATGTCGAGCTTAACGCCTGCCTCTTCAAAAAATCTGAGCACGTTCGAGTTCAGGACGTAGTTCAGCCAAAGCGTTTCTGGAGAAAGCTCGACCGCATGCTCGGTCTGCCGCAGCACTTGTCTCAATAGAGCTGTCTTACCCGAGCCCGTCCGTCCAAGAACGAGGCATTTCGGGTTTGTGCAATCTAAGATTGTCTCGACGTCGCCTGTATCTTGAAAACAGTTTTCAAGGTATAGATCGTCGCTTTCCGCGTCCGGCGATCCAACTTCGGAATTGTTCTTTAAAATTATGGGGTTACGAGCAATTGCCATTCACAATGACCAATAATTTACGTGCCTGAATTGCGAGGCGCGCTTGACCCGCGCCTCGTGCGCCACTAGAACGACATTCGATTAAAGGGCGATCCCGGTGCCGGAACCTTCTAATCGTCTTTGGGTTATTAGCATCTACGGAACGGGCGAGACTGTTCGCTGCATTTGAGAAGCCGGAGGATGGCGACTGTAGCCACTCCGGCTTTTCGCTTTCCACCCCAAATTGCATTCAAACGCAGAGAGTTGTGGGTAACTTGCCGCTGTCTCTGCTTGGCGCTCTTGTCGAACAAAAGAAGAACGATCTATCTTCCACAGATCGCGGGGTGATGGCGCTATCCCGGGAGCAGGTATTTCGAATAGATCTGAAATGGGTTTAGTCCGACGCAGGTTGGTAGATGAACGAAATAAACATTGGCGAGAGATCAGGCCAAAAGAA
>NZ_LGHL01000196.1 GCF_001908205.1 Bradyrhizobium sp. NAS80.1
CAGCGCCGCGGCCGCGCCGGCCGTACCGAGCCCGGTGTCTGCTACAGGCTTTGGGACGAACCGCAGACGGCCTCGCTTGCGCCCTACACCCAGCCGGAAATCCTCAGCGCCGATCTGTCTTCGCTGGTGCTTGATCTCGCGCAATGGGGCGTCGCCGATCCTGCCGCGCTATCGTTCCTCGATCCGCCGCCCGCGCCGGCCTGGAAGGAAGCCAAGAGCCTGCTCTCCGAGCTCAACGCGCTCGATGGCGATGGCCGCATCACCGCGGAAGGCAAGAGCCTGCGCGCGCTGGCGCTGCCGCCGCGGCTGGCGCGCATGATTGTGGATTCGCATCGCGCGGGAGCGGGCGAGGCTGCCGCCGAGATCGCGGCCATCATCACCGAGCGCGGGCTCGGCGGCGACAGCGTCGATCTCGAGCATCGGCGCGACCAGTTCCGCCGCGATCGCTCGCCACGTGCCGCCAGCGCGCGCGATCTCGCGCGGCGCTGGGCCTCGCAGGTGGCGGCGTCAGAGAAGTCCGCGGCGGAGCAGGACGATCTCTCGACCGGCCTGATGCTCGCCTACGCCTTCCCGGACCGCGTCGCGCGCAATCGCGGCAATGGCACCTTCGTGCTCGCCAACGGTCGTGGCGCGGCGGTGGAGCAGACCTCGTCGCTCGCGCGCGCGCCCTACATCGCGATCGGCGAAATGACGGGAACGGCGGCAAGCGGGCGTATTCTGCTTGCGGCACCTATCGCCGAGGACGATATCGAGCGGCATTTCGCCGAGCACATCGAGACCGTCGACGAGATCTTTTTTGATCGCGGCGCGATGGCGCTGCGTGCGCGGCGCAAGCGTGCACTACATTCGATCACGCTCTCTGAGGCCACGCTCGCTGTGTCGCCCTCGGATGAAACGGCGCGCATCTTTGCAGATGGGCTGATCGCTGCAGGCCTCGACCGATTGCCCTGGTCGAAGGCAGCAAAACAATGGCGCGACCGCGTGATGTTCCTGCGCAAGGCCGAAGGCGAGAGCTGGCCCGATCTGTCGGACGACGGGCTGATCGCGCGGCGCGACGACTGGCTGGTGCCCGCGCTCTACGACAAGATTGCGCTGAAGGACATTTCTGCCGGCGATCTCTCCGATGCGCTGATGGCGCTGCTGCCCTGGGAGATGCGCGCGCGGCTCGACCGCGAGGCGCCCACGCATTTCGAGGCCCCGACCGGCAGCGTGCTCGCGATCGACTATGAGGCCGAGCAGGGGCCGACCATCGCGGTGCGGCTCCAGGAATTGTTCGGCCTCAACACCCATCCGTCGATCGCGGCCGGAAGGGTGCCGCTGGTGCTGGAGCTGCTGTCGCCGGCGCAACGTCCGGTGCAGGTGACGCGCGATCTCCCCGGCTTCTGGCGCGGCAGCTACAGCGCAGTGCGCTCAGACTTACGCGGCCGCTACCCGCGCCATCCCTGGCCGGACGATCCGGCGAGCGCATTGCCGACCCGGCGGGCGAAGCCGCGCGGGACGTGAATCAAAAGTAGACCCTCATGGTGAGGAGCGCGGAACGCGCGTCTCCGGACGATGCTGCGCATCGCCGGGCGAACCATGCAGGCCCAGCTCTCGCCCGCGGCCATCCTTCGAGACGCCCGCTTCGCGGGCTCCTCAGGATGAGGATTTGTGGTCTCTGCGACATAGTCGGATTAACCGTTCGCTCATCCTTTTCGTCAAAATAACACCGCCTGGTGGCGGCTTCTCTCGCGGCCAGGCGTGCCGCGTGGTGAAATCGAGCTTTCGGCTCCGAGTGGTGTGATGCGTAACATTATGATCTTCGCGGCCGTCATGATCGGCCTCGGTACGTTCATGGCGCAGATGGCGGACAAGATGAGCTCCGCTTCCGCAACGTCAGCGCCGCGCACAACGGTCGCGGTCGCGACGACCGCGCCGGCCGGCGGCCGCAGCCTCAACATTCCCCGCGACGGCCGCGGCCATTTCCAGACCGAAGGCCGGATCGACGGCCAGCGCATCGGCTTCATGGTCGACACCGGCGCTTCCGTGGTGGCGCTGAACGAGACCTCGGCTGCCCGCTTCGGCCTGCGTCCGTCGCGCAGCGAGTACAACGCCACCGTCTCCACCGCCAACGGCACCATCAAGGCCGCGCGCACCCGCATCGCCATGTTGGAGGTCGGCGGCCTCGTCGTGCGCGACGTCGAGGCGATGGTGCTCCCGGACGAAGCGCTGTCCGAGAACCTGCTCGGCTTCTCCTTCCTGTCCCGCCTGAAGCGCTTCGAATACGCCAACGGCCAGATGGTGCTGGAACAATAGCCCGGCGTTGCCGTCGAGTGGCTCGACGGCGGAAGTCCTACACGCGTCGCGGCCCGACAGCGTTCCAGTATCTCGGATTGTCGGGCGACTGGATCCGGATCCAGCGATAGGGTGCACGCGACCACGGTCTGATTTGCGGCGTCAGATTGTCCAGCACCAGGTCGCCGCTCTTCGTGCGCACCAGCAGAATCAGATGGTGCTTGCCCGAGACGGTCTCGACCTCCGCGAGCAGGAGCGTGCGCTGCGGCCACCCACGCCTCAGAAGCCTGTGGCGCTTGCTGACAGCATAATCGTTGCAGTCGCCGCGCTTCGGATCGATGAGCCAGGATTCCACCACCGGGCCAAGTTCAGTCGGGTCCGGGATGATGGAGCCGTTGATGGCCTGGTTGACTTCGTTGAGATCTTCCCACCGTGTCTCGGTGAGCTGGACCGGCCCGCCGCGAAAGAGCATGCGGGCGCGGCACTCGTCACGGTAACGCAGGCAGAATGCGGTGTGCGCCAAGGGCGGAAGGGCCTGGTTATCAAACGTGAGATACGGGGGCGCGGTCGGCGAAACGGTTGGCGCGCGTAGAGATCGCTCGCTCGCCGCGTGAGCCGCGGTCATCATCTGAGCGACAGCCATGATCATGGCGGCCGTGACCGCGACCAGGATCGACACCCTGCGCATGCGTTGTCTCCGACATTCGCGCCGTGAGCAAGCTCGAGAGGCTTTGAGTCAATGCTCAAATTGAACGATCAGGTCGCAATCGAATGCCGGGCGCCGCGGAATCTTCGGCGGCGAGACGGAATACTCCCGAACAGCATACGCACAGCGGGGCAGTGGTTTCAACATAATTTGCGATCAGAGATTGTGTCCGCAAATCCTGGTCGATGGTGGCGCGGATCGAGTGCTGCCGAGAGCTCTGGCGATTCAATCCGTGTCGTCCCAGTCCGGCAGCTTCAATCGTCCCCGTTACCAAACTGCCGCAATTATCAGCCATAAGCTGCCGTTCCCTCCTTCCGCTGCGGCCCGGCATTCGCTAAGGCTGCATCAATTCCTGCCCTTTTCACGAGACCGTCTCAATGTTTCCCAAGCCGAAATCCGTCTTGTTGCCCAACACCTACGCCTTCGAATCAGAGCCGATGGTGAAGCCCACCGGCTTTCGCGAATACGACGCGCGCTGGTTGTTCAACAAGGAAATCAACCTGATGGGGATACAGGCGCTCGGCATGGGGCTGGGCGCGCTGATTGCCGAGCTCGGCGTCAAGCAGGAGATCGTCACCGGCCATGATTTCCGCGGCTATTCGGCCTCGATCAAATATGCGCTGATCTCCGGTCTGATGGCGGCTGGCTGCAAGGTGCACGACATCGGGCTGGCGGTGACGCCGATGGCCTATTTCGCGCAGTTCGATCTCGACGTGCCCTGCGTCGCCATGGTCACGGCCTCGCACAACGACAATGGCTGGACCGGTGTGAAGATGGGCGCCAACCGCCCGCTGACATTCGGTCCCGACGAGATGACGCGGCTGAAGGAGATCGTGCTCAACGCCGATTTCGAGAACAAGGCCGGCGGCTCCTACCAGTTCCACGAGAATTATCCGGCACGCTACATCGCCGACCTCACCAGCCGCCCGAAGCTGACGCGCAAGCTCAAGGTCGTCGCGGCCTGCGGCAACGGCACCGCCGGCGCGTTCGCGCCGCAGGTGCTGGAGGCGATCGGTTGCGAGGTGATTCCGCTCGACACCGAGCTCGATCACACCTTCCCGAAATACAATCCGAATCCGGAAGACATGGAGATGCTGCACGCGATCCGCGACGCGGTGCTGCATCACAAGGCCGATGTCGGCCTCGGTTTCGACGGTGACGGCGACCGCTGCGGCGTCGTCGACAACACCGGCGAGGAGATTTTTGCCGACAAGGTCGGCGTGATGCTCGCGCGCGACATGTCAGCGATCCACAAGGACGCACAGTTCGTCGTCGACGTGAAGTCGACCGGCCTGTTCGTCACCGATCCGGTGCTGCAGAAGCAGGGCGCCAGGACCGCCTATTGGAAGACCGGCCATTCCTACATGAAGCGCCGCACCAACGAAATGGGCGCGCTCGCGGGGTTCGAGAAGTCGGGCCACTTCTTCTTCAACAAGCCGTTCGGCCGCGGCTATGACGACGGCCTGGTGTCGGCGATCGCGATCTGCGACATGCTCGACCGCGCCCCCGGCAAGTCGATGGCCGATCTGAAGAACGCACTGCCGAAGACCTGGTCGTCGCCGACCATGTCGCCGCATTGCGCCGACGAGGTCAAATACGGCGTCATCGACCAGGTGGTGAAGCACTTCGAGGGCCTGCAGGCCAAGGGCGCCAAGATCGGCGGCCAGTCGATCCGCGATCTCGTCACCGTCAACGGCGTGCGTGTCACAGTCGAGGACGGAAGCTGGGGCCTGGTGCGCGCTTCCTCCAACAAGCCCGAGCTCGTCGTCGTGGTCGAGAGCCCGGTCTCCGAGCAGCGCATGCACGACATGTTCGAGATGGTGAACAGCGTGCTCCGCACGCACCCGGAAGTCGGCGAGTACAATCAGAAGATCTGATTTCTGGCCACGGGGAAGGTACGCTCCCTCGCCCCGTTCTTACGGGGAGAGGGTTGGGGTGAGGGGCCTCTCTCCACGCATGAAGCTGCCGACGAACCTGTACCCCCTCACCCGGATCGCAAGAGCGATCCGACCTCTCCCCGCAAGCGGGGAGAGG
>NZ_LGHL01000197.1 GCF_001908205.1 Bradyrhizobium sp. NAS80.1
CGACTCGCCCTCCTTGTTTGAGGCTCTGCCCAGTCCATCCGGGCAACCCTCGTTGCAACATCGAGGGTGAGTCGCCTCATTTTGTGGAGGGGACATACAGTCTAGCGGACATCTTGCGCCAACATGCACTGTTGCGCGATTGCGCGTCATCCCGCCTGAATTCTCCATCGACCTCGCAGCTTGATGTCTCGCGGCAGAGGGAGCCGGACGTACCGAGCGCGGGACGAAAACCCGCCGATCATTTGACCGCGCCGCCCGTGATGCCGCTGATGAAGCGGTCCAAAAAGAGATTGTAGGCGATCGCCACCGGAACGCTGGAAATAAGCGCCGCGCCCATCAATTCACCCCAATAAAAAATATCTCCGCGGATCAAATCTGTCGCGACTCCCAAGGTAACGGGCTTCTCGCTGGAAGAGGAGATGAAGGTCAGCGCGTACACAAACTCCTGCACTGTTAGCGTGAACGCAAAGATCACCACGGTCAGAATGGCAGGCACAGAAAGAGGAAGGACCGTTTTCACGAATGCCCCCACGACAGTGCAGCCGTCGACGATCGCGGCCTCCTCGATCTCCCGCGGCACCGACTTGAAGAAACCCATGAGCAGCCAGGTGCAGAACGGGATGGTGAAAGTGGGGTAGACGACGACAAGAGCCCACATGCTGTCCTGCAATCCGAACAACGTAACCACTCGCGCGAGAGGCAGGAACAGAAGCGTCGGCGGAACCAGATAGGTCAGGAAGATGCCGATGCTCAGATTTTCGCCGCTACGGCCCGGCATGCGCGCTAGTCCATAGCCGGCTGGCAGCGCCACGAGAAGAGTGATAGCCACGACACAAAGCCCGATAAGGGCGCTATTGGACAGCCACTGTACAAATAGCGTGTCTTCAAACAAATACTTGAGATGTTCGAGCGTAGGCGGCGCGTTGAACCAATAAGGGATGGACTTGAGATTGTAGAGGTCGCCGTCCGCCTTGAAGGTGGTGATCAGCATCCAGTAGAAGGGAAACGCGGCGAATACAACGATGGTAACCACCGTGGCATAAAACGAACTCTGCCCAACCACCTTTCTGGCAAGCCGCCGCATGTCAAATCTCCCGCCGCCGCAGCGACCGCAAGAGCAGGATCACCGCGACCAAGAGGAAGGGGAACAGGAACAGACAAATGGCCGCTCCGTGAGCGACATCGCCCGAGAGGATGCCCACCTGAAACGCTAGCGAGCCGAGCACCTGCGTGCTGTTGATCGGTCCGCCCTTCGTCAGCAAATAGACGACGCTGAGATCCGTGAAGGTGAACACGGTGCCAAAGATCACAGCGATCATGATGATCGGGGCGATCATTGGCAGGACGATCTGATAGTTGCGCCGCCAGAAGCCCGCGCCGTCAATCGTAGCGGCATCCAGCACATCCTGCGGCACCGACGTGAATCCGGCAAGGAAGATCACGACGCCGAAAGGAAACAATCGCCAGGCATGCACTGTCGCCACGGCAATCATCGCCAGATCCTCTTGCCCCAGCCATTGCGGCCGGTTTGCCGCATCGATCAACCCTGCCGCGACCAGCGTCCAGTTGATGACGCTGTAGAGCGAGTCGAACATCCACAGCCAGGCCAACGTCGCCAGTGACACCGGTACTGCCCAGGGCAGAACGATAAGCGCGCGGGCAAGCCGGCGTCCCGGGAACTCCTGCATGAGGAGCATGGCGCCGATCTTGCCCAGCAGCAGGCCGATGATTTGGGCACTGATTGTGAAGATGAGGGTGTTGGCCAGCGTCCGCCGGAATATCTCACTGTCCATGACCTCGCGGAAGTTCTTCAACCCGACAAACGTGTAGCTCGGATTGAAGATGCTGTAGGCACTGACGCTGTAATATAGGGCAAGCAGGAATGGCAGCCCGACGAGCACGACGACATAAAGGATCGCGGGGATGATGAACAGCGGCCCGAGCACCTCGAGCCGATCGAATGTAAATCGCGATCGCGCCAGCCGACGGGGCGCGGCTGCCTGGGCGGTCACGCTCATCGAGCTTGCTCCTTGGGGCTGACGATACGCCGACCGTCCCGATCGAAATAGCGCAGCTCCGCGTTCCGAACCGCAAATTTGTGCCATTCACCGGCGCGGATGCCAGACAGTGGAACGTGGGCCGGCAGCTTCGCCGTGACTTCGCGCTTCGCCTGGAAACCATCCAATGCGCCGTACAAGATACGCTCCGATCCGAGATATTCCATGCGATCGATGCGGAAGGGCAGCTCGGAGAGAGCGGCTCCGTCGAGCATCTCCCGCGGCAGGAAATGCTCCGGCCGAAAACCCAAGAGTCCACCGTTATGCTCGACCAGGTTCATGGGCGGGGTCCCGAGGAAACTCGCGACAAAATCGTCGGCGGGGTGGTCGTAAATTTCGCTTGGAGTTCCGACTTGTCGGAGCTTGCCATGGTCGATAACCGCGATGCGATCGCCCATGCCCATGGCCTCGACCTGGTCGTGCGTGACGTAAATGGTGGTCGTTCCCACCTTCTGCTGGAACTGCTTCAGCTCACTGCGCGCGCTTGCCCGCAGCTTCGCGTCCAGATTGGACAGCGGTTCATCCAGCAGGAACACGGTTGGATTGCGTACTAGCGCACGGGCCAGCGCCACACGTTGGCGCTCGCCTCCCGAAAGCTGGCGGGGACGCCGGTGAAGCAGGTGGTCGATCCCGAGCAGGCTGGCGGCCCAATCGACCTTGCGCTTGATGTCGGGCCGCGGCGTACCCTGCGTCCTCAGCGGAAATGCAATGTTGTCGGCGACAGTCAGGTGGGGATAGAGGCCATAGCTCTGAAACACCATGGCGACGCCACGCGCGCGCGGCGTGATGTCATTGACGATTTCGTCATTGATCAGGATGTCGCCGGACGTTTGCCGCTCGAGACCGGCGATGATCCTAAGGAAAGTAGTCTTGCCGCAGCCCGATGGACCGAGCAGCACCAGAAACTCGCCGTCGCGGGCCGATAAGCTGACACCATCGAGGGCAGCGACGTCACCGAAAACCTTTCTGAGGTCTTTGACAACAACCGCGGCCATCTGCACTTCCTCCATCCTTGAACAAGGAACGCCTAAAGCTGCCCTCCACGGCCGGCAGGCTGCAGTTGCCTTGCCCGATCGGTATCGATGTGCCGCGAGGCGAGCAGTTATCCACTCGCCCGCGGGTCGCAGCGGTTATGCCGCCGACCACTTCCTGTAGATCAGTTCGGTCTCCTTCTGTGCCCAGGCGACCGCTTCCTCTGGTGTCGCTTTGTCGGTCGCGGCCTTGGCCATCATGTCGACGATGACGAAATTGTCCGCGACCTCGTCAGAGGCTGGCCCGGCCGGTCCCGGATAGCCATAAGTGGCGTGCCACTCATCGGCGGTCTCCAGCACCTGCAGCTTGTCGGCCGGGTGCGAGGTTGGATCGTTCGACAAGATCGGCATGGGCTTGGGCACGAGGTTCTCGAACAGCGGATGATTGTAGCCCGTGCTCGCCTCGAAGATAGCGACCCAATTGTCAGTCCAGTAGCGCAGGAACTCGATTGCCGTGTCCTTGCTGCGCGCGAAACGCCAGACTCCATAGGAGTTGGGCGATCCACATGCCAACCTACGCACAGGGCCGGCCGGCGTTTTCCAGACGTGGATCTTGTCGGCCAATTCGGGGTTGGCCTTCTGTATCGTCCGGTATGCGGAGATCGGGTTGTGGATCCATGATCCTCGACCGGATGCCAGTAACCGGTTATTGCTGGCATCGTCCCAGGACAGGACTTCCGGTTCCATGGCGTCTTTATAAATGGCGCGAACGAGCTTCACGACCTCGAGCGTCTCTTTGGAGTTGAGGGTGACGCGCTTGCCCGTCTGGTCGCATTCAGAGGCGCCATAGCTCCACAGCATGCTGCGGTACGAGAGGTTCGGGTCGACGGAGTGCCCAAGCGAGATCCCAATCGGGGTGCCCTTCGCTTTGAGCTTGGCGCCACCGACGCGGATGTCTTCCCAGCTATCTGGTTTCATCCCGACCTCGTCCCACAGATCTTTCCGGTAAAGGCCGGGGAACGAGATGTAGTAGGCCGGAAGGGCGCTCCAGACCTTCGTATCGTCGTTGTACCCGATCTGGCGACCGACCTGATGGACCTTGCCGTGCTTCTTCTCCACCTCGCTGACGAGACTGCTGAGATCGACGACATGTTTTTCGTACAAATGCGGGCCGCCCGATCCACTGAAGGCAAAAATATCATGGCCGGCACCCGCGGAGACCTCGGCCGCAGCACGCGCTGGTAGCTCCAGATGCGGTATGTGATCAACGGTCACCGTGATGCCGTTCTTCTTTCCCCACTCCGCTGCAAACCCATCGAACCATTTATCGTACTGCGGCACGAAATGGCTCCACTGGAGGATCTTTAGCGTCTTGGCCTGTGCAAGCGCGGTAGACACGAACGGCAACGAAACCGCCGGCGCCAGAGCCACAGTTCCAGCCGTTGCTCCCACCCGCTTCAAAAACCCGCGTCGTGTGACGGATGATCTGGAAATTTCTCGTTCTGACCGCATGTTCGTCTCCTCCTGACAGTCGTTGTTCTGACCAACCACATTGCAACGTGGTGAGGCTTTGCGCGCTGGCGTTGCAAACGCCTTCGCCTGGTTCCTCGACTGTGGTGGGCGCCGATGTAAGTGCCTCGCCCCCTAGGCCGGCAGGCGCTCTCCAGGACTGACCTCCTGGTTGGTCTGGCCACCAGCTGGTCCAAGGATGGTTTTTCGGGCTGCGATCGAATACGTCGATACTAGGCGCCCACCAGTCGTGGCAGCTGGCTCTGACGACAGCCCAATCCTGCCTAAGTCAGTCGGCGCGCTCCACCACTCTTGAGCGCGAGCCAAGCCCGCGGCCAGGGATAGGTGACAAGTAGTGGCAGCTACAGCACCTGCGTAACCCATCGTTTCCCCTAACAGCGGCAAGACGAGGTCACCGGGCAGTTCGTACTATCGTACTCCTGCTTCAGCACGGCCACAAATACTCCTTAAGAATGGCCGACGTGGAGGACATCCGTCGCACGAGGTTGGACACTCAGGTGCTGCACCGCATCCAAGGTGCGCGCCGCGTGCCCCTGGAGCGACCGAGGCAGGAACGCCGGAGTCTGTGATCTCTCTCCGATCTGCGGCTGGTTCAAGGGCTTCGGCATGCCCGACTTGAGGGAGGCCAAAATCTTGCTCGACGCTGTGGCGCCACAAGGACACTTGTGGTCGCGAGGCCCCGGTAAGATATCTGGCCCGATTAGCACTTGAGGCACGATGTGAGCCATTTCTCACGCGTCCGGCAGTCGAAAGTGCTAGTCTTAGAAGACTGCGCAAGGCCCGGTTCTTACGGGACACATGCAACGGCGGAAATTCGTCAGGGTGCTGGAAGGAGCCGTGACCGTTTGGCCGCTCGCTGCATGCAGTCGGAGAAACAACGATGCAATTGCGGGCCTTTGGGCGTACGGGGATGCAGCTCTCGGTGCTGGGCTTCGGCTGCGGCGCAGTGGGGGGACTTATGGTACGCGGCGATGCTGCCGAACAGGAGCGTACCATCGCGCGGGCGATCGCTGCTGGCGTGAACTACTTCGACACCGCGGTGCTGTACGGCAATGGCGAATCAGAAAGGAACCTTGGCCGAGTCTTGCAAAAGCTGAAACCTGCTAACGTGGCCGTCGGCACCAAAGTGCGGTTGCTGCCCAGCGAGTTCAGTCGCATCGCCGACGCCGTAGCGATGTCGCTCGAAGGCAGTCTGGCGCGACTACGTCTTGACCGGGTCGACATCTTTCACCTGCACAATCCGATTACCGAGACAGGCGGCGGATTGGCGCTGAGTGTCCAACAGGTGCTCGGCGACGTAGTACCAGCGTTCGAGCGCCTGCGTCAGCACGGGAAAACTCGTTTCCTCGGGATTACGGCAGTAGGCGACACCGCGACACTGCATCAAGTGATCGACTCACGCGCCTTCGACAGCGCTCAGGTCGTCTACAACGTGCTCAATCCATCTGCCGCCGAGGAATTGCCGACGAACTATCCGGCACAAGATTACGGACGATTATTCGATCACACCAAGGCGGCCGGCGTTGGAGTAGTGGGCATCCGCGTGCTAGCCGGTGGCGCACTGTCGGGCTCAGCCGATCGTCACCCGATCGCGGGTCCGCCGCCCGAGCCGATTGGATCGGCTATGACTTACGGTGCCGATGTCGATCGCGCACGGCGTCTCCTCCCTCTGGTGAAGGAGGGGCTAGCCACCAGCCTGGCCGAAGCCGCCACACGGTTTGCGCTGTCGCACCCGTCGATGGGCACGATCTTGGTCGGTATGGCGACGCCGCAACAGTTCGAGGAGGCACTCGTTGCGGTTCAAAAAGGCCCACTACCGCGAGCTGCATTCGACCGGCTGTCGGCACTGTGGCAGGAATTCTCTGGCGAACCACGATAATTGCCCAGGTTGGCCCATCCACGATTGCAGCTAGAGCTCAACCGCCTTCAATTTAAAAGGCGATGACTTCCGAGTCTGGCCCATCAGCGAATTGGCGGCGCACGTCTTTGAAGTCGGTTCAGTGGGGTGGAGCGGACTAGATTTGCTCAGGATGAGTTCTTCGCATGTTGACCCGATGCCGACATCAGTTCTTCGGGAAGGCTTGCTGAAACATCACAGGCGTTGGCGGCCTCTCCGGTTTAAAGCCCGCTAAACCAGTTATAACCTTCATCCTCCCAGTAGCCGCCGGTGTAGTTGTTGAGCACGGCAAGCCCGATGACGTGCTTTGGATTTTTGAAGCCGAGCTTGGTCGGAATGCGCAGGCGCATCGGAAAACCGTATTTCGGCGGCAGGACCTCTCCATCGTACTT
>NZ_LGHL01000198.1 GCF_001908205.1 Bradyrhizobium sp. NAS80.1
GCTGCGGATTGGGGCGCAGCGGTATCGGCCGCGCCCGCGTCCTGCGGGGGGGGAAACTCCTTCGGCGTCGAGGCGCGCGCGCGATGCGCGGCAGCCTCGCCGCCAGCGCGGCGGTCGCGCGAATTGTCCGGCGGCGGCTGTAGCCCGGTGCCCGATCCAAGCCCGGCATCGCCGCGATTGATCGCGGGATTGAGCAGTTCGGCCAGCGCCGGCCCGATCGGCTGCACGTCAGGGCGTGACGCGCGAGAATTTGGCGCCTTCGAGTGCGATGCCTTGGTCTTGGAGGATTTGCCGGATTTTTCGGAGGATGCAGGTTTCTTCGCCATGGGGCGAATATGGGCCGAGTCCGTCCCTCAGAAAAGGGCGAAGACCCGTCCGCATGCAGCCTGCTGACAGCAGGTTGGCAGCAGGCCTCCCGCTCACGCCGTTGGCAGCGGGCGTCCTAGGGCGCCCGATGCGCCTCGAGGACGTCGAGATGGATGCCGCCGCAACCGGTGCAGCGCATGGTCTAGTACTCGCATCCGGCGCGACCGCCAATCACACGGAGCACCGTGAGATCGCCGTCGCATTCTCGGCAATTGGACATCACAATGCGGGGATTGATCCGAGGCCGTGGCGCGTCTTCAGTTTCGATGACTGACATGGCCGGTTTCCCCCACTTGCGCCGCGCCGTCCCTGGCTTGTTTGCAGATTCGCCGCTTATTCGGCGTCGCTATCGAACTCGCCGGCGGAAGCGATCGATGTGGTGCTTGGCATCGGCGATCGCGGCATCGCTGTTGGGCCAGGCGAAGCCGACTTCCATGGCCGGAAACAGCACGCCGTCGATGGCAACCGGGCTGAAGTCAGCGCGCCGGATACGGGCGTGCCAAAGTCCCTTGCCAGCTTCGAAGGATTCGATGTCAAAGCCGTCATAGAGGGTCGTCATTGTAGGTAGTTCCCAAGGTGACGTGTTGGAGGGCTGTCTTGTTGAAAAGTCAGGACACCACGCTTGCAGATTTCTGGATGTGAAGCCGTTCACAAGCGGCCGCGCTTTTTTTTGCCCGCGGCTTCAGTTCCGCGCTGCAGTCCGGCCGGACCGCCGCGCCGGACGGGCTGCAGGCTCCGAGGCCGCGCGCATGATCCAGCGACGGAACGCGGCAAAGTCGCGCTGCTCGGTCTGGAAGCTGCGATAGAGCAGGTACCAGCGCATGCCCTTGGGCACCGAAAGATCGAACGGTGCGACAAGCCGGCCGGCTGCGAGGTCGTCGTCGATATAGGGCCGGATGCCCATGGCGATGCCGAGCCCGTCGGCGGCGGCCTGGAGCGCCTGGCCGTAGAACTGGAACTCCGGCCCGCGGGCATTGATGCGGGTGACGCTCGCGGCCTTGAGCCAGATCGGCCAGTCCTCCGGTGAATGCGCGACGCGGATCAGGCTCGGTCCCCTGAGATCAGTCGGGCGCTTCAGGCCGGCGGCGAGGCGGGGCACGCAGACCGGCGTGAGGTCGCCGGCGAACAAGGGTTCGGCGACGAGCCCCGGCCAGTCGCCGGTGCCGAGCTTGATGCCGCAGCTCCAGTCCTCGCCGAACGGCACCGACGCGCCGCCGGTGGTGAAGCGCACCTCGATGTCGGGCTCCTCGCTGCGAAATTCCGACAGGCGCGGGATCAGCCAGCGCATCGCAAAAGTGTGGCCGACGCCGATGGTGAGCACGCGGACGCTCGAGGGCGCCGTCACCTGCGCGGTGAGGCTGGCCAGCGCATCGAAGATCGGCGTCAGCCCGCCCTGATAGGCGCGGCCGGCCTGCGTCAGCACAAGCTTGTTGGCCTTGCGTTCGAACAGTGCGACGCCGAGCCGCTCTTCGAGCAGATGCACCATGCGGCTGACGGCGGCCGCCGACACGCTCAGCTCGACGCCGGCCGCGGCAAAGCTGCCGGTCCGCGCCGCCGCCTCGAATGCCTTGATGCCGTTGAGAAACAGCAGCCGCCGCAAATGACCGACCCTCAGGAAAGCTGATGCCAGGCCAAGATAACTCAGTTTGCGGGGGAGGGGCAAGCGAGGCAGAAATATCAGTGCAATTCATGTTGATTTGTTGAGCCGCAGGCGCCGCTTCTTCGCCTCGCCCCGCACGCGGGGAGAGGCCGGAATTTGCGAGAGCAAATTCCGGGTGAGGGGGACTCTCCGCGAGTCCGACTCTTACCGTGACTGCGGCGACAGCCCTCACCCCACCCTCTCCCCGTAAGAACGGGGCGAGGGAGTGAGGCAGCTTACGTCCCTTACTTTACCGTGCCCACAGCAGGAGAATCCCCTCGTGACGCCCATCATGATCATTGCCCTTGGATTGCTGATGGTCGCCACCGCGTTCCTGTCGGGGCTGTTCGGCATGGCGGGCGGGCTGGTCCTGATCGGCGTGCTGCTGGCGCTGATGCCGCTGCCGACCGCAATGGTGCTGCATGCGATCACGCAGATGGCCTCGAACGGTTGGCGCGCGTTGCTGTGGCGGGCGCATATCCGCTGGCGGCCGGTTGCGGTCTACCTGATCGGCTGTGCTGTCGCGCTCGCGGCATGGTCGATCACCCGCTACGTGCCGGACAAGCCGGTTGCGCTTTTGCTGCTCGGCATCACGCCGTTCATGGCGCGGCTGCTGCCTTCCAACATCAAGCCCAACCCTGATAGTGTCTGGCAGGGCAGCGTCTACGGCTCGATCTGCATGGGACTGATGCTGATGACCGGCGTGTCGGGGCCGCTGCTCGATACCTTCTTCCTCGGCGGCGAATTCGGCCGGCGCGAGAAGGTGGCGACGAAAGCGATGTGCCAGCTTGTCAGCCACTTCACCAAGCTCGTCTATTTCGGCGGCGTGATCGACCAGGCGGCGACGCTCGATCCTGTGCTCGCCGGCGTCGCGATCCTCGCCTCCATGCTCGGCACCACGCTGGCGCGGCGTATTCTCGAAGCGATGACCGACCAGCAATTCCTGGCCTGGTCGAACAAGCTGATCACCACCATTGCCTGCTACTACATCGGCTATGGAGGCTGGCTCCTGCTCAGCACGCAGGTCGCGGCCGCCTTCGACAAGGGAGGATTGCAATGAGCGAGACCGCCGATCCGCTGGTGCTGGACTTCGTCGAATGGGTCGCACGCGAACCGCGCGCCTATGCCGAGGTGATCTCGACCTGGAAGACCTCGTGCCCGCGCCTCACCGTCTGGGAAGACGCCGCCGACCGCGGCTATGTCGCTCGCGAGACGCTGCCCGGCCTCGGGCTGATCATCGCGGTGACGGAGGACGGCGAGAGGTTTTTGCGTACGCACGGACGGTGACACTTCTCAACGCGCGGGCTTGGTCAGCTGTGGCCTGATGATCTCGACCATGCGCTCGGCTGACGTGCCCGGCGGGAAGAAGCCGAGATATTTGCCGTCACGGTCCATCAGGTAAATGTAGGCGGTGTGGTCGACCGTGTAGTCGTCGGCCTTCTTGCCCAGAGCAACCTTCGCGTAATAGACCTTGTAGGCATCTGCTGCTTTGCGGATTGCATCGTCGCTACCCGTCAGTCCGATCAGGCGCGGATGGAACAGCGGCACGTACTGGGCGAGATGCTCTGCCGTGTCGCGTGCGGGATCGAGCGTGATGAAGATCGGCTGCACCTCCTTCCCTTCCGGCCCCAGCAATTCCAGCGCCTGCGCGATTGCCATCAAATCGGTCGGGCAGACGTCGGGACAATAGGTGAAGCCGAAATAGACCAACATCAGGTGTTCGCGGAAATCCAGGTCGGTGCGCGTCTTTCCGGTGTGGTCGACAAGCGCGATCGGTCCGCCGATGGGCTCCCGATTCCACATCAGGATGTCCATGGTCTCGGCGGCCGAACGCGCAACCGCATCTTCTGCGCTGGCCGGCACGAGCGCCAGCCACAGGCCCAGCCAGCAGGCTATGCGCAAGGTCATACGCCGAAGGTGAGGCGACTGCCGGTCGTCGTCACCATAACCTTGTCCGGCATTTGAGCACTCGCCTCCTGCACGAAGTTGAGCCCGCTGCAATGCATGGGCACGACGACGTCGGGATTGAGCGCCTTGATCTCGCCGACGACCTGCGCGAGGTAGTCCTTGGGTGCCGGTCCAAGATGGAAGCCGCCGACGATGGCATGCACCTTCTCGATGCCCGAAACCTCCTGCGCCTGCTTCACCGAATTGACGATGCCGACATGGCCGCAGGACGAGATCACGACCAAACCCAGATCCCGGACATTGAAGCAAGTCGCATGCTCGTGGATGTGTTCGTCGGGCACGATCTTGCCATCCATCTCAGCCGGAAGGTAATGCCCGACGTTGCAGCCGAGGCCGTCCTTCATGCCGAACTCGACCAGTGTATTCGGCAGCACGCGTTCCGAGCTGCGGCGGGTGATCTTGCCGGTGGTGAAGGCATGGCCCGCGATCACGGTCGGTGTCTCGCAGAGCACGGTCGTCACCTTCTGTGCTGCGAGCTGGCGGCGGTCCAGCGTGCCGAAATCGGCGAACTGCCCTTGCGTCGGCGTCGGGCTGACGCGATGGCAGAAATTGTCCTCGCCGCCGGCGTAGAGCTTGACGTCGGAGGGAAGCTTGTCGCGGAATTTGTCGAGGAAGCCGTTGAGCCCGCCGAAATGATCGTAATGACCGTGGCTGACGATCAGCGCGTCGAGCTTGCTGGGGTCGACGCCGATCAGCGCCATGTTGTTGAGCAGCACCTCGGGCGTATAGCCATAGTCCAGCATCAACGTGCGCTGATTGCCGCCGCCCTGCGACTCCAGCCACAGCGACAGGCCCCACTCGTTGTGCAGGGATTTGCGGAAATCGGGCGTGCGCGCCGCAGGCACGATAGAGACGCCGTTGATCTGCTTCGGTCGAAAGAACAGGTCGAAGCTGGAATCCACCAGCACCCGGATCGAGAGCTTGTCGACGGTCGGAACCGCGATCGGCGCCGCGCTCGCAATCTCAACGCAAGTGAAGGTGTTGGTCGCGGCCGCGGCGGCCAGCGCCGCCGAGCCCAGAAGAAAGTCGCGTCGCGCAATGCTGCTCATCACAAACTCCTCCCCGATATATTCAGTTTCTCGAAAATGGCGTGAGCTTAGGTCCGATGTGCGACAGGTACAACGCGCGACGCGGATTGCTGCGGGGAACTTTGTATCACCGCGGCGTGAGGCCGGTCCGATTGACAGGCGCGCCGAATGGCGCAATCTTCATGCAGCTGCATCTTCTCGCAGCCGCCAGAAGCCGGAAAACACAGCCATGATCGACCTGCATTACTGGACCACGCCGAACGGCCACAAAGTCACGATGTTCCTTGAGGAGACCGGGCTCAAATACAAGGTCATTCCGGTCAACATCGGCAAGGGCGAGCAATTCAAGCCGGAGTTCCTGGCCGTCGCGCCGAACAATCGCATTCCCGCGATTGTCGACCACGCGCCGAAGGGCGGCACCAAGCCGCTGTCGATTTTCGAATCCGGCGCCATCCTGCTCTATCTCGCCGAGAAGACCGGCCAGTTTCTCCCGACCGATCTCTACGCCCATTACGACGTCATCCAGTGGACGTTCTGGCAGATGGGTGGTCTCGGCCCGATGGCCGGCCAGAACCACCACTTCCGCAACTACGCGCAGGAGAAGATTCCTTACGCGATCGACCGCTATGTCAACGAGACCAACCGGCTTTACGGCGTACTGAACAAGCGTCTCGCCGATCGTGAATTCGTCGCCGGCGACTACTCGATCGCGGACATGGCCTCCTATCCCTGGGTGGTCGGTTATGCGAACCAGGGCCAGAACATCGACGACTTCCCGCATCTGAAGCGCTGGCTCGAAGCCATCCGCGTCCGTCCCGCCACCGAACGAGCCTATGCTCTGGCGAAAGAGGTCAACCCGAACTTCGGCAAGCCCGCGATCCGCACCGACGAGGAACGCAAGATCTTGTTCGGGCAAACGGCATCGGTGGTGAGGTAGGCGCATCGCGGCGCTCCCACATCGTCATTGCGAGCGGAAGCGAAGCAATCCAGAATGTCTCCCGCGGCGGCAGACTGGATTGCTTCGCTGCGCTCGCAATGACGGAACCTCACTATGTCACTCAAACTCTTCGAACTCGTCGGTACCGACGCCTCGCGGCCGTTCAGCCCGTATTGCTGGCGCACGCGAATGGCGCTCGCGCACAAGGGGCTGTCTGCGGAATCGCTGCCCTGGCGCTTCACCGAGAAGAGCGCGATCGCGTCGCACGGCTCGGAGAAGGTTCCGGTGCTTTTGCACGATGACAAGCCGGTCGTCGATTCCTGGGCGATCGCGAATTATCTCGAGGACACTTTTCCAAACCAGCCGTCGCTGTTCGGCGGCGAGGGCGGCCGCGCCATGGCGCGCATGCTCAATGCATGGGGCGACATCGCCATCGTCGGCGGCATCTTTCCGCTGATCATCGCCGACATCCCGAAGAATCTGGCTGAGGTCGACGCCGCCTATTTCCGCAAGTCGCGCGAGGCCCGTTTCGGCGGCAAGAGCCTGGAAGAGATCATGGCGAGCCGCGACACCGGCGTGGTTGCGTTCCGCAAGTCGCTGGAGGTGATGCGCCAGACATTCAAGACGCAGCCCTATCTCGGTGGACGTGCGCCGAACTACGCCGACTACATCGTGTTCGGCGGATTTCAGTGGGCGCGCGCGGTCAGTCCGTTCAAGCTGCTGGAGGCGGATGATCCGGTGTACGCCTGGCGCGAGAAGCTGCTCGATGCGTTTGATGGAATGGCCAGAAGATCACCCGGCCATCCCGCGTAAATATGCACGGGCCTTCTATCCGGCACAGGCTTTCCCCGTCACGCGCTCGTTCCTTACCACGGTTTCGACCATCTTGCGCGCGACGTTGTTCAAATCAGCGAGCGCCAGATAGCCTTGCGCATATGCTTCCTGAGTCAGGCGATCGATGCGCTGGTCCTCCCCCGTCGACCATTGTTTCGTGATATAGTCGGCGCCAGGCTTGCCGAATGTTTCAGGATAGCGCTCCATCTGATTCTGGCGCTGATAGTAGTATTCATTGAGACCGCTGATGAATTGCTTTCGGCCGTCGCCCGTGCAACGGGCGCCATAAGGCCGTTCCAGCGTGGCGATGGCGCTCTCACGCTGTCTCACTCTGCTGTCCACGGTATAGTTCTCATTGGTGCCATATCCCGGGCCGTCCATTGGGGCCGCTTGTCGAGTCTTCGGCTCGGGCGCGAATGCCCACGCTGCGATCTGCCAGATGATGACCGCCCAGACGACAAACCAGATGCGGCTCATTTGCGGCTCGCCGTTGCGCGCTGCCGCGGCAGGCAGATGGGTGATGGATCGGACCAGAGGCCCGGACCGGAGAATGTCAGCACCGCATGACGGATGTCTGCGGGAAAATCCTCCTGGACAACGCCCTTTTGTTCAAAGGCTTCCTTGAGCGCAGCCTTGACGCGCACATCGAGCGGCGTTGAATACGCTGCGTTGGCCTGGTCGCGCTTCTTTTCACTGCAGAACATCGCCATGGCCGGGTTCGGGCAGTCGTAGATCTTCATGTAGCCACGCGCATAGGCCGACGTGGCCGCAATGAGATTGGCTTTCATCGAGTCATCGCACGGCGACATGGCGTAGGCGGTGCCGGCCTGCAACGCGTCCATTCGCAGCGCGTCGAGCTTAGGATCCTTGTCGCTCTGCGCAGTGTGCTCCGCTTCCCACATCTTGCGCTCGTAGGCCTTGGCGCTCTCGTCGCCGAATGTCGCCTTGAGCGTCGGCTTCAATTCGCCGGTCGGCGAAAACGACGTGGTCGGAAATCCACGCAACGCCCAGGAGATGCCGACGAAGGTGGTGGCGAACGCCATGCAGGTCAGGAGAATGAAGCGGCTCATGCGGCGTGCTCGGATTGACGCCACGCAACCTATCCGTGTCTGGTTAAGGGATGTATTAAGGTGCACGTTCCGTCCCGTGAGGGTAAATGGAGGTCTAAGGAGACCATCTGATTTCTCGCGGTTGCCGCGCGCGGTGATACGTGCGGTGCTATCGCGCCAACTATGTCATCGGCTTTGCAATGGTCATGACCGCCTTGCGCAGGCACTCCCGGCATAAGCAATCCTCGCCCTTGATCGGCATCGGCAGGCGCGCCGTTTCCTCCGCGCACCAGCAGGTGCCCGAGAGATCGCAGCCGAACTCGGCGCCGCAGCGGGAGCAGGCGAGGCGGCGCGATTCCGGCAATGAAGATTCTTTCGGATTTGTCATGATTTACGCAAAGGCTTCGCCGTCATTTTCATGTCGGGTTCATCTGTCGCTGCGCTATATTACGCGTCGCGCATGGACTCGAAAAGCGGTTGGCAACGCGCGAAGGACAAATCGATGGCCCGCGATTCGCATGCCGCCCTCGTTGCGCTCAACCGTTTCGGCTTCGGAGCCCGTGGCGGCGCATCCGGCGATCTCGTCAACGCAGCATCCGATCCCAGAGGTTTCGTGAAGGCGGAACTGGCCCGCCCGAGCGGGGTGCTGCTGGAGGCGCCGGGCCTGCAATCGACGCCGCAGCTCGCGCAGGCCGTGTTCGCCTATCAGGACCAGGTCAAGCAGGCGCGCGAGGCAGCGAAGACCGCCGCGCCCGCCGAAGCGCCAATGCCGCAGGCGCCGGCCGATCAGAAGCCCGCCGTGCGCCGCAATCTCTCGCTGAATGCGGCTGCGACCGAGATCGCCGGCCAGATGGCCGAAGCTAAGCCGGCCGACAACGCAGCGAAGCCCGAGATCATGCAGCCGAACACGGCCGCGCCGCCTGCAGCAAAACCTGCGCCGCAGCCGCTCAACGTCATCCAGAAAACCTTTCGCGCCGAGGCGTTGGCGCGCTTGCAGCGCGCGACGTTGGTCGAGTGCGGCTTCACCGAGCGGCTGGTCGTGTTCTGGTCCAACCATTTCTGCATCTCCGCGACCAAAGGCGAGCTGGCGCGGATGTGGGCCGGCGCGTTCGAGCGTGAGGCGATCAGGCCGCATGTGCTCGGGCGCTTCGCCGACATGCTGAAGGCGGTCGAGCAGCATCCGGCGATGCTGTTCTTCCTCGACAACCAGCAATCGCTCGGACCGGATTCGCGCGCAGGGCAAAACCGCAAGCGCGGGCTGAACGAGAATCTCGCGCGCGAGATCATGGAGCTGCATACGCTCGGCGTCGGCGGCGGCTACACGCAGGAGGACGTCACCTCGCTCGCGCGCATCATCACGGGCTGGACCTTTGCCGGCCGGCAGGGGCAGCTCGGCACCCCCGGCTCCTTCGTCTTCAACAGCAACGCGCACCAGCCCGGGCCGCAGGTGCTGCTCGGCAAGACCTACGAGGCGGCGGGCCTTGGGCAGGGCGAGGCCGCGCTCGCCGACATCGCGCGCCATCCGTCGACCGCGAAGTTCATCGCCACGAAATTCGTCCGGCATTTCGTCGCCGACGATCCGCCACAAGCACTGGTCGCGCGCCTGCGCGACGTCTTCGTCAAGACCGACGGTGACCTCAAGGCGATGGCCGTTGCGCTCGTCGATTCCGACGAGGCCTGGAAGGCGCCGCTGACCAAGATGCGCTCGCCTTACGACTTCGTGATCGCAAGCGGCCGGCTGCTCGCGCGCGTGCCGGAGGATCCCGGCGCCTATCTGAACAATCTCAATTTGCTTGGACAGCCGCTGTGGTCGCCGGCCGGCCCTAATGGCTTTCCCGATACCAGCGTGGCCTGGGCCGCGCCCGAAGGGATCAAGCTCCGGCTCGACATTGCAGCGCAAATGGGCGCGCGGCTCGGCAACAACATCGACCCGCTCGACCTCTTGGAATTCGCGGCGGCGGATGCGGCCTCGGTCGAAACGCGGCGGACCATCGAGCGTGCGGAGTCGCGCCAGCAGGCGCTGGCGCTGCTGTTGATGTCGCCGGAAATGCAGAGGAGGTGATGATGTTGGATTGCGTTGAGAACCGGCTCCTCACCTCGCGCCGCGGCCTGCTGCTCGGCGGCGCCTCCTTTGCGGCCTGGGCCTATCTGCCGAAATTCGCCCGTGCGGCCGACGGGCGCGATCCGCGGCTGATCGTGGTGATCCTGCGCGGCGCGCTCGATGGGCTCGCGACGGTCGCGCCCGTCGGTGATCCTGACTATGCCGGCTTGCATGGCTCGATCGCGCTCGCGACGAGCGGTGCGCATCCCGCGATCATGCTCGATCCCTTCTTCGGGCTGCATCCGGCGATGCCGGAATTTGCGCGCATGTATCGCGACATGCATGCCGCGGTGATCCACGCGGTCGCGACGCCCTATCGCGAGCGTTCGCATTTCGATGGCCAGGACGTGCTTGAAAGCGGCTACGCCGGTCCCGGCCGCGTGCAGTCCGGCTGGCTCAACCGCGCGCTGGAAGCGCTGCCGCGCGGCGAGCGCGTGTCGAGCGGTCTTGCGGTGGGGCCGACCACGCCGCTGGTGCTGCGCGGCAATGCGCCGACCGTCGGCTGGGCGCCGGTCGCACTGCCACAGGCCGACGATGACACCGCGATGCGTCTTGTCGATCTCTACCGTCACCGTGATCCAGCGCTGGCCTCGGCGCTGTCGCAAGGCCTCCAGCTCGAGAAGGCCGCCAGCGGCGACGACATGAAGCCCAAGGGAGGGATCAATGGCGGCAATGCCGTCGCGCAGATGCGCCAGGTGGCGCGCGGCGCGGCAAAACTGATGGTGGCCGATGATGGTCCGCGCATCGCGGCGCTCGCTTTTGACGGCTGGGACACCCATGCCAATGAAGGCGGTCCAGTCGGGCGGCTGGCGTTCCTGCTCGGCGGGCTCGACGGCGCGCTCGCCGAATTCGAAAGCGGCCTCGGCGGTCGCTGGCGCGACACCGTCGTCGTCGTTGCCACCGAGTTCGGCCGCACTGCGCGCATCAACGGAACCGACGGCACCGACCACGGCACCGGCACTATCGCGCTGCTCGCCGGCGGCGCCGTGAAAGGCGGCCGCGTCATCTCCGACTGGCCGGGCCTGAAGCTCGCCAACCTCTATGAGGCCCGCGACCTCAAACCCACCACCGATCTGCGCTCGGTGATCAAGGGCGTGCTGCAGGGCCAGTTCGGCCTGTCCGATCGCGTATTGGCCGAGACGGTCTTCCCCGACAGCGCCGCCGCGCGCCCGATGAAGGGGCTGGTTGTCTAGGCCGTCATTCCGGGGCGCGCGTCAGCGCGAACCCGGAATCCGTTCATCCGCGGAAACATGGATTCCGGGCCTGCGCCTTGCGGCGCATCCCGGAATGACGAAATAATCAGCCGAACATCAGGAGACTTCCCGCATGTACATCGCCATGAACCGCTTCCGCGTCGCCAAGGGCTCCGAGTCTGCCTTCGAGCAGGTCTGGCTCACAAGAGACACGCATCTGGACAAGGTGCCGGGCTTCGTGGAATTCCATCTGCTGCGCGGGCCCGAGCTCGAGGACCACACGCTGTACGCCTCGCACACGGTTTGGGCGAACCACGCCGCGTTCGAGGCCTGGACGAAGTCGGAAGCGTTTCGCGCGGCGCATAATCGGGCGGGCGACAACAAGCCGCTTTATCTCGGCCATCCCCAGTTCGAAGGCTTCGAGGTGATGCAGACGGTGGGACGCGGCGCGAAGTAGCGCCGCGCCGGTTATTGTTTGAGCATGATCTCCGCGCAAGCGCGTTCCGCGCTTGTCGCGAGGGAAAACCGCTGCATACTTTGCGCTAACGCGGCCCTTTGGGTCCGGATCATGCTCTAGCCCTTGGTGATCCTGTCGATCTCTGCCATCTCCTCGGCACTGAGCTTCCACGCGATCGCCTTCACATTCTCCTCGATCTGCTCGACGCGGGTGGCGCCGGCGATCACGCTCGACACCTGCGGGCGCGCGGCGAGCCAGGAGAAGGCAAGCTCGAGCATCGAATGGCCACGCGCCTTCGCAAAGGCCGTGAGCTTCTCGACGATGTCCTCGTTGCGCGGCGTGACGTAGCGGTCGCGCAGCCGCCGTACCTTGCCGAAACGGGTGTCATCAGGCGCTGCCTCGCCCTTCCGGTATTTACCGGTCAGAAGTCCGCTTGCGAGCGGGAAGAACGGCAATAGTCCGAGCTTGTATTCCTGCGCGGCCGGCAGCAAGTCCTTCTCGATGTCGCGCACGACGAGGGAATATTCGTCCTGGCAGGAGACGAAGCGGCTGACATTCATCGCGCGTGCGACATATTCCGCCTCGGCGACCCGCCAGGCCGGAAAGTTCGAGTTGCCGATGTAGCGCACCTTGCCCTGCCGGACGAGATCGTCGAGCGCGCGCAAGCTCTCCTCGATCGGCGTCAGCGGGTCATAGTCGTGCTGCTGGTAGAGATCGATGTAATCAGTCTTCAGCCGCTTCAGGCTCGCTTCCACCGCTTCCATGATGTAGCGGCGCGAGGCGCCCTGCTTGGTTCCGTCCTCCGCCATCGGCTTGGAGTATTTCGTCGCCAGCACGATGTCCTTGCGGCGATCGCCCAGCACGGCGCCGAGCACATTTTCCGAGCCGCCCATGTTCGAATAGATGTCGGCGGTGTCGAACAGGGTGATGCCGAGATCGAGCGCGCGATGGATCACCTTGCGCGAGGTCTCCAGATCCGTGCGCTGGCCGAAATTGTTGCAGCCGAGTCCGACCGCAGATACGCGAAGGCCGGAGGCGCCGAGATTGCGAATTTCCATGGGAGATCCTGTCAGAGATAAGCGGCGGTCTATTGTGACCGCGGTGCGCGCTACCGGCAAGCCGCTCGCCGCGTTGCTGCCATGCTGACAATTTCAGACAAAAAAATGCGGCCCCGGTCAGACGCGGCAGCTGACGGGGACCGCTTTGGGGCGCTTGATCGGTGACGGGGGCCTGATCAGACGCAAGGCGTAACCTATCCCCTGAGTGTTACGCGCAGGTGACAGGCAAGTTATCCACAGGGCTCCCGGCTCATGAAAATCAGAAGATCTTGCGATAGACGATGAAGCCGGAGCGCTCGGCAACCTTGTCGTACAGGCTCTGTGCCGTGAGATTGGTCTCGTGCGTCTGCCAGTAGACGCGCGGCGATCCCGCGAGCTTTGCGCGCTCATAGACGCCATAGATCAGCGCAGAGGCGACGCCCTTGCCGCGCGCGGCCTCTAGCGTGAACAGATCCTGCAAATAGCAGGACGGCTCGATGGCGGTGGTGCTACGATGGAAGAGATAGTGCGTCAGTCCAAGCAGGCGGCCGTCGCTCTCGGCGACCAGCGCATGCATCGGCTCATAGGCATCGAAGAAGCGCTGCCACGTCACGCGCGTGATCTCGCCAGCGAGCGCGGTCGGGCCGGAGCGGCCGTAGAAGGCATTGTAGCCGTCCCATAGCGGCAGCCACTGATCGTAATCCTGCCGTGTGACGGAGCGAATGGTGAGGGACATCTGTGAATTCCGCGATCTCGGAGGAGACAAGGCAAAGAGCCCGATGAAGCGTCCTTCATACGTGATGATCGCGCTTTCGATCAATCGTGTCGTCGCATCACTCGACGACGCGCAGGTACCGGGTCAGCTTGCGGCTCGCGGGATCGCGTAGCGAGCGGTAGTAGTCGGCGCGTGAGGCCGCATCGGTATGGCGTACGAGATCGGTGACGGGCGTATAGCTCAGCCTGCGCCCGCCGTCGGGCAGCACGGTGCAGACGAAGCGCAGCACCTCGCCCACCGCGCAAGTCGATGTTGATCGGCGTAGCATCGCCGATCCGCACCATCTCCATGCGCTGCGCGATGAAGGTGCCGAGTTCGTCCTCCGGCAGCTCGAACGCGCCGGTATCGCGGCCGTGATACATCAGCGCGATGAAAGGCGGCTTGCCGTCGGCGACGTCGTCCGGCACCGCAAAATAATCGCGGAACGCGCGGTTGATGAATTCGGCCCGCGTCTCGGCATCGAGCAGCACGATGCCGATATCGACCTGGTCGAGCGCGGCCGACAGCCGCACAGCGGTGGCGTGGCTCCGGCGCTCGGTGGCAAATGTGCCGAGCAGCCGCTCGCGCATCAGGCCGGTGATGCCTGCGGTGGCCGCAACCGTCACGGCCAGGAGGCCGAGCTGGACCAGATCCGCTGTGGGATCGAAGGGAGCGGCGCGGTGGTTGAGGACGAACAGCGTCGCGCCAATGACCGCGAGGGCTGCGCCGGTCATGGCTGAGGGGAAACCCGACAGCGCGCCGGCAAGGGCTACGATGCAGACGAACAGCGGCGCAGGTGAGGGGACAGCGACGTAGCGATCGAGCAGGACCGCCAGCAGCGCGATCGCTGCCGTCAGCGCTGGACCGCAGATCGCACGCCATCCGAACCGCATGGGCCTTTCTCGTTCCTCCCTGGACGAGCCAAGACCGTCAGACTGACCTATGGTTGCGCGAGCGCAATGCAGTTTCGTGCCGAACGCTTAAGGGGAGGCTGCGAAGGCGGGCAAAGCTTTCGAATGATTTTAGACCAAGTGCGCCTGCCTCAGGCGTTGCTGCAGCGCAGGCGCATTGAGCGTCGACGTGCCCGAGGTCTTGCGCATGCCGGTGACAATCAGCAGCGACGCCGCGACCAGGATGGCCGCAGTCAGGGTGATTGCAACAGCTATCACAGGCGATTTCATTGACGTCCTGTCGCGATGCCGGTCGGCGCGGGTCACGCGGCGCCGTGAAGGCTGGCCCAGGATGAAACGGGGATCAGATCGGCAGGCCCATCGCCATGGTCGCCTTGATCGACAGCACCGTCAGGGTAACGATCAGGCACAGCGAGAGGGCGGCAACGGCGAGCGAGGCCGCGACCGCATTGGTCAGCCGGGAAGACGCGACGGTAGCGGGACGGCCCTGAAAGCCTGCCGTGCCGGACGCCCGAGTCATGGTCTAAATCCTTCAACGTGCGAGCGAATCACCCGCGACGCCCAGGAATTTCACCATTTCAACCGGCAACATTGCGGCGGCTACCACGCCGAATATGGCGAGATTGCGGCAAGGATTACCCTTATACCCGCTATTCGACGGCCATCAGGCGCCGGCGGCGATGCTGGCGGGATCGTCGATGTCGGCCGGCCGCCAGTCCATCGCCACGAAGCCGGGCGCGGCTTCCACGCGCTTCAGCCAGTCCCGGATCGCCGGGAAGGTCGAGAGGTCGAAGTCGCAGCGGTCGGCCAGATGGGTGTAGCCGTAGAGTGCGATGTCGGCGACCGTGAGCTGGCGGGCGGCGAAATAGGCGTTGGTCTTGAGGTGGTTCTCCATCACCTGGAGCGCGCCATAGCCGCGCTCCATCCAGTCCTCGAGCGCGTGGGTCTGCAGGTCGCGACCGCCCTTGACCAGCGACAGCCAGAAATAGGCGGCGCCGATGTTCGGCTCGAGCGCGTGCTGCTCGAAGAACATCCATTGCAGCGCCTCAGCGCGATCGATGCGGCTCTCCGGTGCCAGCGGCGTGCCGACGGCGACATACCAGAGGATGGCGTTGGACTCTGCGAGATAGCGGTCCCCGCCGACCTCGAGCAGCGGCACCTGGCCTGACGGGTTCTTGGTCAGAAAGTCCGGCGTGCGGCTCTCGCCGCGCAGAATGTCCACCTCGACCGCTTCGTAGGGAACGTTCAACAGCGCAAGCGCAAGGCGGACCTTGTAGCTGTTGCCCGATCGTTGCATCGAATAGAGCTTGTACATTCTGGGAGTTCGATTCCAATGGACGGGAAAGCGCTGCGGTTGCCGTCCCGCAGCGCGGTTAAACAATGATGCCGATGCGAATCCGCCGCAAGGGTTGGCTCATAGAAAAACTCGAAAACCCTACCGCACTGCAGCGCTGCGGAAGATCATTTCCGCGCGACGATGCAAATCAGATCACGCTTGCGTCAACATGCCGATGCATCGCGCCGCGCACTTGTGAACGGACAAAGCAAGCGGGTCTAGGCGTTTAAGCGTCCGCATCGTCATGGCCGGGCACTCCGTCCGAAGGACGGCGTCGTTTCCGCTCGCCTATGTCCCGGCCATCTACGCCATGCCACGCGGTACCAAGAACGTGAATGCCCAAGACCCGGCTCCGCCAGGCTACCGGTGTTGGGCCGGCGAAGCTTCAGCGAAGACGGCAAGCCCGGGGCATGACGACGTTCTGGTTTCACGGTGACGCGCAACGCAAAATTGCTCCGAGGACAGGCCTTGCCGGATATGAGGGATTTGGACGGCAAAGTTGCGGAATATTGCGGGACGTCGCGCCTCGAAACGCTCGAAATCCGTAAACTTTTTCGGGATCGGGCCGAAGTTTCTTGCGGTGCAGCGGCACACGTTTTAGGGTATTTCCATTCCCACAATCAGAGTCGTGAGGCCAAAGGGTTCACGACGCTTGTCAGGAGATGACGATGTCCTTCCTTGCCGCTGCGCTCGACCGTGTGAAGCCGTCCGCGACCATCGCGGTCACGGATAAAGCACGCGCGCTGAAAGCGGCGGGCCGCAACGTCATCGGCCTCGGCGCCGGCGAGCCCGATTTTGACACGCCCGCCAACATCAAGCTGGCGGCGATCCGTGCCATCGAAGCCGGCAAGACCAAGTACACCGCCGTCGACGGCATTCCCGAGCTGAAGGAAGCCATCATCGGCAAGTTTCAGCGCGAGAACGGCATCGCCTACAAGCCGAACCAGATCATCGTCGGCACCGGCGGCAAGCAGGTGCTCTACAACGCGCTGATGGCGACCATCAATCCGGGCGACGAGGTGATCATCCCCGCGCCCTACTGGGTCAGCTATCCCGAGATGGTGGCGCTCGCGGGCGGCGAGCCGGTGCCGGTAGTCTGCACCGCTGCGACCGGATTCAAGCTCCAGGCCGAGGCGCTCGAACGCGCGATCACGCCGAAGACCAAATGGGTGATCCTGTGCTCGCCGTCGAACCCGACCGGCGCGGCCTACACCAGGGCCGAGCTGAAGGCGCTCACCGACGTGCTGGTCAAGCATCCGCATGTGTGGGTGATGACCGACGACATGTACGAGCACCTCGTCTATGACGACTTCCAGTTCACCACGGTCGCGCAGGTCGAGCCCAGCCTCTACGACCGCACGCTCACGGTGAACGGCGTGTCGAAGGCCTATTGCATGACCGGCTGGCGCATCGGCTATGCCGGCGGTCCGGCGCATCTCATCAAAGCAATGGCGACGATCCAGTCGCAGTCAACCTCGAACCCGTGCTCGATCGCGCAGTGGGCCTCGGTGGAGGCGCTCAACGGTCCGCAGGACTTCATCCCCGCCAACAACAAGGTGTTCAAGGAGCGCCGCGACCTCGCCGTCTCCATGCTCAACCAGGCCAATGGCATCGAGTGCCCGCGCCCCGAGGGCGCGTTCTACGTCTATCCGTCATGCGCCGGCACGATCGGCAAGAAAGCGCCGTCGGGGAACGTGATCTCGAACGACGAGCAGTTCGTGACCGAGCTGCTGGAGACCGAAGGCGTCGCCGTGGTGCAGGGTTCGGCCTTCGGCCTCGGCCCGGCATTCCGCATCTCCTACGCGACCAAGACCTCGGACCTCGAAGACGCCTGCAAGCGCATCCAGCGCTTCTGCGGCAATCTGCGCTGAGCTTGTCGTAACGCGACATCGAAAAGGCCCGCTTTCCAAGCGGGCCTTTTTATTTGCGGCGCGCGATCTGGCTCCCCCAGGACTCTTGTGGCATAGAGCAGCGCGCGCCGCTTGCCGGGCGTCCTCTCTGCTCGCATTCACATTCATAGCCGGAGACATTTCATGCGCCGCTCACTCCTCCTCGCCGGGATGACCGCTGCGAGCCTCGTTGCCTCCGTCGTGAACAGCGGTGCGCAACAGCAGCGGATGGTGCGGGTCGGCGTGCTCGAATGCCGCGGCGGCGCCAGCATCGGCTTCGTGGTGGGATCGGTGACCAATCTCGGCTGCGTGCTGCGCGCCGAAGGCTTGCCGGAAGACCGTTATGTCGCGACGATCCGCAAGGTCGGCCTCGACATCGGCATCACGCAAGAGACGGCTTTGGCGTGGGGCGTGTTCGCGCCGGTCGAACGGCTCGGGCCCGGCGACCTCTCGGGCAATTATGCAGGCGCACAGGGCAGTGCCTCGGTCGGTGTCGGCTTGGGTGGCAACGTGCTGGTCGGCGGCTCCAACAATTCGATCGCGCTCCAGCCGCTCAGCGTGCAGGGCCAGGTCGGTCTCAACGTCGCCGCCGGCCTCGCGGATCTGGAGCTCCGCCCCGGCCGCTAAGTTAAGACGCCCGGCCATCGCGGACGAGCCTCTTCACCTCTCCCCGCCGGGGAGAGGTGAAACACCGGGGCTCGAGGCTAAACTGATCTCGACAGTCATTAAGACTTACTGACGACGCACCGCAGCGACGTTTGATGCTTGCCAAACTTCGGGGACGGGCAGAGCATCTGCGGTTGCCGACCCAATCATGGGCCGAGCTCCACACCAAGGAGGCGGCGAATGGGACAAGACGTCAGAAGTCCCCGAGGTCCACGGTGCATCGCGCTGGTGGGCCCTTTCCAAAGCGGTAAAACCACTCTTCTCGAAGCAATATTGGCGCGAACGGGCGCAATCCCGCGCGCCGGCAGCGTCGACGCCGGAACCTCCGTCGGCGACGCCAGTACCGAGGCCCGTCTTCACAAGATGACTGTTGGCCTGACTGCCGCCACCACGAGTTTCATGGGCGACAGCTATACCTTCCTGGATTGTCCCGGTTCCGTCGAGTTCGCCCACGACATGCGCGCCGCGCTGCCCGCGGTCGATGCTGCGGTCGTGGTCTGCGAGGCCGACGAGAAGAAGCTGCCGCAGCTTCAGATCATCCTGCGCGAGCTGGAAGAGATGAAGATCCCGCGTTTCCTGTTCCTCAACAAGATCGACCGCGCCAACAAGCGCATCCGCGAGACGCTCGCAACGCTCCAGCCCGCCTCGCGCGTACCGCTGGTGCTGCGCCAGATCCCGATCTGGAAGGGCGATCTGATCGAGGGCTTCGTCGATCTCGCGCTGGAACGCGCGTTCGTCTATCGCGAGCACAAGGCGTCTGAGGTGGTCGCGCTCGACGCCGGCAATCTCGATCGCGAGAAGGAGGCCCGCTTCTCGATGCTGGAGAAGCTTGCCGATCACGACGACGCGCTGATGGAGCAGTTGCTGGAGGATATCCAGCCGCCGCGCGATGCCGTGTTCGATGATCTCGCCCGTGAACTGCGCGAAGGGCTGATTTGCCCCGTGCTGCTCGGTTCGGCCGCGCGCGAAAACGGCGTGCTGCGCTTGATGAAGGCGCTGCGCCACGAAGCGCCTGGCGTCACGGAGACGGCCAAGCGTCTCGGCGTGCCCGACAGCGGCGATGCGATCGGCTATGTCTTCAAGACGCTGCATTCGCAGCACGGCGGAAAACTGTCGCTGACACGGCTGCTCACCGGCCGTCTCGACGACGGCGCGATGCTGCAATCCTCGTCCGGCGGCACCAGCCGCGTCTCCGGCATCCTCGCCGTTAGCGGTGCGCATGACACCAAGCGTGCCTCGGCCGAAGCCGGCGACACGGTGGCGCTCGGCAAGCTCGATCCGATCAAGACCGGCGACACCGTCTCGAACGGGAAGACTCTCCCGGCCGCGCTGATCAGTGTCGAGCCGAGCCCGCCGGTGCTGGCGGCCTCGATTGCGGCCGACGACCGCAAGGACGACGTCAAGCTCGGCCAGGCGCTGGCGCGTCTGCACGAGGAGGATCCCTCGCTCGTGATCGTGCAGAACGCCAAGACCCATGACACCGTGTTGTGGGGGCAGGGCGAGATGCATTTGCGCGTCGAGGTCGAGCGACTGCGCGACCGCTTCGGCGTGAAGATCTCGTCGCATCCGCCTGCGATCGGCTATCAGGAGACGATCCGCAAGCCGATCACCCAGCGCGGCCGCCACAAGAAGCAGTCCGGCGGCCACGGTCAGTTCGGCGACGTCGTGCTCGACATCAAGCCGTTGCCGCGCGGTGACGGCTTCAAGTTCACCGAGAAGGTGGTGGGCGGCGCGGTGCCGCGCAACTACATCCCGGCGGTGGAGGAAGGCGTCGTCGACGGACTGACACGCGGCCCGCTCGGCTTCCCCGTCACCGATGTGCAGGTGACGCTGACCGACGGCTCCTATCACAGCGTCGACTCCTCCGATCTTGCCTTCCGCACGGCGGCGCGGATCGGGCTCAACGAGGGCCTGCCGCAATGCCAGCCAGTATTGCTGGAGCCGATCCACGTGGTCGAGATCGTCTGTCCGACCGATGCCACCGCCAAGATCAACGCGATCCTGTCGGCGCGGCGCGGCCAGATCCTCGGCTTCGACACCCGCGACGGTTGGAGCGGCTGGGATTGCGTCCGCGCCATGATGCCGGAAGCCGAGATCGGCGAACTGATCGTCGAACTGCGCTCGGCCACCGCCGGCGCCGGCAGCTTCACCCGTCAGTTCGATCACATGGCCGAAGTCACGGGGCGCGCCGCCGACCAGATCATCGCCGCGCATCAGCACGCGGCGTGAGTCGTCAGGGAGCCACAGCTTTCTCGACCCCTCTCCCCGTCCTTACGGGGAGAGGGTGGAGTGAGGGGCTGCCTCCATGGGGGCAGTCCGAGTTGTGAGTCGAATGCGTTCGATGGCTTCACGAGCCGGATGGATATTCGCTCGTGGCAGCCGTGTGCCTTGCCCCTCACCCGGATCGCACCGGACGATGCTTCGCATCGCCGGGGCGATCCGACCTCTTCCCGCGGAAGGGCGGGGAGAGGTTAACGCTTGCGTTCGCCCGCGAATGATGTATTTTACATCATTGTATATGCGTCAAATATCACTTATAAACTCTGATACGTGAGGCCAAGGTGATCACGTCATTCCAGATGCGGGCAGCTCGGGCGCTGCTCGGCATTGACCAGAAAACCCTGGCCGAGCTCGCCGGCGTTTCGCTGCCGACCATCCAGCGGATGGAAGCCAGCACCGGCAATGTTCGCGGCGTGGTCGAGACCTTGATCAAGGTGGTCGAGGCGTTCGACCGGGCCGGCGTTGAGCTGATCGGCGAGCAGGCGCGCAGCGACAGCGGCGGGCGTGGCGTTCGCCTGAGGGAGCCGGGGCCGCCGCGCCGCGTAGGAGCATGATCGGGCGTTGATCGTGCTCGGGATCAGGGTGACCTAGGACATCGTCGCGCACGCGGAAGCGCGGGCCGTACGATGCAGTGGAGCATTGTGGGGCATGAGCATCACTAGCGATCACGCAGGCGGGCTGCGTCCGTTTCGCCAGCCGACCTTCGCCGAACTCTATCTGCCAAAGCTCGTCACCGTGTGGCGCGAAGGCTATGGCGTTGCGGATTTTCGCGCCGACGTGTTCGCCGGCCTCACCGTCGCGATCGTCGCGCTGCCGCTGTCGATGGCGATCGCCATCGCCTCGGGCGTGACGCCGGATCGGGGCCTCTACACCGCGGTCGTCGGCGGCTTCATCGTGTCGCTGCTCGGCGGCAGCCGGTTCCAGATCGGCGGACCCGCTGGCGCCTTCATCGTGCTGGTCGCGGTAACCGCGGAGCGGCACGGCGTCGACGGCGTCATCCTCGCCACCATGATGGCGGGCGTGATCCTGATCGCCGTAGGCCTGCTGCGCGTCGGCACCTACATCAAGTTCATTCCCTATCCGGTCACCGTGGGCTTCACCGCGGGCATCGCCGTGATCATCTTCGCAAGCCAGCTTCGCGATCTCGGCGGAATCACGCTTGCCGCGAAGGAGCCCAGCGAGTTCGTTCCGAAGCTCGTCGCATTGGCCGGAGGCCTGCACACCATCAACCCGTCCGCGGTGGTCGTCGCTGTCGTCAGCATTGCCATCATCGCCGGACTGCGGCGCTGGCGGCCGTCCTGGCCCGGCATCCTGATCGCGGTCGTGCTCGCGGCGATCGCGAGCGCAGTGCTGTCGCTGCCGATTGAGACCATCGGTTCGCGCTTCGGCGGAATTCCGCGCGAATTGCCGTCGCCGGCCTTGCCGGCGTTCTCGCTCGCGAAGGCGACGGCGGTGCTGCCGGATGCAATCGCATTCGCGCTGCTGGCTGCGATTGAATCGCTGCTGTCGGCGGTAGTGGCCGACGGCATGACCGGACGCCGTCACCGCTCCAATTGCGAGCTGGTCGCGCAGGGAGCGGCCAATATCGGCTCGGCGCTGTTCGGCGGCATCTGCGTCACCGGCCTGATCGCGCGCACTGCCACCAACATCCGCGCCGGCGCGCGAGGGCCGATCGCGGGCATGCTGCATTCGGTCTTCCTGCTGCTGTTCATGCTGATCGCAGCACCGCTCGCCAGCTACATCCCGCTCGCCGCGCTCGCCTCCGTGCTCGTCGTGGTGGCCTGGACCATGGCGGAGAAGCAGGAATTCGCCACGCTGTTGCGCTCCTCCTGGGGCGATGCCGTCGTCCTGCTCTCGACCTTCCTGCTGACGATCTTCCGCGACCTGACCGAAGGCATTCTGGTCGGCTTCGCGCTGGGCGCGGTGCTGTTCATTCACCGCATGGCGGAGATGACGGGCATCGAGGAGCGCTCGCCGCTGGTGGCGGCCGATCGTCCTGATGACGCCAATGGCCAGCGCGTACCCTACGATCCCGCCCTTGCGCTCGACCGCGATGTGCTGGTCTATCGCATTACCGGCGCGTTCTTCTTCGGTGCAGCGTCCGCGATCGGAGGCGTGCTCGACGACATCGCCGACAAGCGCAAGGCCTTCGTGGTCGATTTCGCCGCGGTGCCGTTCCTGGATTCGACCGCGGCGAACGTGATCGGTCGCGTCGCCGCCAAGGCGCAGCGCCAGGGCATCCGCCTGTTCATCACCGGGGCGTCGCCCGTGGTCCGACGCGCGCTATTGACCCATGGTGTGACCCGGTCACGCGCCCGATATCGCGAGACCATCGCGCGCGCGGTCGCCGACATCAAGGGCGGCGCGGCGCAGCCTGCGGCCAATGACGCAGCCGCGGGCTAGCGGCGCGCACTTCTCAAGCCGGCCGGTTTGATCGACACTACCGCGTCACGGCGGTGGTGTTTCGGAATGCTGAATTCTCACCTATGTCACCAGCGCGCTGGTCAAGGTCGGCCAGTTCCTCGCCGTCAGCCTGAGCAGCGGACCGCTTGCCGCGATCCGGTTCGCCGCCGGCGCTGTGCTGGCGTTGGCCGCGACCGTGGCCGGGGCGACGCGGCGTCCGCGCGCTTGACAGCGCCCACGGGACGCGAAATGGATCGCCTCGAATACGACCCGAGGGAAAGATGACCGCGCCCAAAACTCCCGCAGCCTGTCTGATCGGATGGCCGGCCGCGCATTCGCGCTCACCACTGATCCATCATTACTGGCTGCGCACGCTCGGTATCGAGGGGGGGGTATGTCATCGAGGCGGTTCCGCCGGATGACCTGCGCGATTTCGTGCTGCGGCTGTCGCTGCGCGGCTTCGTCGGTGCCAACGTCACCATCCCGCACAAGGAGGGCGTGCTGGCGCTGTCGACGCCCGATGCGCGCGCAAAAGCCGTGGGCGCCGCCAATACGCTGTGGTTCGAGGATGGCGAGCTGCGTTCGACCAATACCGACGTCGAAGGTTTCATCGGCAATCTCGATGCCAGCGCGCCCGGCTGGGACAAGGCGGGCGAGGCGCTGGTGCTGGGCGCCGGCGGCTCCTCGCGCGCGGTCGTGTTCGGCCTGCTCGAACGCGGCGTCAGTCGCATCCATCTTGCCAACCGCACGCTCGCGCGCGCGGAGGCGCTCGCGAAACAGTTCGGCCCAAACGTGCACCCGATCGGATGGGACGCGGTCAACGACATGCTGCCCGGCGCGAAACTACTCGTGAACACGACATCGCTCGGCATGCACGGCCAGCCCCCACTCGAAGTTGACGTGGCGCGCCTGCCGCAACAGGCCGTCGTCGCCGATCTCGTCTATGTCCCGCTGGTGACGCCGCTGCTGGCGGCTGCGCAGGCGCTTGGGTTGAAGACCGCCGACGGGCTTGGCATGCTCCTGCATCAGGCGGTGCGCGGCTTCGAATTGTGGTTCGGCCAAAGGCCTGAGGTGACGGCGGAGCTGCGTGCGCTGATCGAGGCCGATCTCACAAAGTCTTGAAAGAATAGCGCAGGGTCTCCGGAGTTCTATCCCCCGTGGGGACAACCGGAGACCGCCATGACTGTTCAACGTGCAACTTTCACGCGTCCGCTCATCGCCGTCGCGATGGTGGCCACTTCGACCCTTTGTGCATTCGCGCAGAAAGCACCTGTTCCGACGCGCGTGCGCGGCACGATCGAGAGCGTCGATGGCGACACGATGCAGGTCAAGTCGCGTAGCGGTGAAGACGTCAAGCTCCATATCGCATCGGACGTGCGCGTGTCCGGCGTCACCAGGATTTCGCTGTCCGACATCAAGGTCGGCTCCTTCGTCGGCGCCACCACGGTGCCGGGACCGGACGGTGGCCAGAACGCGGTCGAGGTCCATGTGTTTCCGGAGAGCATGCGCGGTACCGGCGAGGGCTCGCGGCCCTATGACTTGAAGCCGAACTCCAGCATGACCAATGCCACGGTGTCGGAGAGCGTGGTCGGCAATGACGGCCATACGCTGCTGGTCAAATACAAGGACGGCGAGAAGAAGGTGTTCGTCGCCGATACGACACCGGTCGTGACCTTCGTGCCCGGCAACAAGTCCGATCTGAAGGCGGGCGCCAAGGTCATTGCCTTCATGCAACAGTTGCCGGACGGCTCGTTCGAGACCAACCGCGTCAACGTCGGCCGCGATGGCCTGACACCGCCGATGTGATCGGCAGAGCATGATCCGGACCCGAAGGGCCGCGTTAGCGCAAACTGTGCGACAAACGCGGAACGCGTTTGCGCGGAGATCATGCTCAAAAAATTGAGGGAATAGCGGCGGTCGCGCGGGGTTGCCGTGTCTGATCGTCGCAACGCCATCGCCGCGGCGTCTTGGAGGGACAAGGCCATGCCGAAGCCGAACAACTGGATGCCACGCGCCGCCGTGGCTGCAATCGCTGCATTTATCGTCGTTTCTTCTGCCTCGGCGCAGCAGGCGCCGATGGTCCGCATTCGCGGCACCATCGAAAGTGTCGATGGTAACACGCTCGGCATCAAGACGCGCGAAGGCAGTGACGTGAAGGTGCGCATGACCGACAACGTCGCCGTCTTCGCGGTGGTGAAGACGCAGCTGTCCGAGATCAAGGAAGGTTCCTATATCGGCGTCACCGGGATGCCCGAGCCCGACGGCACCCAGAAGGCGATCGCCGTGCACATCTTCCCGGAGAACCAGCGTGGCGCCGCCGAAGGTTTCCGCCCCTGGGATGCGCGCGCCAACTCGACCATGACCAACGCCACCGTGGCGCAGACGGTGAAGGGCACCGACGGCCAGAACATCCTGGTCAAGTACAAGGACGGCGAGAAGAAAGTGGTGGTGCCGCCGGACACGCCGGTCGTGACCTTCATCGCCAGCGACAAGTCCGAGATCAAGCCTGGCGCAAAACTGATTATCTTCGGTGCAGCGAAGAAGGACGACGGTTCCCTGGAAGCCAACCGGGTGAACGTCGGCCGGGACGGGATTACGCCGCCGATGTGAGGCAGGAGCTGCCGCCACATCCTCGCTGTCGTCCCTGCGAAAGCAGGGACCCATACCGCGTTGTCTAATTAGCGAAGATCAATACCGCGCGAAGACTGACTAATCACCAGTCTTCGCCAAGCCACTTCCTGTGGTTGATGGGGTGGACGGCCCCCTACGGCATCAATGTGCCAGAATGAGGTTGTCAGAAACTCATTCACAGGAGCCGTCCGTGAGCCAGATTATCCGCATTGGGATGGATACGTCGAAGT
>NZ_LGHL01000199.1 GCF_001908205.1 Bradyrhizobium sp. NAS80.1
GACCGCGTCGGCCGCGCCAAAGCCTGTCGCGCCGACAGCAGCCACGCAGACACAGACGCCGCTCAACAGCAACGCTGTGGCCGTAAGCGCCTCGCGCCTCGGCCTGACCGTGCGTGAGATTCCCGCGACCGTCGAGGTGATTTCGGCCGCAACCATGCGCGAGCAGGGCTATCGCACCGTGTCGGAGGTGGCCCAGGGCGCGGTGGGCGTCACATCCGGCGACAATCCGGCCGAACCTTCCGCCTTCTCGATGCGCGGCTTCACCAACAGCCAGATCAACATGCTCTACAACGGCATCAAGATCGGCCCGCAGAACATGACATCGCGGATCACGGATACGGCCAATCTCGCAGCCGTGGAATTCCTCAAAGGTCCTGCCTCGCTGATGTCGGGCGAAGGTGCCGCCGGTGGCGCAATCAACTTAGTCACGAAGCAGCCGCACACCGGGCCGGTCCGGAATGAGGCGGATTTCTCCTGGGATTCGCTCAACTCGTTCGGCGTCCATTACGGCTCGGGCGGCAACACCAATGTACAGGGCCTCGACTACCGCTTCGACATCAGCCGTTCCTCGCTCAACGGCTTTGCCGACGACACCAACACGAAAACGTTCGACGTCTCTGGCCAGCTCAATTACCGCATTTCCGACAGTCTGAAGGTCTGGGGCGCGATCGAGTACCGGGAGGACCGCTCGAAAGCCTATTGGGGCGCGCCGCTGGTGCCGGTCGCTTACAGCGGCTCGCACGCGACGACGGGCATTGTCTCCGGCAGTTATGTCTCGAACTTCAATGGGACGAATCTCGGACCGGTCACGATCGACGACCGCACCTTCAATACCAATTACAATGTCCTGGACAACCGCAACGTGGCACAGGAAGTGTGGCTGCGGGGCGGCTTTGAGCTGAAGTTGGCGCCTGACCTGACGCTCAAGAGCCAGGCCTATGCCTATGGTGCAGAGCGTACCTGGTTCAATAGCGAGGTGGAGGCGTTCAACTCCATCACGAATATGGTGGAACGGGAACGCTTCTATGTCGCGCAAAGCCAACGCCTTGTCGGCAATATCACCGACCTGACATGGGATACTGATATCGCAGGCTTCGACAACCGTTTCGTCACGACGGTATCGTCAAGCTACCTCGATTTTGTCAGGCCGGGCGCAGCCAATTTTCCCGACGATTCCGTCACGCTGGTCGATCCAGCGCGCGGCTATTACGGTTTGCTCACGACGCAGCAGCAGACGGCACGTATCGACAACGAGGCGCTATCGTTCGAGGACAGGCTGAAACTGACGCGCAGCTTTGCGCTGATTGGCGGCCTGCGTGTCGAGCATATCGGGCTCGACCGCAATTCGACCAATGTGAGCGGCCTGGAAAAGGCAGGCTTCCCGTTCTCGACAGATTGGGCGCCGGTGACGGGCCGCATCGGCTACACCTGGGAAGCCATTCCAGGCCTGACCTTCTTCAGCCAGTACGCCACCGGCGCGGATGTCTCGGCCAACAACGTCTTCCTGCTCGCGCCCAACCAGCCGCTCGACCTCACGGCCTCGCGTACCTATGAGACCGGCGTCAAGCACCTGTTCTGGGACAACCGGGCGGAGTGGTCATTCTCGGCCTACGATATCGAGCGCAAGAACGTCTATGCGGCGGCCGGCGGCATGCAGCTCAACATCGCCGGACGGCAGGAATCGAAGGGCGTGGAGCTTGCGGCGGCCGTACGCCCGATCGAGCCGCTGCGTCTCTGGGGCAACATCGCCTATGTCGATGCGCGCTACGCCGACTACAATTTTGCCGGCGGCTCGTTCTCGGGCAATACGCCGCCCAACGTGCCGCGCATCGTGGCGAATGCCGGCGTGTCGTATCGGCTCTTCACGCCCTGGCCGGTGGAGCTCGGAATCGTCGGCCGCCACGTCGGCGACCGCTATAATACCGACGCAAACACGGTCACGATGAACGCTTATACCGTGGCCGACGTCTATGCCTTCGTCGACATTCCCAGGACGGTGTTCAGTGCGGTCGACCAGGCCCGCCTGGCCTTCCGTGTGCGCAACATCACCGACAAGCGTTACGCGATCTGGGGCGATCCGTTCTATCCCGATCAGATCCTGCTCGGCGCGCCACGCACCTACGAGATCTCGGCAGCGTTCAAGTGGTAGGCTCTGAACGCATGATGGGCGCGATCGTCCTGTTGCATCGCTGGCTCGGGATCGCGTTCTGCCTCCTGTTCGCGATGTGGTTCGCGAGCGGGATCGTGATGCACTTCGTTCCGTTTCCGTCGCTGACGGAAGCAGAGCGATTTGGCGGGTTCGGGCCGGTCGATCGCACGCGGGTGAGGATCGCGGTCGTCGACGCCGTGGCCGCGAGCGGGATCACGGATGCCACGCGGGTTCGTCTGATCCAACGGAGCGACGGACCGGTCTATATCGTCTCGGGGCCATCGCGCGCACGCGCGGTTCGGGCATCCGACGGACGGGATGCATCGGTGACGTCTCCCGATCTCGCGCTCGCGATCGCGCGGGATCATGCCCGCGGGCGTGGGCTCGATGCCGCTCGGGCTGCGATCGTTGCGCGGTCGGACTACGATCAATGGAGCGTGCCGAACGGCTTTGATCGCCACCGGCCGCTGTTTCGCGTCGCCCTCGGCGATGCCGCCAAGACGGAGGTCTATATCTCATCCCTTACTGGAGAGGTGGTTCTGGACACGACGCGAAGCGAACGCGGATGGAACCTCGCCGGGAGTGTGCTGCACTGGATCTATCCGACGGTCCTCAGAAGTAACTGGGCGCTGTGGGACCGCGTGGTCTGGACATTGTCGCTGCTGGCCTCGATCGCAGCTCTGCTCGGCGCGGTGCTTGGCCTTGTGCGGATCAAGCGGCGAGGGCGGTTGGTCGGTTCACCCTACCGCGGCTGGCACGCTTTGCATCATCTCATTGGACTCGCGGTGACGGCTTTCGTGCTGACCTGGATCTTCAGCGGCTGGCTTTCCATGGATCACGGGCGGCTGTTCTCGCGCGGGCAGCTGAGCCCGGCCGAGGCCGAAGTGACGAATGCCTCGCCGGATTGGGTGGCGACCTCATCGCTCGATCCGCAGCCGATATCGCCGTCGGCCCGTGAAGTCGAATGGTTCGCCTTCAACGGCACCATCTATCGACGCGATCGGGTCGATATCGAGCGCCAGATCTTGATCAAGGCGGGGGATGCCTCCCGCGATGGACAAGCGGGATTCTTGAGCGCGCGCGAGGTTCAGGAGCTAACCATGCGCCTCGCCACTAGCTGCGGTGTGCCGATCGTTCTTGCCGATGATGACGGCTATCCCGCCCAGTCCACCGCCTCGGGTGCGCCGGTCTATCGCTCCCGATGCGGCGACCTGTGGTTCGACATCGACGGCGCTGATGGCAACGTGCTGCAACGGCTGGATATGTCGCGGCGCGCCTATCGCTGGTTCTACAGCGCCTTGCACACGTTCGATTTTCCGGTCCTGCTGGCGCATCCACGTCTGCGTGATGTGCTGATCGTCGGGCTCTGCGTGCTGGGCCTGGTGTTCTCCGTCACAGGGATCGTGATCGGCTGGCGTCGGTTGTGGGCGACCTTTGCTGCCTGAAATGCAAATCGCACAAATTGTATGCAGCATGCAAATTGCGGGTTGCACAGACGGATGCGGACGCGGATGATCGTTTAGAGGAGCGCCGGTACGCTCCGCCGCAACGGGGTGATCCTGATCGATGTCTACCAAGCGCAAGCGCCTCGGCATGATCACGCCGTCCTCGAATTCGGTGCTCGAACCCGTCACCAACGCCATGCTGGCCGGAGCAGATGGCGTTACCGCGCATTTCTCGCGCTTCCGCGTTACCGAGATCGCGCTCGATGCCGCCGCACTGAGCCAGTTCGACGCCTCGGTGATGCTGCCGGCAGCGGACCTGTTGGCCGACGCAAAAGTCGACGCCATCGCCTGGAATGGCACTTCGGCAAGCTGGCTCGGCATCGGCCGCGACAGGAGCCTGTGCGAAGCGATCGCGGCGCGCACAGGCGTGCCGGCGACGACGTCGACACTTGCCTGCATCGATGCCGTCCGCGCGCTCGGTGCCAAACGCGTCGGTCTCGTCTCGCCCTATACGGACGACGTGCAGCGGCGCATCGCCGGCGTCTGGGCCGAGGAGGGGATCGCTCCGCACACGGAGCGGCATCTCGGACTTCGCGACAATTTCTCCTTCGGTGAGGTCACGCCGGCGACGATCGCCAGCATGGTCCGGGCGGTCGCGGCCGAGGGCGCCGATGCCGTCGTCATCCTCTGCACCAATCTCGACGGCGCCGCGCTTGCGGCCTCGCTCGAACGGGAACTGGACATCGCGGTGCTCGACTCGGTTGCCGTCACGCTGTGGCGGACCCTGGAGCTTGCGGGCGGCGACATCCGCGCTCTCACCGATTGGGGCCGGATCTTCCAGACATCAGCAGTCATCAAGTGGCGGAGACTCATGTGACGCAGCTCGATCTTGCCATTCGCGGCGGCACCATCGTGACAGCCAGCGACGAGTTTCGCGCCGATATCGGCATTCGCGACGGCCGCATCGTCAGCATTGCCGACAGTATTGAAGGCGCAGCGCGCGAGATCGACGCGACAGGTTTGCTCGCTCTTCCCGGCGGGATCGACAGCCACGTTCACATTTCCCAGCCCTCCGGCCCCGACGTGGTCATGGCCGA